>JAQIIU010000001.1 GCA_036946625.1 Methylorubrum populi
CAGGCCGACGCTGACCTTCTCCGGCGTGTTGAGGTTGGCCCGCACGACGCCGAGCGCCAGGGCCTGCCGCGGGTCGGGGAAACCGATCGAGCCTTCGAGGTCGTGATGGACCGAGGAGCGGTAGCCGACGCCGATCACCGTGCCGGCGGCGGGGGTGACCGTCACGCCCGCGGTGAAGCCGACGCCCCAGGAATCGCCCTTGAGGAAGCCCGACGGATAGAGGGCCGGGGACAGGCCGGGCACGGGCACCGCCTGGCGCAGGGTCAGGCGGAAATACTCGATGTTCGGGCCGGCGGCGACGGACAGCCAGTCGTTGACCTTGAAGCCGACCACCGGGTTGAAGGCGAGCGAGAAGATCCGCGAGGAGCGGGCGTAGACCGAGCCCGCCCAGTCGTTGCGCGGCTTGGTGACGAGGCCGTAGGGCGCGCCGGTCTGGAGGCCGACCCAGAGCCGGTCGGTGAGCTGGTAGGAGGTGGCGCCCGAGGGCACCACGGCGCCCTGGCCGATCTCGCCGGAGGAGCCGAAGGGCAGCAGCCCCGGCGCGGTGCCCACCGTCGGCGTGATCTCACCCGAGAGGTTGATGAAGGTCAGGCTCTGCTCGCTGGCAAATCCCGGCCGCATCGTCACGGTCGCCGGGTTCCAGAAGATCGACGAGACGCCCGCCCCGCCCGAGGCCGCGCCCGCGAAGGCGACGCCCGAACCCTGTGCACTCTGCTCACGCAGGCCGAAGGCACCGGCCTGCGCTCCCGTCACGCCCGCCATCGAAGCGGCCGCAACGGCTCCCGCGAGCCCGAGCGCGCGGATCGTCCCCCAGTCATCTTGTCTCTCCGAAGCGTCTTCTTGCAGACCCAAGTTGCACCGACGATCGAAGAGGATTGCGCGCTCCCGGTCCAGAGGGAAAAAGCCGAAAGCTGAATTATAGATCAATTGAGGAGTTTATGTCACGGAACCACGGCTGTCCCGGGCGCTCTCGGGAGGCAGAGGCTGAACCGAGGCCCCGCTTGCACCCCGGACCGGCGACGGCCATGGTCGGGCGCCCCAAGGCAGGCCTCGGGCAGGACGGAGACGCCGACGATGAAGTTGATCCGGCACGGTGCGAGCGGTGACGAGAAGCCGGGCCTCGTGGACGCGAAGGGCGGCTTGCGCGACCTCTCGGGGACCCTGCGCGACATCGCGGGAGCGGGCCTCGCGCGGGAATCGCTCGACCGGCTCGCGCGAATCGATCCGCAGAGCCTGCCGCTGCTGCCGCCCGACACCCGCCTCGGCCCCTGCGTCGGCGGCACCCGCAACTTCGTGGCGATCGGCCTGAACTACGCCGACCACGCCGCCGAGACCGGCGCCGCGATTCCGCCCGAGCCGATCGTCTTCAACAAGGCGCCCTCCTGCATCGTCGGCGCCAACGACACGGTGATCCTGCCCAAGGCCTCCGCCAAGACCGACTGGGAGGTGGAGCTCGCCGTGGTGATCGGCGCCCGCGCCTCCTACGTCCACGCCAACGAGGCCCTGCGCTACGTGGCGGGCCTGTGCATCTGCAACGACCTGTCCGAGCGCGAATTCCAGATGGAGCGCGGCGGCACCTGGACCAAGGGCAAGGGCTGCCCGACCTTCGGCCCGCTCGGTCCCTGGCTCGTGACGCTGGACGAGATCCCCGACCTGAAGAACCTCTCGATGAGCCTCGACCTCAACGGCGAGCGGATGCAGACCGGCTCGACCGCGACGATGATCTTCGACGTCGCCCAGATCGTGGCCTACGTCTCGCACTTCATGATGCTGGAGCCCGGCGACGTCATCACCACCGGCACCCCGCCGGGCGTGGGGCTCGGCATGAAGCCGCCGCGCTTCCTCAGGAGCGACGACGAGATGGTCCTGCGCATCGATCGTCTCGGCGAGCAGCGCCAAAGGGTCGTGGCCTTCGACGACTGGACCGCGAAGGTCGCCGCGGGCGAGCCGACGAACTGACGGCCCACCGGTCGATGAAGGGCGCGGCGGGCCGCTTCGAACAGTCAGGCGCGGAACGGCGAGGCTTGATTTTCCCCCGCCTTCGCCCTCAAGGATGCGCATGAGCGACGCCGTGGTCTCCCTCGCCTCTTCGCCGGCCTCTGGCCCGGCCCCCGCCGCCATCCGTCACGACTGGACGCTGGCCGAGATCCAGGCGATCCACGACATGCCGCTGCTCGATCTCGTGCATCGGGCGGGCCTCGTGCATCGGGCGCACAACGACCCCGCCGACATCCAGCGGGCGGCTCTGCTGTCGATCAAGACCGGCGGCTGCCCGGAGGATTGCGCCTATTGCCCGCAATCGGCCCACCACAAGGGAGCCAACCTGCCCCGCGAGCGGCTGATGCCGGTCGAGGCCGTGCTCGAGGAGGCCGCCGCCGCCAAGGCCAACGGGGCGCACCGCTTCTGCATGGGCGCGGCGTGGCGCAAGCCGAAGGACGGGCCGGACTTCGACGCGGTGCTGGAGATGGTGCGCGGCGTGCGCGGCCTCGGCATGGAGGCCTGCGTCACCCTCGGCATGCTGACCCGGAGCCAGGCCCAGCGCCTCGCGGAAGCGGGGCTGACCTCCTACAACCACAACCTCGACACCGGCCCCGAATTCTACGGCGACATCATCTCGACCCGCACCTACGACGACCGGCTCCGGACCCTGGAGCATGTCCGGCAGGCGGGCATCGGCGTCTGCTGCGGCGGCATCGTCGGGATGGGCGAGCGGGTGCGCGACCGGGCCGAGATGCTGCTCGTGCTCGCCAACCACGCGCCGCATCCCGAGAGCGTGCCGATCAACGCGCTCGTCGCCGTCGAGGGCACGCCGCTGGCGGACCGGCCGCCGATCGATCCCCTCGACCTCGTGCGGATGTGCGCCACCGCCCGCATCGTCATGCCGAAGGCTCGCGTCCGCCTCAGCGCCGGCCGCAAGAGCCTGACCCGCGAGGCGCAGATCCTCTGCTTCCTCGCCGGCGCCAACTCGATCTTCTACGGCGAACGCCTGCTCACCACCGCCAACAACGAGGCCGACGCCGACGCCGAACTGCTGCGCGACATCGGCGTGCCGGTGCCCGAGGTGACGCTCGCCGCCGCGGAGTAGGCGGCACGGCCCGAGGCGGGTCCGCCGAGCGGCCCCGTCGCCTTGACTTCACCCGCCTCCCGTGAATGGTGCCGGCTCCTTCTCAAGAGCCCGTCATGCACCGTTACCGTACCCATACCTGCGGGGCGCTTCGCCCGTCCGACGTCGGCGCGAGCGTCCGCCTGTCCGGCTGGTGCCACCGCGTCCGCGACCATGGCGGCGTGCTCTTCATCGACCTGCGCGACCATTACGGCCTGACGCAGTGCGTGATCGATTCCGACTCGAAGGCCTTCAAGGCCGCCGAGACGGCGCGCTCCGAATGGGTGATCCGCATCGACGGCCGCGTGCGCACCCGGCCCGCCGGCACCGAGAACCCGGAACTGCCGACCGGCGCGGTCGAGGTCTATATCGACGACCTCGAAGTGCTGGGCCCCGCGGGCGAACTGCCGCTGCCCGTCTTCGGCGATCAGGAATACCCGGAGGAGACCCGGCTCAAGTACCGCTTCCTCGATCTGCGCCGGGAGAAGCTGCACGCCAACATGATGAAGCGCGGCGCGATCATCGACAGCTTGCGCCGCCGCATGCGCGAGGGCGGTTTCTTCGAATTCCAGACGCCGATCCTGACCGCTTCGAGCCCCGAGGGCGCCCGCGACTACCTCGTGCCGTCCCGCGTGCACCCCGGAAAGTTCTACGCGCTGCCGCAGGCGCCGCAGCAGTTCAAGCAGCTCACGATGATCGCGGGCTTCGACCGCTACTTCCAGATCGCGCCCTGCTTCCGCGACGAGGACGCGCGGGCCGACCGCTCGCCGGGCGAGTTCTATCAGCTCGACATCGAGATGAGCTTCGTCACGCAGGAGGACGTGTTCCAGGCGGTCGAGCCGGTGCTGCGCGGCGTGTTCGAGGAATTTTCCGCGGGCAAGCGCGTGACGGACAAGTTTCCGCGCATCACCTACGCCGATGCGATGCTGAAATACGGCGTCGACAAGCCGGACCTGAGGAACCCGCTCCTCATCGCCGACGTCACCGACGAATTCGCCGACGACGCGGTGGCGTTCAAGGCGTTCAAGGGCGTGATCAAGTCGGGCGGCGTGGTGCGCGCCATCCCCGCCACCGGGGCGGCGGGCCAGCCGCGCTCGTTCTTCGACAAGCTCAACGACTGGGCCCGCTCGGAAGGCGCGCCGGGCCTGGGCTACATCGTGTTCGAGGAGGAGGGCGTGCATCTCTCCGGCAAGGGGCCGATCGCCAAGTTCATTCCGCCTGAGATCCAGGCACGGATCGCCGAGAAGGCCGGGGCGAAGGCGGGCGACGCGGTGTTCTTCGCCGCCGGCACCGAGGCGAAGGCGGCGGCGCTCGCGGGCAAGGCGCGCATCCGCATCGGCGACGAACTGAAGCTCTCCGACACGGACCAGTTCGCTTTCTGCTGGGTCGTCGATTTCCCGATGTACGAGTGGAACGAAGAAGACAAGAAAATCGACTTCTCCCACAACCCGTTCTCGATGCCGAACTTCGACCGCGACGAGTTCCTCGCGCTCGGCGACGGAGACTCGGAAAAGATCCTTGGGATCAAGGCGTTCCAGTACGACATCGTCTGCAACGGCATCGAGCTGTCCTCGGGCGCGATCCGGAACCACCGCCCCGACGTGATGGAGAAGGCCTTCGCGATCGCCGGCTACGGCCGCGACGTGCTGGAGGAGAAGTTCGGCGGCATGCTGAACGCGCTGCGCCTCGGCGCCCCGCCGCACGGCGGCATCGCGCCGGGCGTCGACCGCATCGTCATGCTGCTGTGCGAGGAGCCGAACATCCGCGAGGTCGTGCTGTTCCCGATGAACCAGCGCGCCGAGGACCTGATGATGGGCGCGCCGGCCGAGGCGACCCCGAAGCAGTTGCGCGAGCTGCACATCCGCCTCAACCTGCCCGAGAAGAAGGGGTGAGGGGCCCAGCAGAGTGCCGAGCGCATCGTCCTGGAAATCGGCTCCAGGACGATGCGCTCGGCTCTTGTTTTTGCATCGTCTTTTTCCGAAAGCCGGAGGCCACCTTTCGGGACGATGCTCTAGCGAGACTGAGCCTCGCGCACAAAATTTCGTTCATAACTCCGAATCCCATCGCCGATGCCGGCAGGGAGGGCGTTCTAGTGATAGCCTCTGGAAGGTGGAGTGATCGACATGAGCAAAAAACTTACCAATCTTCTAGATCGGGCCAAAGCGATTGGAATGTCGTTAAATGAGCGTGAAACACAGCGCAGAAGCTTTGCTTATGGATCCGCTCATATCGAAAATGAACGCGTAACACGCGACACAATCCGATTGGCTGAAGAAGATCTCAAGCGCCACAAAGGTGCGACAGGCGATGTCAGATAGACACAGCGAAACTGATGAGCCGGATCTGATCAAGGATCCGGCAGAGCGAGCATTTGCAGAAGCACGGAATGCTCTTCGACAGTTTGATGTCGGAATGCTTTTACTTGACCACTGGCTTGATGTGGGCCGTCCCTACATCAGGCCGTCGGATCTATTAACTCTTAATCGCTTTGCCATCGCCGGTATTCATAAATTCGCTGGGACATTTCGTAACAGTGAAGTTCGGATTGGAGGCAGCCAGCATCAGCCGCCAAACGCCGCATTCGTGCCTGAGCTCGTCGAAGACTTTTGCGCATATCTAAATGCCAATTGGGATTCGAAGACCGCCGAACATTTAGCAGCCTACGCCCTCTGGAGAATGAACTGGATACATCCCTTTGCAGATGGCAATGGAAGAACTGCCCGCATACTCTCCTATATCGTACTATCAGCAAAAAGCGGGTTTCGGTTACCTGGAACAACAACTATTCCAGAGCAAATCGCGGCCAACAAATCGCCGTACTATGCCGCCCTTGAAGATGCGGATCGCGCCTTTCTGAGAGGACGCATTGACGTATCTAAAGTCGAAGATTTGATTGAGGAATGTTTAGAAAAGCAAATTCTTTCGGCAGAATCACGGCCGGCTACCTCTTCAAAGAGTGAAGATAGGCGCGTCATCATAGACTCGGAATTGCTAGACTCATTGATACCGACAATCGAGCGATCGTTGCTAACGGTACCTGGACGCGAGAAGCACATTTTAAAAATAATCGAGAAAAATCCAGTACTTTTCAATGGATTGTTCAGTCTGCTTTCGGGGATTGGAGGTGCAGCGCTCGGGGCGATTCTAACTCTCACGCTAAGCAAGTAATGCACCTCGAAGCGCTGTGCGCGATCGTTGTCGCCCACGACAGCGCGGACGCCCTGCCCGCCTGCCTCGCGGCGCTGGCCCGCGAAACCGTCCCGGCGATCGTGGTCGACAACGCCAGCCGCGACGGCTCGGTGGCGGTGGCCGAGGCGCACGGCGCGCGGGTGATCGCCAACCCCCGCAACGAGGGCTACGGGCGGGCCAACAACATCGGCGTGCGCGCCGCCGACGGGGCAGGGCACGTCCTCATCCTCAACCCCGATCTCGTGCTGCAACCGGGCGCCGCCGCCGCGCTTCTCGCCGCGGCCGAGGCATGGCCCGATGCCGGACTGCTGGCGCCGCGCATCCACGAGCCGGACGGGCGCTTCTTCTACCAGCCGCGCTCGCTGCTCGCGCCCTACCTCACGAATCCGAAGGGCAGGCGCGCCCTGCCCGAGGGCGATGCCTGCGCCCCGTTCCTGTCCGGCGCCTGCCTGATGGTCGAGCGCGCGTTCTTCCTCGGACTCGGCGGCTTCGACCCAAAAATCTTCCTGTTCTACGAGGACGACGACCTCTGCCGCCGGGTGGCCGAGGCCGGCCGCACGCTGGTCCATGTCCACGGCGCGGTGGCCCTGCACGGGCGCGGGCGCTCCTCGGCGCCGGAGCCGGGCCGCGTGTTCCGCACCCGCTGGCATCAGGCGTGGTCGCGCGCCTACGTCTCGAAGAAGTACGGCCTGCCCGATCCGAGTCCCGGGATGCTCGCCACCAACGTCCCGAAGGCGGCGCTCTCCGCCCTCGCCTTCCGCCGCGCGGGGCTGGAACGCTACGGCGGCTCGGCGGCGGGCGCCCTGGCGGCGCTGCGGGGACGGAGCGCGCTCGCCCGCGAGGGTTTGGAGCCGTGAGCGGCCTCCTCTGCGGTCCCACGGTCGCACAGGCGCTGGCGCGCCCGCACAACGCCTTCTCGGCCCTGCGGCTGGCGCTGGCCCTGATGGTGGTGGTCTCCCACGCCTTCAGCGTCGTCTCCGGCCAGGCGCTCGACGAGCCGCTGGCCCGCGCCACCGGCTTCTCGCTCGGCGAGCACGCGGTGAACGGCTTCTTCGCCGTCTCCGGCTTCCTCGTCACCATGAGCTTCGACCGGCGCGGCTGGCGCGACTACGCCATCGCCCGCTCGTTGCGCATCGTGCCGGGTCTCGTCGCCGCGACGCTGCTCGTGAGTCTCGGCCTCGGCGCGGCCCTGACCCGACTGCCGCTCGCCGAGTACTACGCCGCGCCGGAACTGTGGCGCTTCGTGCGCGGCACGCTCCTGTCCTTCAAGAGCCACGCGAGCCTGCCCGGCCTGTTCGAGGCCAACCCGTTCCGCAGCCCGCTCGGCACGGTCTGGACCCTGAAATACGAGACGATCTGCTATGTCGGCGTGCTGGTCGTCGGCTTGTTCGGATTGTTGCGGCGGCGCTGGGCCGTGCCGTCCCTCACCGCCGCCCTGGCGCTGACCCTGGCCGGGCTCGAAACCTTCCGGCCCGACATGCCGAAGGGCGCCGAGACGGCCCTTCGCCTGCCGCTGATCTTCGCGGCCGGCGCCTGCCTCTACCTGTGGCGCGACCGCGTGCGGCTCGGGGCGTGGCCGCTGCTCGGCCTCGTCGCGGCCGCCCTCCTCCAGGGGCACGCGCCCTCCCGCACGCTGCTGTTCCTCTCGGAGAGCTGCGCGGCGATCTGGCTCGCCTTCCTCCCGGCCCTGGCCCGCCCCGCCTTCGATCCCCCCGCCGACCTCTCCTACGGGGTCTACCTCTACGGCTGGCCGATCCAGCAGAGCCTGCACGCGCTGTTCCCCGCGGCCTCCGCTCCGGTGCTGCTGGTCCCCGCGCTCGGGCTCGCCCTCCTCGTCGCGGCGCTCTCCTGGTACGCCGTCGAGAAGCCGGCCCTGCGCCTGAAGGCGCGGGCGCTCGGGCGGCGCACGCTGGGCACCATCGAGCCCGCCGCGCCCTGACGCGCGATCGATCCGATGGCCGGCTCGCCGCGTTTCCCGCTCCATCGGGAGCGTCAGGCCGCCGCCGTGGCGAGCGGACGGCGCCGCCCTAGCTTATCGCGTCGGCCCGCCGGTTCCGGCGGCCTCCCCGCATCGGCACAGGCAGAGCGAAAGCCTCCCCATGAAGGTCGTCGTGGATCTCAACCGCTGCCAGGCCTACGCGCAGTGCATCTACGCGGCGCCGGGGCACTTTGCGCTGCACGGGCGCGAGGCCCTGGTCTACGACCCCTCCCCCGACGAGGCGGCGCGGGGCGCGATCGAGCGAGCCGTCCAGGCCTGCCCGGTCCGGGCGATCACCGCCTTTCCGGACGCCCCCGAGCAGGCCGGAGAGGCGTCGTGACCGCACGACCCGAGCGCATCGTCGTCGTCGGCGCCTCGCTGGCGGGCCTGGCCGCCGCCCATCGCTTACGCGAGCGCGGCTTTGCCGGCTCCCTCACCCTGGTCGGCGACGAGCCCCACCTCCCCTACGACCGGCCGCCGCTCTCCAAGCAGGTGCTGCGCGGGCTCTGCACCGCCGACACCACCCTGCCCCGCCATCCCGACCTGCGAGCGGAGTTCCGCCTCGGCCGGCCGGCGACCCGGCTCGACCCTGCTGCGCGTACGGTCGAACTCGGCGATGGCAGCCGCCTGCCCTACGACCGCCTGCTGATCGCCACCGGCACCCGGGCGCGGCCCTGGCCCGCATCGGAAGAAGCGGCCCTCGACGGCGTCTTCACCCTGCGCGGTCGCGACGACGCACGGCGGCTCGGCGCACGACTTCAGGCGAAGCCGCGCCGCGTCGTCCTCGTCGGCGGCGGCTTCATCGGCTTCGAGATGGCCTCGACCTGCCGCGACTTGCGTCTCCCCGTCACCCTGCTGGTGCGCGACGCCGTACCGTTGGCCGCCGCCCTCGGTCCGCGCCTCGGCGGCCTCGTCGGCGAGGTGGCGCGCGAAAAGGGCGTCGACCTGCGCCTGAAGACCGAGATCGAGCGGATGGAGGCGGAAGGCGACCGGCTCGCCGCCGTGACGCTGAAGGACGGCGAGCGGATCGAGACCGACTGCCTCGTCGCGGCGATCGGGACGCTGCGCAACGTCGAGTGGCTCGACGGCTCCGGGCTGGAGGCCGACGCCAAGGGTTTGCGCTGCGACGCCTTCTGCCGAGCCCTCCTCCGCGACGGGAGCGTGGCCGCGGGCGTGTTCGCGGCCGGCGACGTGGCGCGCTGGCCGAACCCGCACGACGACGACGCGCTGGTGGCGGTCGAGCACTGGGGCAACGCCCGGGCGCAAGCGGAGACCGTTGCGGACAACATGCTGGCCGGCGACGCCTCGGCCATGCGCCGCCACGACCACCTGCCCGATTTCTGGTCGCAGCAATTCGGCCTGACGATCAAGCTCGTCGGCCTGACCGAGGGCGCCGATGCCTTCGCGGTGATGCACGGCTCCCTGGAGGAGCGCCGCCTCGTGGCCGCCTTCGGACGTGACGGCCGCACCATCGCCGCGGCCTCGATCGACAGCGCCCGCTGGCTGCCGGCCTACAAGGCCGCGATCCGCGAGCGCGCCCCCTTCCCGCCGATCGGGGATGCCCTCGACCAGACCCGCATCCGTGTGCAGGACCCGTGATTCACATTCCAAAGCCCGCGCGGCGCCTGAGCGAAGCGGATTTTCCGCATCGCGCAGCGATCCATCGGAAAATCCCATGAGCGGAAGCACGCTGTTCGAACGGATCCTCGATCCCGCCAACCGGGCGAACCCCTACCCGCTCTACGCGGAGATGCGAAAGACCCCGGTCGCGCGGCAGGAGGACGGCACCTACGTCGTCAGCACCCATGCCGAGCTGGCGCGGCTGATCTCCGATCCGCGGATCAGCTCGGACGATCTGCCCGACCCCCGGAAATTCCGCTGGACCGGGCATCCGGTCACCGACCTGCTGGTGCGCCCGGTGCGGGCCGAGATCCGCAAGCGGCACCGCCCCTTCATCTTCCGCGATCCGCCCGACCACGACCGCCTGCGGGCGCAGGTGATGCGCTGCTTCACGCCGGAGCGGGTGCGCGGCATGCGCGACAAGACGCAACGCATCACCGACGACCTGATCGGCAAGATGCGGGGGAAGGGACGCATCGACCTCGTCGACGACTTCTCCTACCCACTGCCCGTCACGGTGATCTGCGAGCTGCTCGGCGTGCCGCCGGAGGACGAGCCGCGGTTCCACGGCTGGGCGACGCAGCTCGCGACTGCCTTGGAGCCCAACCAGCGCGACGACGCGGAGACCCAGGCCAGGAACGAGGTCTGCTTCAATGAGATCGCCGACTACATCCGGGACCTGATCAAGGACAAGCGCAAGGCGCCGCAGGAGGACATTCTCTCCGATCTCGCGACCGACCGGGACGGGATGAACGACTACGACCTGATCGCCACCGCCGTGCTGCTGCTGGTGGCGGGCCACGAGACCACGGTGAACCTGATCACCAACGGCATGCTGACGCTGCTGCGCTTCCCCGGGCATCTGGAGCGCCTGCGGGCCGAGCCGGAGACCGCGCCGCGCCTGATCGAGGAATTGCTGCGCTACGAGCCGCCGGTGCACTACCGCACCCGGCTGGCGCTGGCCGACATCCCGGTCGCCGGCACCACCATCCCGAAGGACGCGCCGGTGATCCTCCTGCTCGCCGCCGGCAGCCGCGATCCCCTCCGCTTTCCCGATCCCGACCGCTTCGACCCGGACCGGCCCGACAACCGCCATCTCGGCTTCGGCGGCGGCCTGCACTACTGCGTCGGCGCCCCGCTCGCGCGGATCGAGGCGGAGGTGGCTTTGGTCTCCCTGGTGCGGCGGCTGAAGGGGCCGTCGCTGGTCAAGGACCCGCCGCCCTACCGCCCGGGTGCGTCGCTGCGGGGCCCGCGGCATCTGCCGCTGGCGCTGGAGGGGGTGGCGGACGAATGATTTCACCCGGGCGCCGGGCCCCTCTCCCCGCAAGCGGGGCGAGGGGATGCGCACGCGGCGCGCCGGAAAAGATGCGTCGGACGCCATCCGGTCGATGCGTTCGTGTCCTGCGTCCTTGCGAGGCGAAGCCGTGGCAAACCAGGGCGCGCCCTTTCCGGACCTGTCGCGCCCTGGATCGCTTCGCGGCCGCTCGCGATGACGGCGTGAGGCGAGACCCGAAGCGATCAAGCGGAAACGGCAAAAAGAAAAGCGCCCGGCCTCTCGGTCGGGCGCTCTCGCAAAGACGTCCCTGCGGACGCGTCCTACGCGGTCAGGACCGTGGAGGGTTCGACCTTCACGCCCGGGCCCATCGTCGAGGTGACGGCGATGCGCTGGATGTAGGTGCCCTTGGCGCCGGCGGGCTTCGCCTTGGCGACCGCGTCGGCGAAGGCCTTGATGTTCTCGACGAGCTTCCGCTCGTCGAAGGACACCTTGCCGACGCCGGCGTGGATGATGCCGGCCTTCTCGACCCGGAACTCGACCGCGCCGCCCTTGGCGGCGGCGACCGCGCCCTTCACGTCCATGGTGACGGTGCCGACCTTCGGGTTCGGCATCAGGCCGCGCGGGCCCAGCACCTTGCCGAGACGGCCGACGAGCGGCATCAGGTCCGGTGTCGCGATGCAGCGATCGAACTCGATCTTGCCGCCCTGGACGATCTCCAGAAGATCCTCGGCGCCGACGATGTCGGCACCGGCTGACCTAGCGTCGTCCGCCTTGGCGCCGCGGGCGAAGACCGCCACACGGACCGTCCGGCCGGAGCCGTTCGGCAGGTTGCAGACGCCGCGGACCATCTGGTCGGCGTGGCGCGGGTCGACGCCGAGATTCATCGAGATCTCGACGGTCTCGTCGAACTTGGCCGAAGCCTTCGACTTCACCAGCTTGACCGCCTCGTCGATGGCGTAGAGCTTGGTCGGCTCCAGACCCTCGCGGGCGGCGCGGATGCGCTTTCCTTCGCGTGCCATGTCGCCCTCCCTCAGGCCGTGACTTCGAGGCCCATGGCCCGCGCGGAACCGCGGATCATGGCGACGGCGGAATCAACGCTGTCGCAGTTGAGGTCGGGCATCTTCTTCTCGGCGATCTCGCGGAGCTGGGCCTCGGAGATCTTGCCGACGGTCCCGCCCTTGCCCGGGGTCTTGGAGCCGGAGGCCGGCTTCTTGCCGAGCTTCAGGCCCGCCGCCTTCTTCAGGAAGAAGGTGACCGGAGGCTGCTTCATCTCGAAGGTGAAGGAGCGATCCTGATACGCGGTGATGATCACCGGGATCGGGGTCCCCTTCTCCATCTGCGCGGTCTTCGCGTTGAAGGCCTTGCAGAATTCCATGATGTTGAGGCCGCGCTGACCGAGCGCGGGGCCGATCGGCGGCGACGGGTTGGCGGCGCCGGCCGGGACCTGAAGCTTCACGTAGCCCGTGATCTTCTTCGCCATGGGACTGCTCCCAAGATTTGCGCGTCCCCGCGCTGCCTCGGCACGGACGGACGGGCGGTTGCAGGTCGCGGTGCGATCCGAACGCGATCCCGGAGGCGAAGCCGGGCGGATCTCCCGCGGTCGATGGCGAATGGCGAATGGCGAATGGCGAATGGGGCCGTGCCCCAGCTCGCCGGTCGCCAACGACATTGCCGGAGGACGATCGGCGGATGGCTCGGCGCCGGAAGGCCTGACACCTTCCGTTCGCCATTCGCCATTCGCCATTCGCCCCTTACGATCAGGCCTTCTCGACCTGCCCGTATTCCAGCTCGACCGGGGTGGCGCGGCCGAAGATCGACACCGCCACCTTGAGGCGCGAGCGGGCCTCGTCGATCTCCTCGACGGTGCCGTTGAAGGAGGCGAAGGGGCCGTCTGAGACGCGCACCGTCTCGCCGATCTCGAAGGAGACCGTGTGCTTGGGGCGGTCCACGCCCTCCTGCACCTGCCCCTTGATGCGCTCGGCCTCCACATCCGGGATCGGCACCGGCTTGGCCTTGTCGGCGCCGAGGAAGCCGGTCACCTTCGGGGTGTTCTTGATGAGGTGGTAGACCTCGTCCGTCAGGTCGCACTTCACCAGCACGTAACCGGGGAAGAATTTCCGCTCGGCATCGACCTTGCGGCCTCGCCGGACCTCGGTGACCTTCTCGGTCGGCACCATGACCTCGTCGAACAGCTCGGTCAGCCCGCGCTGGGCCGCCTGGTCCTTGATGGACTGGGCGACCTTGTTCTCGAAGTTCGAGTAGGCGTGGACGATGTACCAGCGCTTCGACACGGGTCTTCTCAACTCCTCGGCGTTCTCGAAGAACGCCCGCGATGATTCAGGCGCCGATCCCGAGGATCAGGCTGACGGCGAAGCGCAGCACCTGATCGACGGCGACGAAGAACAGGCTCGCCACCACCACCATGATGAACACCATCACGGTGGTGATCGTGGTCTCCTTGCGGGTCGGCCACGTGACCTTGCGGGCCTCGTCGCGCACCTCGCCCAGGAACTCCGCCGGGCCCACGCGCTTCGGCGCGGGACGGGCCGGCGGGGTCGCGCGCTGGGGCGCTGCGGGCGCCGCGCCGCGATGGGGTCCGCGCGCCGCGTCGGCTTTCTTGGTCGCTTCGTTCGATGCCATGGCGCAACTGAAACCGGACAGGGTTCCGGGAACCGCCGATCGCGGTGCGGGGACGGAAACGTCCCGCACCGACGGCCTCTGAGGATCTCGGAATGCGCCCGCTCTAGCGCAAGTGATCCGGCTTGTCGATGGGTTCGGAAGGGCTGCCGCTCGCGGGCGGTTCGCGTGCGCCGTGGCAGGAGTGGAGGGACTCGAACCCCCAACCCCCGGTTTTGGAGACCGGTGCTCTGACCAGTTGAGCTACACTCCTACGGCGCGCGCGGCGCGGTTCGCCTCATGCCGCAAGCGGGCGCTCAAAGCAAGGGCGGAACGCGGCGTCACCAGGGCCATCGCTTGAAGCGATGGCCCTGGTTTTCTTGCCAGCCTCAGTCGCCGGCGCCCGCCTCCGCGGGCTCAGGCTTTCGCTCCGCTCGATGTTTCTCAGGACGAATGTCCTGACAAACCCGCTCCGCGCGGCGCTCTTGCCCGTGTCCCTTGGCGCCGCGAAGCCGCTCGAGCGGCTTCGAGCGATGCCCTGGCGGCATCACACGGGGCGCCGGCCGTCTTCTCCCTCGTCCGGCTCGCATTCGCCATCCGCGAACGGATAGGCCGCCTCCACGAGGTAGGGACCGCCGCCGCGGGAGGTTCGGGCCGAGAACAGGGCGGCGCGGTGCGCCGTGAAGGCCAGGCGGGGAAACACGCCGGCCTGCGTCAGCACCCGCGCCACCGCCTCCGGCGTGGCCTCGCGGTTGAGGCGGGCGAGCGTGACGTGGGGCGTGAACTTGCGCCGCTCCGGCGCGGCGCCGGCACGGCGGGCGATGCGCTCGTGCTCCTCCTGCAGGCCGGCCAGCTCCGGCGTGGGCACGACCGAGGCGTAGAGCGCCCGCGGCCGGTCGCCGCCGAAGCTCGCGAGCCCGTCGAGCGTGACGGCGAAGGCCGGGCGCGCCCGCGCCTCCCGCAGGCCGGCATCGACATCGGCGGCGACCACGTCGTCGATCTCGCCGAGGAAGAGCAGGGTGACGTGGTAGTCGCCCGGCTCGATCCAGCGGGCGCCGGGCAGGCCGCCGCGGAAGAACGACAGCCGTTCGGCGATCGCCGCCGGGATCTCGAGACCGGTGAACAGGCGCGGCATCGCTACGGACCCTTCCGCTCCAGGCGGTCCACGAAGGTCTCGGCGGTGGGCAGGATGCCCTCGACGATCCGCTCGACGCCCTTGGCCGTGGGGTGCAGCCCGTCATCCATGGTGTCGGCGCGCCGGCCCGCCACGCCGTCGAGGAAGAACGGGTAGAGGACGAGGCCGTGCGCCTTGGCGAGATCGGGATAGATCGCGTCGAAGCGGGCGCGGTACTCGGTGCCGAGATTGGGCGCGGCCAGCATGCCGGCGAGCAGCACCGGGATGCCGCGCTCCTTCAGCCGCACGATGATCGTGTCGAGCGCCTTGCGGGTCACCGTCGGATCGATGCCGCGCAGCATGTCGTTGGCGCCGAGTTCGAGGATCACCCCTTGGGTGCCCTCGGGCACCGACCAGTCGAGCCGGTCGAGCCCGCCGGTGCTGGTGTCGCCCGACACGCCGGCATTGGCGATCTCGACCCGGTGCCCCTTGGCCTTCAAGGCCCGCTCCAGCACCGCGGGGAAGGCGGCCTCGGCCGGCAGGCGGTAGCCCGCGGTGAGGCTGTCGCCGAAGGCGACGAGCTTGAGCGGCGCGTCGGCGGCCCGCCCGGCGCCGGGAAGGAGGCCGGCGGCGCCCGCGAGCGTGGCTGCGGCGAAGAGGAGCATCAGCACGGCCCTGCGCCGGGGGCGGGGCGGCCCCACATCGGGGCGGGGCGTCTCGCGCCGGGGGCGCGAGCGTGACACAAGCCCGTCACCGGATTCGGCTTCCGCCTCGTGCGCGTGGTGCAAGGCCGTGTCCTGGTGCAAAGCCGTGTCCTTTCGCTCGAACCTGTCCGTGTGGCTCTCAAGCCCCTTGCCAAGATCGGTCGGTGCCTGATGTCGAACAAGGCCGTCTCCCTGTCGCAGATCGAGCTGAGCCTCGGCCGTGGCCCGGCGCGGGTGCATGTCCTGCGCGGCATCTCGCTCGATGTCGAGCGGGGCGAGGCGGTGGGGCTCGTCGGCCCCTCGGGTTCGGGCAAGTCGACCCTGCTCACCGTGATGGCCGGGCTGGAGCGGCCCGATACCGGCCGCGTCACCATCGCCGGCACCGATCTCGGCGGCCTCGACGAGGACGGGCTCGCGCGCTTCCGCGGCCGCAACATCGGCATCGTGTTCCAGGCCTTCCACCTCGTGCCGACCATGACCGCCCTGGAGAACGTGGCGCTGCCCCTTGAACTCGCCGGCGCGGCCGATCCGCACGGGCGGGCGGCGGCGGAACTGGAAGCGGTGGGGCTCGGCCACCGGCTGCGGCACTACCCGGCCCAGCTCTCCGGCGGCGAGCAGCAGCGGGTGGCGATCGCCCGCGCGCTCGCGCCCGATCCGGCGATCCTGGTCGCCGACGAGCCGACCGGCAACCTCGACGAGGCGACCGGGCGGCAGATCGTGGAGCTGCTGTTCGGCCTGAAGCGCGACCGCGGCGCGACCCTGGTGCTGGTCACGCACGATCCCGGCCTCGCCCGGCTGTGCGACCGCACCGTGCGCCTGCGCGCCGGCCGGATCGAGGCGCCCGCCGAGGCCTGACGGCAGCGCCTGGAGCGTCGTCTTTTCAGACAAGCCGGCAGCCACCTTTCGGGACGAGGCTCTTAAGCGGAAAACCTCTCGGAGCGCGGCAACCTCCGAAAGGCGAGAAAGCCCAAGAAAGCCGTTGAGTGGTTCAGCCGACCTTCCTCGCACGGCGTCTCGACGCGTGCCGAGGGCGCGGAAAAGCTCAGGCGCTCGGCGGTGCGCCGATTCGGGCGCGGAGCCGGGCCCGCAGGTTCTGGTTGGCGGCGCTGCGGTCGGCATCGAGCGCCCACATCAGGCGCAGGAGCCGGCTGATCGGCAGGGCCCGGTCCTCGATCGCTTCGGCAACCTGCTGCTGGAGGGATTTCGAGGTCGTCATCACCGTCTCGGCCGTGCTCTGCATGGATCGCATCCGGAAGCGGGCTCGCCCCCGCGGGGCGCGCTCTTAAACGGTTCCAAATCGCGACGCCATAGGTTTGCCGGCTCGCGGTTAGCGGCTCCCTCAAGCGGCGGATCGACAGCCCACGGGTTTTCGACGCCCGCTCCCCTCATGCGAGCGGCGAGCGGCCGTAGCCGTCGAGCAGATCCTGCGGATCGCGGTAGATCGCGACGCAGCCGGCCGCCGACAGCTCGGCCTCGGGGAAGCCGCCGCACAGGACGCCGATGGTGGAAAGCCCAGCGCGTGCAGCGGCTTGCGCGTCATAGGGCGTATCGCCGACCACCATCGCCGCCTCCCTGGGAATGCCGGAGAGCTTCTCCAGCACCGCCTCGAAGATGTCGGGATGCGGCTTCGAACGGTCGGCGGCGTCGGAGGTGGTCACCACGTCGACGAGACCGGCGATGCCGAGGATCCTTTGGTACTTCTCCACTTCGTCGGCCTTGCCCGAGGAGGCCAGCGCGACAATCTGGCCTGCATCGCGCACATGGCTCAACAGCGCCTGCACGCCGGAAAACGGCTCAGCCTGCGCCAGATAGGCCCGCTTGAACAGGTCGGAGCGGTAGGATTCGATCGCTTCGCCCTCCCGGGCGAGCCGCGCCGCGTCCACGAAGACGGGCAGAAGCTGGTCGCCGCCCTTGCCGATCTGGCGGCGAACGTCCGCCTCCTGCACACGAATCCCGAAATGCGCGAAGGCCTCGGCCCAGGCACGGGCGTGCAGGTCGACGCTGTCGAGGAGGGTGCCGTCGATGTCGAACACGACGGCCCTGATGCGGGCGCTCATCCGAAAAGCCGGCGCTCAGCGCGGAAAGATCCGAAGGCCGTCGTCCGGCAGGAGGTTGCGGGCCGGACCGCCGGTCTGCTGGCCGCGGCCCTGCTGGTAGTAGGGCAGTTCGGGCCGCCGGTCGTTGCCGCTGCCGGAATCGTATTCCCAGGGCGCATTCCAGGGCGCCCGGCCGCCGACCGCCGGGACCGCGGGCGCGGCGTCGAACGCCGCGTCGCCACGCCCGGGCCCGGCCGCGGCGGGCAGAATCGCCAGGGTCGCCGCGCCGAGCAGCGCGACCGCAACACTCCGTCCGATCAGCGCCTGCATCGCGAAGTCCGTCCCCGGTCCGTGAGATCGCCGCCGCGCGTCGCGGGGCGTGCGATGGGCAACGGCCGGGCCTGCCCCGCGTTCCCCGCGGCCGTTCGTGTGCGCGAAAAGCCTCCCCGAAAAGCGAAAAGCCCGCCGGCCCCGAGGGGCGGCGGGCTCTCGAACCGCATCGGCCTGAAGGTTTTCAGTGCAGGACGGCGGCCTCGGCCCCGGCGCGGGCCTTGGCGCGGCGCGCGGCCGGCTTCTCCGCGGATTTCGCGGAGACCTTGGCAGGAGCCTTCGCCGACTTGGCAACCTTGGCAGCCTTGGCGACGCCCGCCAGCACCTCGGCCGGCGCCTTCACGGCAACCGTTTTCGCCGCGGCCTTGGCTTCCACGGTGGTCTTGGCACGGTCGGCCCGCGGCTTGGCGGCCTCGGCCGGCGCGGCGTCCGCCCTGGCCTCGACCGTCACGCCGGTCCGGCGCAGCTCGGCCTCGGCCTGCAGCCAGTGGGCCTCGGCCCGGCCGAACACCCGGCCCTCGCCCTCCCAGATGTAGTAGGCGCGCTCGCGCACGCTCGTCTCGCACAGCACCATGAAGCTCTCCTGAAATCGTCCGACCCGAGCCCGAACGATGGAAGCCGATGGTTAAGGTACGGTTAACCGCGTTTCGCACCGCGGGAGAGACGGCGCTGGTTCGCCCGGACCTTGCGACGGTAGCCGGCCACCACCGTGCCGTGCGAGGCGCCGGTGGCGAACTGCATCGCCGCCTCGCCGGCGGCGAACACCTTCTCGCTGACCATGCGCTGCGCCTCCAGATGGGCGGCGCTGCCGCCGGTCGCGAGCTTGGCCATCCGCAGGGCGATCACCGACTGCGCCTCGAAGGCGAGCATGGTCGTGTCGAGGCCGAGCTTCCACCACGATGCGAACATCGAATCTTCCCAAGCCGTCCCGAGACATCGTTTCCGAGCGCGACGGCCGCCTTCGGGAACGATACGCATCACAATACGAGGATCGAGGCCGCTCCCGTTCGCCCGGCGAACGGGAGCGGCCCGAACTCAATCGAAACTGCGGCCCTTGGCGGCGGAGCCGCCGAGGCTGATCTTGACCTTCTTCGGCGGGGCCGCCTGGGCGCCCCGGCCGGCGGGAACCTCGACCTCGGGGGCGGCCTGGGCGGGTTTGAGCCGCGACTGGCCGTAGATCACCGCGCCGATCTCGCCCACCGCCCGGATCAGGTCGTCGCGCTCGCAGGCGCGGGCCACCTTCAGGCCGAGCTGGTGCATGTGGCTCTTGCCGTAGAGATAGGCCGCGAGCTTGGCCCGCGTCAGCGCCGGGATCGTCTCCAGGATATAGGGCAGGTCGTACTCGTCGGCACGGTAGACCGCGCCGAGTTGTTCGAGGGAGACCGGGCATTCCGGATCGACGGTCGCGCCGGTGGTCGGATGGGCCTGGGTCATGGATCACCTGCTGTCGGTGCGAAGGGTGAGGGGACGGGCGGAGGCGTGTCGGAGCCCGGGGCTTCCGCCACGGACGAGGGCATGAACGCGCGCAACGTGGAACGCGGGGCGAGACATCCGGCGCAGACCGAGGCGATCGCGATCCGGGCGCGCCGGTCGCTGCGCTCCCACACGGATTCTTCGCGCGGGGGCGCATCGGCGGCGGGCCCGGATGCCGGCCCGGATGTCGGCCCTTGCGCGGCGGCCCCGTCGAGCGGGGCCTCCGGGTTCGAGCGGATTCGCAGGTAGAGCGGTTTGCTCGGCCCGGACAGCGGGGACAGGCCCGCAGAGGCTCGCGAACAGGGCGGCGCAGAGAAGCGTCCGCCTGCGCCCGCCCCGATCGACCGGGGCCATCCGCCGTGCGGTGCGGACTGTCGTGCCGGGTGTCATGCGGATGCCGGGTCTCGCCGTGGCGGTTGCGGGCGCCGGCGCGCGGGCCCCGTGCCGGCAGGATCGGCCAGGATGGTAAGCGAGACCTTAACCGCGGCCGTCGCCCGAGGCGAGGCGCCCGACGCGAAAAAGCCCGGCGCGCGGCCGGGCTTTTCCGAGGACGACCGGCCGTCCGATGAGGGACTGCCGGCTGTTCGGTCTCAGTACGAGCCGAACTTGTAGTTCAGGCCGGCGCGGACGACGGCGAACTCGGTGTCGCGCACCTGCTGGCCGCCGCTGACGAGCACGACGCCCGGGCTGGTCACGGTGACCGTGCGGCCCTGGTTGTCCACCGCGAAGGCGCCACGGCCGCCGGTGCCGCGGTCGAGGTTCACGTAGAGACCTTCGACCTTCAGGGTCACGGCCGAGGACTTGAAGAAGTTCAGGAACGAGTCGGTCGGGAGAGCGTACTCGATACCGCCGCCCGCGGCCCAGCCGGTCTGGAAGTCGTCGCTCGACACGCCGGTGCCGAAGTCGCGGCCGCCGCCGGAGCCGTAGGCGAAGCCGCCGGTGCCGTACACGAGGGTGCGGTCGAAGGCGTAGCCGAGGCGGCCGCGGACGGTGCCGAAGAAGTCGAGGCCCGAGAGACCGGCCGGGTTGAACACCTGCTGGGCGGCCAGCGGGCTGGTCGTCAGGAAGCGGTTCCGGCTACGGCCGAAATCGGCGTACTGGGCGTCGGCCTCGACACCGATCACGAAGCCCGAGCCCGGGGTGAACTGGTAGTTGTAGCCGATCTGGCCGCCGCCGACGAAGCCCTCGTTGGCCTCGCGGTTGTTGAAGGCCACCACGGCCGTGGTGCCGGCGGGGACGAGGAGCGAGGCCGGGCCGACGCCGAGCACGGTCGGGGCACGGTCGTCCTGGGTGCCGAAGCCGTAACCGGCGTTGAAACCGGCATAGAAGCCCGTCCAGGTGAAGACCGGCACCGGCTGGAACACCGGCGGGGGCGCCGCGCGACGGGGCAGGTCGGCGGCCGAGGCGGCGACCGTGGCGGCAACGAGCGCGCTCGAAGCGAGAAGCAGGCTTTTCATCGT
Source organism: Methylorubrum populi (assembly GCA_036946625.1). Taxonomy (NCBI): domain Bacteria; kingdom Pseudomonadati; phylum Pseudomonadota; class Alphaproteobacteria; order Hyphomicrobiales; family Methylobacteriaceae; genus Methylorubrum; species Methylorubrum populi. Next base: position 20,900 of record JAQIIU010000001.1, read on the forward strand.
GTCGTGTCCTGGTTTGGCGGGAGCCGGTGCTTGTGTGAAGTGGTCCGGGGGATCTCCCCGGTATCCGTCGCCCTCCTGCGATGAAGCGATGAATGCACCCGAACCCGTCAACGAAAGGTGAAGCTTACCCGGCCGTGAGCGTCCGCCCCGGCCCGATGTGCCGTTGCGCACATCGGCGGCTCGCCCTGTCGAAAACCGGCAACAGTCAAACGTTCGGACGAAACCTAACGCCGATACGGTTAACGGAACCCTGCGGCGCCTGGGCAGGTCCTTGGGGCGAGTCCTTGGGGCAGGTCCTCGGGCAAGTCCGCATTAACCCTGTCCGGGCGATGCTGGCCCCTGCCGGCACTCCGCTTCCGGGAGCGGCCGGGCGGACGGATGCGCGCCCATGTCCCTCGATTCCGGCTCCTCCAGACCGCGCGGTCCCCTCGCCTGGTCGATCAAGGTGACACTGGTCCTCGGCCTCGCCGCCACGGCGCTCGCCCACCACGCCGCCAAGCCGACCGACCCGCACCGGCGCTCGGCCCGCCTGCCCGGCGACCCGGAGGTGACCGGCTCGATCGGCCCCCGGGCGCAGGCGACGCGGCTCGACCCATGCGCGCTGGGAGCGCCCCTGCGCGCGGGCGTGCGGTAACTGACGGCACCGGTCCCCGCCGGGCGAATAACAGCGTTGCGGACGCGCGCAGGATGTCCACGGGTGCAGCCGTGCCTTCCCGATGCCCGCGAAGGCCTCAGGCCGCCGCAGTCGATTGACAAGCAGGCACAGGGGTCTAAGTGTCGCGCGCGTTCGGACGCGTGACGGCGTACCGCGCACGGCTCTCGCGATCAGCCGCCGGCGCGAGTTCTGAGCCCCCGATCGGCCCATCCCACGCGCACAATGGTTTTTCCGACCCGATGTCTTTCGCCGATCTTGGACTGAGCGACAAGGTTCTCCAGGCCGTGTCCGCGGCCGGCTACACCGAGCCGACGCCGATCCAGGCCCAGGCGATCCCGCACGTGCTCGCCCGGCGCGACGTGCTCGGCATCGCCCAGACCGGAACCGGCAAGACCGCCGCCTTCACCCTGCCGATGCTGACCATGCTGGAGTCGGGCCGCGCCCGGGCCCGCATGCCGCGCACCCTGATCCTCGAACCGACCCGCGAACTCGCCGCGCAGGTCGAGGAGAATTTCGAGCGCTACGGCACCAACCACAAGCTCAACGTGGCGCTGATCATCGGCGGCGTCTCCTTCGCCGACCAGGACGCCAAGCTCACCCGCGGCACCGACGTGCTGATCGCCACGCCGGGGCGCCTGCTCGACCATTTCGAGCGCGGCAAGCTGCTGCTGACCGGCGTCGAGCTCCTCGTCATCGACGAGGCCGACCGGATGCTCGACATGGGCTTCATCCCCGACATCGAGCGCATCGTGAAGATGGTGCCGTTCACGCGCCAGACGCTGTTCTTCTCCGCGACCATGCCGCCGGAGATCGAGCGGCTGGCGGACATGTTCCTCTCGAACCCGCAGCGGGTCGAGGTCGCCCGCCCCTCCTCCACCGCCACGACCATCGAGCAGCGCCTCGTGGCCACGGGCGCGGAGGGCCACGAGAAGCGCAGGATCCTGCGCCCACCTCATCCGCTCGGCGGATGCGTTGAAGAACGGCATCATCTTCTGCAACCGCAAGCGCGACGTGGCCCAGCTCCAGCGCTCGCTGACCAGCCACGGCTTCAACGCGGCGGCGCTGCACGGCGACATGGACCAGCGCGCCCGCATGGCCGCCCTCGACGGCTTCCGCACCGGCGAGACGCCGCTGCTGGTGGCCTCCGACGTCGCCGCCCGCGGCCTCGACATCCCGGCGGTGAGCCACGTCTTCAACTTCGACGTGCCGCACCACCCCGAAGACTACGTCCACCGGATCGGCCGCACCGGCCGCGCCGGCCGCGCCGGTCACGCCTTCACCCTGGCGAGCCGCGCCGACGAGCGCTCGCTCTCGGCGATCGAGAGCCTGATCGGCCGGCCGATCGAATGGCTCGACGGCGGCCTCGCGACCCTGCCCGAGGACGCGGAGGGCGACGAGCCGCGCCGCCGCCGCGGCAGCCGCCGGGCCAAAGGGCCCGAGAAGGGCGGCGACCACGAGAGCGACCGGGGCGGTGAGAGGGCGGGCGAGGGCCGCTCCCGCGGCGGGCGCCGCCCGGCCGCCGAGCGCGGCCGCGGCGAGGATGCGCGGCGCGATCCGGTCCGCGAGCCGGAGCCGGTCCCGCCCGTGCGCGAGGCCGCCCGCGGCGTCTCCGAGCGCCCGCGCGGCGAGCGGCGCCCCTCCCGCCGGGACGAGGACGACGACACGCCGGTCGGCCTCGGCTCGCACGTACCGGCCTTCCTGCTGAAACCGACCGGGTTCGGGAAGAGCAAGTAGCGGCAGGTTCGCGGATTCAGCCGCGGGTTGCGACGGGGATCGGCGGACGGCGCTTTCCGGCATCTTCTTAACGTCCTGGCGAGGTTCTGGAGCGACACTCCGGGCGCCGGATCAGATTTCGAGGGCGCCGCGCCCCGTCCGGAGGAGTCCACGTCACCGGATGAGCCACGGCCCCGATCCCGACCGTGAACGCAGCCTCGTCCTCGCGCAACGCAGCTTCGAGTTGATGCGCGACTACTGCACCTGCGCCACCCCGCGCGCCTACGCCGTGTGGTATCTCTACGTGGCCGGCACGCAGCCGCTGATGAACGACGCGATCAAGCGGCTCACCACGCAGCACGGCACGCTGACGAGCGCCGACATCGAGCAACTGCACGACACCTACATCGACCGGCGCCGCCTCGCGGTCGAGGTGGACCGGATGAATTCCAGCCTGATCGCCGAGGTCGAGGGCATCATGGAGATGATCGAGGTTTCGATCCGCTCCACCGCACAGTACGGCGAGTCGCTCCAGGCCCTGACCCACGACATCGCCAACACGGCGACCAGCCGGACGAGGCTGCGCGAGATCGTCACCACGATCATCGCCAACACCCGCGACGTGACCGCCAACAACCGCACCCTCGAAGCGCGGATGCGCGAGAGCCGCAGCGAGATCGAGACGCTGCGCGAGACGCTGGAGGCGGCGCGCCTGGAGAGCCTGACCGACGCGCTGACGGGATTGGGCAACCGCAAGAGCTTCGAGGAGGCCCTGCGCCGGACCGTCGGCGTGCCGTCGGCCCCCGGGCGCGGCGGCCGGCCGACCAGCCTGATCGTCCTCGACATCGATTTCTTCAAGCGCTTCAACGACCTCTACGGCCACCTGACCGGCGATCAGGTGCTGCGCCTCGTCGCGATCGTGATGCGCGAGCATGTGGGCCACGAGAACGCCACCCTCGCCCGCTTCGGCGGCGAGGAGTTCGGCATCGTCCTGCCGGAGACGGTCGGAACGGAAGCCCGCGTCATCGCCGAGCGGGTGCGCACCGGCGTGACAGGCCGCGAACTGGTGAAGCGCTCGACGGGCGAGTCGCTCGGCAAGGTCACCGTCTCGCTCGGGGTCGCGACCCAGCGCGAGGACGACAACGCCGTCTCGCTGCTGGAGCGGGCGGATGCCTGCCTGTTCGCCGCCAAGCGCGCCGGCCGCAACCGCACCCTCGACGAGACCGAGGTCGCCGGCTTGCGCGACGTGGCGTGAGGCGGGCCGGCTCCGTCGTCGCCGGAGCGAAGCGTTCCGGCACCCGCGACCTTTTCGGACATCACGGCGCACTGGATTGCTTGCGCCGAGCCTCGCAACGACGGAGAGGCAGACCAGAACCGTCCGCGAGGCGTCAGGCAAAGCCATCTTAAGGGCGCGACGGCGCCGGGAGGGACCATTTCAGGGCTGCCCGACATCGTTCGCCCGCCGTATCGGTCTCGCCTAATGACGGGCGGCGGACTTCCGATCAGGCCGGGGCGCCGGCCGCCAGGCGGTCGGGATTCGCCGGCGTGATCGCCACGGACTCACCGCAGCCGCAGGCCGAGGTCTGGTTCGGGTTGTTGAACACGAACTGGGACGACAGCTTGGTCGTCCGGAAATCCATCTCGGTGCCGAGCAGGAACAGCACCGCCTTCGGATCGATGAACACGGTCACGCCCCGGTCCTCGATCACGTCCTCGCCGGCTTTCCGCGCCTCGGCATATTCCATCGTGTAGGACATGCCGGCGCAGCCGCCGTTCTTCACGCCGACGCGCAAGCCGGCGATCGGCCTCTCCGCATCGGCCATGATCGCCTTGATCCGATCCGCCGCCCGGTCGGTCAGCGTGATCACCTTGAAACCTGACATCGTCGTCTCTCTCCTGCGGCCGGGTTCAAGGCCCGGGCGGGTGAGTCTTTTTCGGGTCTCGAAGAGATAAGCACTCCCGGGGCGGGGGTCCACTGCGAGACCCGATGCGCCGAGTGATTGCAGCCGTGCTATGCTGAATCGGTGACGGAGGGTGCGATGGCCGATCCTGCGCAGCGTCTGATGACGCCGGACGCGTTTTTCGCGTGGCAGCTCCACCAGGACGAGCGCTACGAACTCGTCGACGGCGTTCCGATCCTGCGCCATCGGATGATGACGGGCAGCAGCCCGCAGCACGACCGAGCCACCGTCAACATCATCGCTTCGCTGCATGCACAATTGCGTGGCTCGGGCTGCCGGCCGACGACGGCAGACATCGCGATCCGAACCGGCATTCGCGATCTGCGACGCCCCGACGTGATGGTCGAGTGCGCCGAACTCGTCCGTGACACCGACGAGGCCCGCGAACCGCGGCTGGTCGTCGAGGTCGCCTCCCCCTCGACGAGTGCCGTCGACCGAACGCGCAAGCTGGAGGAGTACAAGCGCCATCCCACTCTGCGCTGCATCCTCCTCGTCGAGACAATCCTGCCGCAGGTTCTTCTCTATCGCCGCAACGACGAGGGCTGGGCGATCGAGACGTTCGACGGTCTCGAGACGATCGTCGATCTGCCCGAGATCGGTGCGCGGCTGACGCTGTCGGACATCTACGACGGATTGACGTTCGGACCGCGCTGGGACCCGGCCGCCCCCTCGCCGGAGGGCTGAATCCTGCCGACCTTGCGGGGGGACGCAAGGTCGGTCGATTGGATCGTCCCTCACCACATGTCCAGCGCGACGCGGGCCTCGTCGGACATCCGGCTCTGGTCCCACGGCGGGTCGAACACCATCGTCACTTGGCAGGACTGAACGCCCGGCACCGCCGAGACCGCGTTCTCGACCCAGCCCGGCATCTCGCCGGCCACGGGACAGCCCGGGGCGGTCAGCGTCATGTCGATCAGCACGCGCCGGTCGTCCTCGATCTGCACCCGGTAGATCAGGCCGAGTTCGTAGATGTCGGCGGGGATCTCGGGATCGTAGACGGATTTCAGCGCGACGACGATCTCGTCCGTCAGGCGGTCGATCTCTTCCGCGGGGATCGCGGAAGCGGCCGCGAGGGCGGGGGTGTTGGTGCCGCCGGTGATGGTGGCGTCGGTGCTCATCGGATCACTCCTTCCGGCCCCCCGCGTCCGGCGGCCGAAACTCCTTCAAGAACTTACGCGAACAACATCTCGGCCTTGGCCAAAGCCTCGGCGAGCGCGTCGATCTCGTGGATCGTATTATACAGGCCGAACGAGGCGCGACAGGTGGAGGTGACGCCGAAGCGGTTCAGAAGCGGCATGGCGCAGTGGGTGCCCGCGCGCACGGCCACGCCCTGACGGTCGATCACCGTGGCGATGTCGTGGGCATGCGCGCCCTTCATCGCGAAGGCGATGACGCCGCCCTTGCCCCGGGCCGTGCCGATCAGCTTCAGCGCGTTCATCGCACCGAGCCGCTCCTGCGCGTAAGCCGTCAGCCCGGCCTCGTGCGCGGCGATCCTGTCGCGCCCCACCGTCATCATGAACTCCAGGGCGGCGCCGAGGCCGACCGCCTCGACGATGGCCGGGGTGCCGGCCTCGAAGCGGTGCGGCGGGTCGTTGTAGGTGATCGCGTCCTGCGTGACGGTGTGGATCATCTCGCCGCCGCCCTGGTAGGGGGGCAGCCGCTCCAGCCACTCCTTCTTGCCGTAGAGCACGCCGATGCCGGTCGGCCCGTAGACCTTGTGGCCGGTGAAGACGAAGAAGTCGCAATCGAGCGCCCGCACGTCGATGGGGCGGTGGACGGCGCTCTGAGCCCCGTCGAGCAGCACCGGCACACCGTGGGCGTGGGCGATTGCCACGATGTCTTCCGCCGGCGTCACCGTGCCGAGCACGTTCGACATGTGGGTGAGCGCCACCATCCTGGTGCGCGGACTGAACAGCTTTTCGTATTCCTCGACGAGGAAGTTGCCCTCGTCATCGACCGGCGCCCACTTGATCACCGCCCCGCGCCGCTCGCGCAGGAAATGCCAGGGGACGATGTTGGAGTGGTGCTCCATGATCGAGAGGATGATCTCGTCCCCCTCCCCGATCAGCCCGGCCCAACCCATGGAGGAGGCGACGAGGTTGTAGGCCTCCGTCGCGTTGCGGGTGAAGACGATCTCGTCGGTGGAAGCCGCGTTGAGGAACTGGCGCGTGGTCTCGCGCGCGCCCTCGAAGCCTTCGGTGGCGGCATTGGCCATGTAGTGCAGGCCGCGGTGGACGTTGGCGTAGCCCGTCTCCATGCAGGAGACCATGGCGTCGACGACCGCCTTGGGCTTCTGCGCCGAGGCGGCGTTGTCGAGGTAGACCAGCGGCTTGCCGTAGACCTTTTCCGAGAGGATCGGGAATTCCTTTCGAATTGCCTCGACGTCGTAGCTCATGGTGCCTCGATCGGTGCGCAGTGGTGCGTTCATGGCGTCGCTCCGTCGGCAAGTCCCGCGAAGTCGTCGTGGATCAGCGTCCCGTAGAGGCCAGCGATGGCTGCCGCGATCACGACGGATGCGAGAACCGTCGCGCCCAGTGCGAGGCCGGTGCCGGCGCGGGCATCGAGACCCGTGGCTTCGGACAGGCAGAGGCCGGCATAGGCCGTCCACAGGCCTAGCATCAGAACCCCGCCGACGGTCTCGAACCCGGCGAGGGAGGCCACCAGACCGGTGGCGAGGATCGGGAGCGTCGAGACCCAGCTCGCGACCGCGACCGCCGTGCGCAGGGCCGCGAACGCGGGCTTGGCGGGACTCGGCCGCGTGAACAGCCACAGCGTTCCGGCCACCCCGCCGTAGAAGAGCGGCAGAACCGCGAGGAGGCAGACGCTCCACAGGGCGACCTCCCCGAGTGAGGCCGCAAGGGTCGCCCTGTTCGCCGCCTGCGCGGCGACGAAACGCGGAAAGCCGTCCTCGGCCGGATCCGCCAGCACGACGATGGCGCCGGACAGGATGACGAGGCCAAGCCGCCGCCCCTCGCCGATCGTCCTTCCGGCCTCGCGCATCGCCGCCCGCGGCGATCGCCAGCCGAGCGCCAGATGGCGCCCGGCCGTCGCAGCGTCGGAGCGGTCTCCGCTCACCCCCGTGCCGCCAGCCACGCCTCGATCCCGCCGATCAGCGCGTCGCGCGCGCCCTCGTGCGTGACCGATTCCACCGCCTCGCCGACGAAGGCCTGGACCAGCAGGCTCTCGGCGGCGGCGCGCGGCAGGCCGCGGGCCATGAGGTAGAACAGCAGATCCTCGTCCGGCGCGCCGCAGGTGGCACCATGGCCGCAGGCCACGTCGTCGGCGAAGATCTCCAGTTCCGGCTTGTTCATCATCTGACCGTCGTCGGCCAGCAGCAGGCAGTCGGACTTCATCTTGCCGTCGGTCTGCTGCGCGACCTGCCGGACGATGATCTTGCCCTGGAACACGCCGGTGGAATCGCCGTCGATCACCGTCTTGAACATCTCGCGGCCCACGCCCCCGGTCGCCGCGTGGTCGGCGAGCAGGGTCGAGTCCGCGAGCTGGCCGTGGCCGAGCAGCGCCGCGCCGTTGACCACGGCGTCGGCGTCCTCGCCCGCGACGTGCAGGTAGATCTGATGGCGCGAGAGCCTGGCGCCGGTGACGAGGTTGACGGTCTCGAGTCGCGCCCGGGCGTCGAGCCGCACCGAGAGCGTCGAGAGGGCGATGGCCGCATCCCCCTCCCGGTTGAGCCGGGTGTGGCGGAAGGCGGCCTCGTCACCGATGCGCACGTCGAGGGCGTCGTTGGGCTGGTAGGTCAGCCCGGCCGGGCCCTCGTGGCTCTCGAGCAGGAAGAACTCGGACGCCGCGCCGAGTTCGACCAGCACGCGGGTCGCGGTCGAGAACGCGGCTCCGCCGGTGCCGACGAAGCGCAGGTGCACCGGAACCTGCGGCTTGGCACCGGGGGCGACCGAGATCAGCGCGCCGTCCGCCAGGAAGGCGGTGTTGAGCTGATAGATCGGGTTCTCGCGCACCTGCTCGACGGGGGCGAGCAGCTTCAGGCGGGCATCGCCCTGCGCAAGCGCTTCGTTGAGCGGCGTGACCGTCACGCCCTCGGGCAGGCGGCCGAGATCGGACAGCGCGGCCACGAGATGGCCGTTGACGAAGGTCAGGCGCGCGGCCTCGATCTCGTCGAAGCCCGTCGCACCGGCAACCGCGGCCTTGGCCGCATCCTCGGACGGCGCCTCGGCGGGCGGGGCGGCCTCCGTGATGGCGGCGCGCAGGTCCGTGTACTTGAACGCCTCGACCCGGCGGCTCGGCAGGCCGGTCGCCTCGAAGAAGCGGAACGCCTCCTCGCGGCTGATCGCCTGCTCGGTGGCGAAGCTTTTCCGCGCGGACTCGAAGAGTTTGGAGAGGCCGGCCTCGGCGGGGGAGCGGAGATTGGTGACGTCGGCCATCACGCAGCCTCGCTCGCGCGGTACTCGGCGTAGCCGCTGGCCTCGAGTTCGAGCGCCAGTTCCTTGCCGCCGGTCTTCACGATCCGGCCCTTCGACATGACGTGCACGGTGTCGGGCACGATGTGGTTGAGGAGCCGCTGGTAGTGGGTGATGACGAGGAACGAGCGTCCTTCGGCGCGCAGCGCGTTCACCCCCTCGGAGACGATGCGCAGGGCATCGATGTCGAGGCCGGAATCGGTCTCGTCGAGGACGCAGAACTTCGGGGCCAGCAGCGCCATCTGGAGGATCTCCATGCGCTTCTTCTCACCACCCGAGAAGCCGACGTTGAGCGCGCGCTTGAGCATCTCCTTGTCGATCTCGAGCTTGTCGGCCGCCGCGTTCACCGCGCGGATGAAATCGGGGGTCGAGAGTTCGTCCTCGCCCCGCGCCTTGCGCTGTGCGTTGAGGCAGGCCTTGAGGAAGGTCATGGTGCCGACGCCCGGGATCTCCAGCGGGTACTGGAAGGCCAGGAAGATGCCGGCGGCCGCGCGCGCGTCGGCCTCCATCTCCAGCACGTTCTGCCCGTCGAGCAGGATCTCGCCGTCGAGGACCTCGTAGTCCTCCTTGCCGGCGATGACGTAGGAGAGCGTCGACTTGCCGGACCCGTTCGGGCCCATGATCGCGGCGACCTCGCCGTCGTTCACGGTGAGGTTCAGGCCGTTGAGGATGCGGTTGTCCTCGATCTGCACGACGAGGTTTTTGATTTCGAGCATTTTTGGAACGTCCTAATTTGACATCCATCCACCACGGGACGGCCTACGCCTTGTAGCCAAGCGTGCTTTGCGTTCGGCCTCGTTACGGGCGAGAATCGCTTTAGCCACCATTTTACCAAGCTCTTCAATGCACCCCTCAGCATCACCACTGAACGATTGCGATTGTGAGCCGACTTTTATCTTGAATTCATCGCCTGACGCAGCAGGAGAAATCTTTGCAAACTCATTCTCACCGAACATGAGAAATAGCTCTCCCTCCCTCACGATGGGCGAGAGATGATTCTCATGGAGGCGAGATGAACTGGCATTAAGGATATCGAAAAGGATGCCGACCTGTGCTCGCTTGGCTTCTGCATCCCGCTGCCGAGCAGTATTTTCAGCATCTTGCTCGGCACGAAATGCGTCGAAACCTTTGTCAAAGGCAGCCATCCAAATCCTCCCTATCCAACACTGCCCTCAAGGCTGATCGAGATCAGCTTCTGGGCCTCCACCGCGAACTCCATCGGCAGTTGCTGTAGCACGTCGCGGACGAAGCCGTTGACGATGAGGGCGGTCGCCTCCTCCTCGGAGAGGCCGCGCTGCTGGCAGTAGAATTTTTGCTCTTCGGAGATCTTCGAAGTCGTTGCTTCGTGCTCGAACACCGCGCTCGCGTTCTTCGACTCGATGTAGGGCACGGTGTGCGCGCCGCACCGGTCGCCGATCAGCAGGCTGTCGCAGTTGGTGAAGTTGCGGGCGTTCTTGGCTCGTCTGTGGGCCGAGACGAGGCCCCGGTAGGTGTTCTGCGATCGCCCCGCCGAGATGCCCTTCGAGATGATCCGGCTGGTGGTGTTCTTGCCCAGATGGATCATCTTGGTGCCGGAATCGACCTGCTGCATGCCGTTCGACACCGCGATCGAGTAGAATTCTCCGCGCGAGTCGTCGCCCCGGAGGATGCAGGACGGGTACTTCCAGGTGATGGCCGAGCCGGTCTCGACCTGCGTCCACGAGATCTTCGAGCGGGCGCCACGGCAATCGCCGCGCTTGGTCACGAAGTTGTAGATGCCGCCCTTGCCGTCGTTGTCGCCGGGATACCAGTTCTGGACGGTCGAGTACTTGATCTCGGCGTCCTCCAGCGCCACCAGCTCGACCACCGCGGCGTGGAGCTGGTTGTCGTCGCGCTTCGGGGCGGTGCAGCCTTCCAGATACGAGACGTAGGAGCCCTTGTCGGCGATGATCAGCGTGCGCTCGAACTGGCCGGTGTCGCGCTCGTTGATGCGAAAGTAAGTCGACAGCTCCATCGGGCAGCGCACGTCCGGCGGGATGTAGACGAACGACCCGTCTGAGAACACGGCCGAGTTGAGGGTCGCAAAAAAATTGTCGGTCACCGGCACGACCGAGCCGAGATACGTCTTCACGAGGTCCGGGTACGCGCGCACGGCCTCGGAGATCGGCATGAAGATCACGCCGGCCTTCTCGAGCTCCTTCTTGAATGTCGTGGCGACCGAGACCGAGTCGAACACGGCATCGACCGCGACGCGGCGCTCCGGCGCGATGCCTTCCAGCACTTCGACCTCGCGCAAGGGGATGCCGAGCTTCTCGTAGGTCTTCAGGATCTCGGGATCGATGTCGTCGAGCGATTCCGGGCCCTGCCGCTTCGGCGCGGCGTAGTAATAGATGCCGTTGTAATCGACCCGGTCATACTCGACCCGCGCCCACTCCGGCTCCTTCATCGTGAGCCAGCGCTTGTAGGCGTCGAGGCGCCATTCGAGCAGCCAGGCGGGCTCGTTCTTACGCGCCGAGATGAAGCGGATCACGTCCTCGGAGAGGCCCTTCTCGGACTTCTCCATCTCGATCACGGTCTCGAAACCGTACTTGTACTGGTCGAGGTCGATCGAACGAACCCGATCGATGGTCTCCTGCACTGCAGGCATTCAACGTCTCCTACCGACTCCGGCGTCAAGGACCGGGGGTTTCCAACGACACGGCGGGTATCCCGCCGAAAAATGGCTTGGGCGGGCGGCGTTCAGGCGGCCTGCCCTCGCCGCTGATATAGGGACGAAACGACCCGTTCGAACCCCGCGACGAAGCGTTCGAGATCCGTACCTTGCGAATTCCAGCCGAAGCTGACGCGCAGCGCTCCCGCGGCGAGCGCAGGGCTCACGCCCATCGCCGCGAGCACGGGGGAGCGGGCCACCTTGCCCGAGGCGCAGGCCGAGCCCGACGAGACGGACAGGCCGGCGAGATCGAGGGCGATCAGCGCCGTGGCGGCCTCCAGGCCCGGCACGGCGAAGCTGAGGGTGTTGGGCAGGCGCGGCGCGCCCTCGCCGAACACGACGAAGCCGGGCGCGAGCGCCCGCAGGCGCGCTTCGAGGGCGTCGCGCAGGCCGGCGAGCCGCACCGCCTCGGCGGCCTCCAGGGCCGCCTGGGCGATCGCCGCCGCCTCGCCCATGCCGACGATCCCCGAAAGGTTCTCGGTGCCGCAGCGCAGGCGCGCCTCCTGGCCGCCGCCGCGCAGGAAGGGCGCCTCCAGGCTCACCCCCTCGGCCAGCACCATCGCGCCGACGCCCTTCGGAGCGGCGAACTTGTGGCCGGACAGGGTCAGGGCATCGAGGCCGAGCGCGGAAAAATCGAGCGGGATCTTGCCCACCGCCTGCACCGCGTCGCTGTGGACCAGGGCGTTTCCGTGATCGCGGGCGAGCCGCACGATCTCGGACAGCGGCTGCACCACCCCGGTCTCGTTGTTGGCCGCATGAACCGAGATCAGCACGACCTCGCCGCGGGCCGCGTCGAGCCGCGCCGCCAGCGCGTCGAGGCGAAAGCGGCCGGCCGCGTCGACGGGCAACACCTCCACCGCCTCGGGTGCGAAGCGGTGGCCGGCGGCGACGCAAGGGTGCTCGGTGGCCGAGATCATCAGCCGGGCCGGGGCGGGCCGGCCGGCCTTGCGCAACGCGCCGGAGAGCACGGCGTTGGCGGCCTCGGTGCCGCCGCTGGTGAAGGTCACGCGCTCAGGGTCCGTCCCGAGCAGGGCGGCGAGCCGTCCCCGCGCCGTCTGGAGCGCGTGGCGGGCGGCGCGGCCTTCCGCGTGGATCGAGGAGGGGTTGCCGGGCAGTTCGAGCGCGCGCGCGACCGCCGCCGCGACCTCCGGCCGCACCGGGGAGGTCGCATTGTGATCGAGATAGCTGCGAGCACCTGACATCATCCCGCCGTTCCGCTCCGCATCGTCTTGTCGATTCCTGATTTTCTTGATTTCGCCCCCCTCCCCCGTGCTAAGCCGCGCGGATCGCGCGCCTCGTGCATCGCGGTCGAGGTCCGATGTTCAGTTTAGAATGACTCCAATCGCCTAGAATTATTCTAAGAGCGCTTGTAAGTGGCGCGCCCAGCGAGTCAAGCCATGGCCGGCGCCGTGCCGGCCCGCGCCCCTGCGCCCTCCGAAAGCGTGAGGGGTGGGGTCGGATCATCCCGAGGACACCATGCCCGAAGTCATCTTTTCCGGCCCCGCCGGCCGCCTGGAAGGCCGCTATCAGGCCCCCAAGAAGAAGGGTGCGCCGATCGCGATCGTGCTCCACCCGCACCCCCAGTTCGGGGGCACGATGAACAATCAAATCGTGTACAATCTTTTCTACACCTTCGCCAATCGCGGATTCGCAGCCCTGCGCTTCAATTTCCGCGGGGTCGGGCGCAGCCAGGGCGCGTTCGACCACGGTTCGGGCGAACTCTCCGACGCGGCCGCCGCCCTCGACTGGGTGCAGTCGGTCAACCCGGAGGCGAAGTCCTGCTGGATCGCCGGGGTCTCGTTCGGCTCGTGGATCGGGATGCAGCTCCTGATGCGGCGCCCGGAGATCGAGGGCTTCATCTCGATCGCCGCCATGGCCAACCGCTACGACTTCACCTTCCTCGCCCCCTGCCCCTCCTCCGGCCTGTTCGTGCACGGCTCCGAGGACCGGGTGGCGCCGGCCCGCGAGGTGATCCCGGTGATCGAGAAGGTGAAGACGCAGAAGGGCGTCATCATCGAGCACCAGATGGTCGAGGGCGCCAACCACTTCTTCGACGGCAAGGTCGACGAACTGACCCGGACGGTCGACACCTACCTCGACCAGCGCCTCGGGGCGAAGACCGAGGCGGCCTGAGGCCCGCGCCGGCGCTCCGAGCAGGGTTCGTCCCGCGTTCCTCCGGGCATCGCCGACGGCCGGAGCAGGATGCACGGACAATGCACGGACATGGCAAGGGGTCCGGAACGGGGTTCGGCACGCCCGTTCCGGCGGTTGGCGAATCCCCGCCTTCCGGGGACGAGCCGTCCGTTGCGGCCTCACGCGATGCGGGAAGAAACCTTGTGCGCGCCGAAACGGTCCGGGCAGCGCCGCTCGTTACGATTCGTCAACCATGCGGAACAAGTTGTTAGGGAGCCGCACCGGCGACTGCACCCTTTTCTCACATCCGATGGTTTATGTTCGTATGCGTTCGGAGCCGGTGAGATGTCGCTCAAACGTATCGAGACCGACCACTTGCCACGCACCCGGCCGATGCGCTGGCTGACGGCCTCCGGGCCGCACGTGCCGGACGAGGTCCAGGCACGCTTGGTCAAGGATTTCATGGTCCCGCTCCGTGCCGGCGCGGTCGGCGTGATCGGCGACGGCAGCCTGCAGTTGATCGCCGCCATCCGGCATCCCGATGGCCCGTTCCTGTACCTGCTCGGCGCCGGGCTGCTGATCCTCGGCCTGCGCGCGGCCTTCGATCTGGCTCGGCGGCAGCCCGGATGGGGGCGCCGGGTTCCCATCGATCTCTACTTCCTGCTGGGGCACCTGTCGCTGGCGGTCGTCGGCATCGGCAGCGCGCTGGTGTTCGCAACCGGCGACCCGCTGCTCCAGATCCTCGCTCCGGCCATCATGATGGGCATCGCCAGCGGCGTGACCATGCGCGACAACGGGGCGCCGCGCTTCCTCGTCGTGCAGATCCTGCTGTGCACCGTGCCGATGATGGTGGCGATCGCCCTCAGCGGCCAGCCCCTGCTCTCCATCCTCCTCGTCCACATCCCGATGTTCGACGCCTACGTCATCGCGAAGGTGTTCGAGCTGAACCGGCTCCACCTCGCCTCGGTGCTGGCGGAGCGCGAGAGCGAGCGCCGCGCCATGCGCGACGTGCTCACCGGGCTCTCCAACCGGGCCGGCCTGATGGAGGCCCTGACCCGCAACCTGCAGCGCCGGGGCGCGGGGCCGTTTTCGCTGCTCTATCTCGACCTCGACGGCTTCAAGGCGGTCAACGACACCTACGGCCACGCCACCGGCGACCTGCTGCTCCAGGCGGTGGCCGCACGGATCGGCGAGACGATGCCGGAGCGCTGCGTCGCGGCCCGGCTCGGCGGCGACGAGTTCGTGGTGCTCATCCCCGATTGCGGCGACCGGACCGCCGCGAAACTCGGCACGAGGCTCGTCGCCGCGGTCTCCCGTCCCTACACGGTCGGCGCGGGCACGGTGCAGGTCGGGGTCAGCATCGGAATCGCCTGCGCCGGGGCCGATCTCTGCCCGGACGAGCTCCTCGCCCGGGCCGACGCGGCGCTCTACGCCGCCAAGGCCGCCGGCAAGGGCCGCTGCGCCCTGGCCGAGGCGAAGGCGGACGCGCGCCTCGCCGCCTGATCCCTCCGACGCTACGCCGCCCCGTGCACCACCGGCACGGCGGGTGCGCCCTCCCACTCGGAATGCGGGGGGATCGACTCGCCCTTCATGACGATGGTGAGCGGGCGCAGCCGCGCGTAGTCGCCGACATGGCTGTCGTAGAGCACGGTGGAGAAGGCGCCGACCGAGACGCCCCGGCCGACCACGACGCGGCCGACCTTCATGATGCGGTCCTCGTAGAGATGGGTCTGGAGCGCCGCCGAGCGGTTGACCGCCGCGTAGTCGCCGATGGTGACGCAGTCGAACTCGGTGATGTCGGTCATCAGCAGGCAGGTGCCCCGGCCGACCTTCACGCCGAACAGCCGCAGCAGCCAGGGCAGGAACGGCGTGCCCATCAGGTGTTCGAGGAGCACCTTGCCGGCCAAGCCCCAATAGGCCACCGCGATGGCCTCGGTGCGCATCGCCCACCACGACCACATCGGCCGCATGCCGGGGCGGTAGACGCCCATCAGCAGCCACTTGAGGGCGATCACGCTCGCGGTCTGGATCAGCGCGATGACGACGCTCGCGGCGACGAAGGCGAATCCCAAGCCGATCCAGTCCCCTTCGAGGATCTCGGGATAGAACACCCAGTCGATCGCGCAGATGGCGAGCGAGATGTAGAGCATCGGCGAGAACGAGGTGGCGAAGGCCTCGAACAGGCCGCGTCTCAGCTTGGCCGCCTTGCTCGGCTCGAAGGTCTGGGCGGCCGAGCCGAGATCGACCCGCTGGCGCACCGGCAGGCGGATCGGCGGCGAGCCGAACCACGTCTCGCCCGGCCCCATGGCCTCGTTCGCCGGCGGCTTCGACTTGATGCCGATCAGCACGTCGTCGGGGATCTTCGCCCCCGGCGGCAGCACGCCGTCATTGCCGACGAAGACGCGCGCGCCGGTCTCGACCGGATGGAGATGCATCCAGCCGCGGCGGATCTCCTCCTCGCCGACCACCACCTCGTCGGCGATGAAGTTGTCGGCGCCGACCGAAACGAGGTCGTGGCGCGAGCCGAGATTGGTCGAGATCTCGGCGCCCCGGCCCATCCGCGCGCCCATCAGCCGGTACCACGCCCGCATGTAGACGGTGGCGAACAGCGAGGAGAGCGTCTCCAGCGTCACCTCGGAGGCGAGCGCCACGAGCCACTTGCGCAGATAGAGGCCCGACCAGATCGAGACGGTGCCGTGCGTCGCCCGCGGCAGCACCACCCAGCGGATGGCGGCGATGAGCAGCACCGTGCCCGCCGTCATCAGCATGGCGGTGGGCCAGGTCAGCAGCGGCAGGTAGAGGTGGTAATCGACGTCGGTCATCTCCGAGAGATTGTCCGAGATCTGGTCGAAGATGTAGAAGGCCGGGAAGATCGGCAGCAGCCCGATCGCCGGCACCGCCGCGAGCAGGAAGGCATAAGCCCCGCCGAAGGCCGCCCGGCGGCCGGGCGAGGCGGTGGCCGGTTCGGGGAGCGCGGAAAAGTCGACCGTGCCGACCCGGCGGCCCGGCGAGCCGTCCCAGGCCTCGGCCGGACCGATTTCGGTGCCGGCGGGCACGGTGGTCAGATCGGCGATCTCGGCGTGATCGCCGATCACGGTGCCGGGGCCGATGACGCAGGAGGTGCCGATGGCCACATCCTCGCCGATGGCGACCCGGCCGATGACGAGTTCGTTGCCGACGACCTCGGCATTGGCGATGACGAGCCGGCCGCCGAGCGAGGCGCCGCGGCCGACGCTGAGGAGGTCGGGGGCGCCGACATCGAGGTCGGAGATCAGCACGTCGTCGCCGATCTTCGCGCCGAGCAGGCGCAGATAGGCGACGACGGCGGGCGAGCCTTGCAGCCACTTGACGTGCACCAGCGGCGTCAGCCGCTGCGCCAGCCACCAGCGGTAATAATAGACGCCCCAGAGCGGGTAGCGGCCTGCCTTGGTCCGCCCGAGGATCAGCCACTTGGCGACGATCGCGATCGTCGCGGTCACCGCGTTGATGCCGATGTAGACGAGCAGCAGGACGCCGAGTTCGCCCCAGAATCCGAGCCCGCCGCCGGTCAGCAGCAGGTAGGTGACGAAGATGCCGAGCCACTGCGCCGTGGAGAGCGCGATCACGAAGGGCAGCGCCACGGCCTGCGCCAGCCCGCACAGGGCGCGGCGCAGGAGCGGGGGCGGATCGAAGCTCAGGTTCCGCAAAGCCGCCTGCGCGCCGACGCCGCCGCTGCGCTCGATCAGGCTTGCTGCCATCGCCCGCAGGGTCCGGCCGGCATAGACGTCCTGCAGGGTGATCCCGGCGAGCGCCGGGGTCTCGCGCACCGCGCCGACGAAGCGGGCGGCGAGCAGCGAGTGGCCGCCGAGCCCGGAGAAGAAGTCGGCCTCGAGCCCGATCGGCCCCCCGCCGAACACCTTTCTCGCCGCCGCCAGCAAAGCGGCCTCGGTCTCGTTGTCGGGGGCTTCCTGCTCGCCTTCCGGCCCGGCGACGGTCAGCGGGGCGATCCGCAACGCCTTGCGGTCGACCTTGCCCGATGTGAGCCGGGGCAGGGTCTCCACCGTCTCGAAATGGCCGGGCACCATGTAGGGCGGCATCTGCGCCGCCAGATTCCTTCGCACGTTCGCCCGGTCGAGGGTGGCGCCGCGCTCGGGCACGAGAAAGGCCACCAGCCGGTCCACCTCGTCGTCCCGGCGCAGCACCACCGCCGCCTGGTTGATCCCGTCCTGCGCCCGGATGCGGGCCTCGATCTCGCCGAGTTCCACGCGAAAACCGCGGATCTTGACCTGATCGTCGATGCGGCCGTGGAAGACGATGTCGCCTTCCGCCGTCATCGAGACGGCGTCGCCCGAGCGGTAGAGCACCGGATCGGTCCCGTCGGACGGATAGGGGTTGGCGACGAACTTTTCCGCCGTCAGTTCGGGCCGCTTGAGGTAGCCCGCCGCGACGCCGGGGCCGCCGATCAGCAATTCACCTTGTTCGCCGGGCCCGAGCAGGTTCAGCGCCTCGTCGGCGACGTAGACGGAATAGTTCGGGATCGGGCCGCCGATCGTCACGGGCCGGCCCGGCCGCATCTCGGCGGCGGTCGCCACCACGGTGGCCTCGGTCGGCCCGTAGGTGTTGAACAGGCGCCGCCGATCGGTCGCCCAGCGCGCCACCAGCGGCTCGGGCAAGGCTTCGCCCCCGAGCAGGACGAGGCGGACGGTGGGCAGGTCGCTCGCGATCATCGCGAGCAGGGTCGGCACCGTGTCGAGCACGGTGACGCGCGCCTGCGCGATGATCGCGGGCAGGGACTCGACGTCGCCCATCATGGCGGGGCTCGCCACGAACAGGCAGGCGCCGACGAGATAGGGAACCCAGATCTCCTCCATCGAGAGATCGAAGGCGACGGAAGCGCCCTGGAACACCACGTCGTCGGCGCGCAGGCCGTAGACGGCGTTGCCCGCGCGCAGGAAGTGGCAGATGTTGGCGTGGCTGATGACGATGCCCTTCGGCACGCCGGTCGAGCCCGAGGTGTAGATCAGGTAGGCCGGGTGCTCGGGGCCGAGGCCGGCGGCATCGAGATCGGGTATGGGCGCGCCCTGCCCCGCCGCCAGCAGCGCCGCACCCGTGACGGCGGGCGTGCCCTCCGGCGCCTGGGGCCGCAGGGCGTCGGAGACGAGCAGCGCCTTGGCCGCGGCGTCGCCCAGGCACACCGCGACCCGGTCGGCCGGCGCCTCGGCGTCGAAGGGGAGCCACGCGGCGCCGGATTTGGTGATGCCGATCTGCGCGACCAGCAGCTCCGTGCCGCGGGCCATCCAGAGGCCGACGACGTCGCCGGGGCCGATGCCGCGGGCGGACAGTCCCGCGGCGATCGCGTCGGAGCGGGCATCGACCTCGGCGTAGCTCAGGACCGGGCGGCGGCCCTCCGCATCGGCGCTCGCGGCATCGATCAGGCAGGGCGCGTCGGCATGCGCGGCCGCGCTCGCCCGGAACAGGGCGGCCAGGGTTTCCCGGCGGATCAGGTCGGGTCGCGCAGGGCCCCGCAGGACGGCGCGGCCTTCGTCCCGTCCGCCGTCCTGCCGGTTCCGGCTCTTCTCGGCGAGACCGCTCATCGATGCTCCGCTGCCGCTCTTCCAATGCGTTCGGGATTCGCCGCACGACGCGCCCGATCGAGCGGCCCCATGGGCGCCGCCCTTGGCGGTTTTGCGACGAAGATCGCGCCGTTCGCGGGATTTCTCGGGCCGAGGCCCGTCTCCGACGGTCTCTTACACACGCATGCTCTTACACGCGCACGGCAGCGAAGGACCACCCGTTCGAAAACGTCGTATCGGCCCGCGCGATCCGCCCGTCCGGGATTCCTACCCGGCGACCAATCGAAGCGTGCGGGCGGCGGGCGCGAGCCGCACCTGCCGGCCCCAGCCGAAGCCCAGGAAATCCTGCTCGATCCCGTCGGCGAACACGACGCCGCCCTCGTTCATCCGCGAGGTGACGACCAGCGCGGCGTCGGCGAGCTTGCCGGCGCGCAGCCGCGTGGCGGTGGCGACGCTGGGAAACGGCTCGCGCACCCAGTAGCCGACCGCCCGCTCGTCGGGGGCGAGGCGAAAGGACAGACCGGTCGCCTCGGCGATCGAGCGGGCCCAGCCGGTGGCCCCGGTGCCGGAGGCGACGATGAGCCCGCTGGAGGAATGCTCCTCCGCCGCATCCGCCGCCTCGATCCGGTAGCGGGCGGATTGGTGGCCGCGGTGGCCGACGAAGATCTCGTTGAGGGCGAACAGGCGCTCGCCGCCGTCGAGCACCGCCTGGACCATGGTGCGGCGCTCGCATCCGACATCGCCCGCGAGGCTTGCCGGCAGCAGGCGGGGGAGCCGCTCGACGGGATGGCGCGCCAGCACCCCGTCGTAGAGGTCGGGCGCCGGGTTGACCCCGATCACCGGCTGCTCGCCCAGATACTTCGCGACGTTGGCGATCAGCCCGTCCTGACCGACGGCGACGATGACGTCGTCGTCCGCGAACAGGAAGCGGTCGAGGTCGGGTCGCCGCACCAGGGCCTGACGCCACGCGCCGGGCACGGCGGCCCGCGCCCGGGCCAGCACGGCGTGGAAGCGTTCGTGGCGCGCCTCGACCTCGGCGAGCCCCTGGCCGCGGCTCTCCAGGAAGAAGCGGGCCTGACCCCGCGTGGCGTGCCGGGCGATCAGCAGCTCGTAATCGGTCTCGCGGGTGACGAAGACCGCCCGCGGGGTGAGCGCGGCCATGGGACCCTCCCTCAGCGCGCCGGAAGGCCGGTGGGCCGGCGGACCTCGCCGAGCAGAGTGGCGAGCAGGTCCGGCGTCACGTTGACGTGCTCGATCGTGTCGAGCTTGCCCGCCAGCGCCTGGGCGGCGAGGCCGAGCAGGGTGCCCGGCGCCACGTCGCGGTAGATCGCGATGCGCGCCTGCTCGGCTTCCGCCCGGGCGCCCTCGACCGCGCGGATGCGCTCGGCCTCGGCGCCGGCCGCGATGCCTTCCGCCTCGGCCCGTCCCTGCGCCCGGTTGCGGGCGTTCTGCGCCTCTTCCGCGATCAGCAGGGCCTCGCGCCGGGCCAGTTCGGTCCTGGTGGCGAGTTCGTTCTCGGCGATCGCCCGCTCCTTCTCCACGGCCAGCGCCCGGCGGGCGAAGGTGGCCTCGTCCGCCTTCTGCTGCAGCGCCTCGTAGGTCGGCGTCTGGAGCGCGCGCTCCAGTTCGCTCGACGGGGCGAGGTCGGTGAGGCGCACCGACACCACGGCGACGCCGATCTCGGCGAGCGACGGCTCGGCGGCGAGCGCCGCCTGCAACGGCCCGCGCAAGGCTTCCGGTCCGGCATCGAGCAGGGCGCGCACCGGCGCCTGTCCCAGGAACTGGAGCACGGTCTGGTTGGCCAGCCCCGCGATGCGCGCCTCGATCCGCTCGACCGGCTCGCCCTGGAGCCGGCCGGTGCGCAGGTCGAGGGAGAAGTCGACCCGGGCGGCGAGGCGTTCGGGATCGGCGACGTGCCAGCCGACGCTGCCCTGCACCGCCACGGTCTGGAAATCGCCGCTGCGCCCGCGCACGAACAGCGTCATCTCGCGGTCGTCCATCGGCAGTTCGCTGATGCTCGCGGTCTCCGGCCGGAACCAGAACACGAGGCCGCGCCCGCTCTGGCGCGGGCGGCCGTTGCGGTAGCGGATGACGTGGTGGCTGGCCTCGCTGCGAAGCTGCGAGAGGACGCCGAACCGGCGGATCGTGGCCATGTCAGTCTCCTTGCGAAGAGGTTTGCGAGGGGGGTTGGCGGAAGCGGTAGAGTTCGGCGGGGCGGTAGGAGACCCCGGTCTCGAGCCGGCCGGTGGGCGCGAGCCAGCCGCGGTCGAGCATCCGGCGGCGGAAGGCCGGCTTGTTGAGGCGCGCACCGAGGATCGCCTCGTGCACGTCCTGGAGCTGGCGCAGGGTGAACAGCTCGGGCAGCAGGGCGAAGCCGACCTCCGACGTGTCGAGCTTGCCCCGCAGGCGCCGGATGGCCAGCGCGACGATCCCGGCGTGGTCGAAGGCGAGGGTGAGCGCCTCGCCCGTCCGCGACAGCACCGTCACCGGGCCGCCGGCCTCCCCCGCCCGAGGCGGTATGACCGTGCCCGGATGCAGGGCGGGGGCGCGCTCCAGCGCCTCGGTGAAGGCCGCCTCGGTCAGGAGCGCGAGATGGGCCACCGTGACGATGCGCATGCGCGGATCGCGCTCCACGGCGCCGAAGGTGTAGAGCTGCTCCAGATGCGCCCGCGCCCCACCCGCCTTCTCGCGCAGGACGCGCCCGGCGGCCGCGTCGAGCGCCTCGTCGATCCCGACGAAGCCGCCGGGCAGCGCGTGGCGCCCCGCATGCGGGTGCCGGGCGCGCCGCAGCAGCAGGATGGCGGGGCGCCCGCCGGCGAGGCCCAGCAGCACCAGATCGACGGCCAGCGCCGGCCGCGCGTAATCGGCGGGATCGTAGCGGGCCAGGAACTCGGATTCCGACTCGGCTCGGCTCATCGCAGCGTCTCGTCGATCTTATATCCAATGTGCGATTTAGTTATTTTTGTTTTGAATATATGTCAAGCGGTCGGTCGGAGCCGCCGCGAGGATCGGCCGGAAAGGGTCGGCAGCGGGAGGGGTGGAGGCCGCTCGGCAGGGGGCCCGGCTCGCCCCTGGCCACGGGTCGGGCCGCCCGCCGACGGAGCGCCGAACCGCGCGCCGAACCCGCCGCGCATCATGGTGCACCGCAACCAAGCGACCGTGCCGTGTGTTGGGGACCGCAACCCATCTCAGAAAACGGGAGCCCCGCCATGACGACCACCCAGACGACCACCACCCAATCCACGATGCGCACCCGCGTCCTGCGCCTGACCGCCGCCGCCGGCCTGCTGGCCCTGACGACGGGCGTCGCCGCGGCCCAGAACCCCGACCTGACCAAGAACCCGGAGAACACCGGCCGCGCGCCGACCGCGACGGAGGCCACCAAATCCAACGGCAACCTGAAAGAGTGGCAGGTGGCCAAATCGGCCAAGACCGGCCTCGCCCAGGCGATCGCCACCGCCGAGGGCGCGGGCGAGGAGAAGGGCGGCCGGGCGATCGACGCCGATTTCGAGAAGGCCGACGGCAAGAACCCGGCGCATTACGCGATCAAGGTGGTCTACCCGAGCGGCAAGCTCGTCGAGCACGGCATCGACGCCGACACCGGCGCCCTCTACAAGTCCGAGAACCAGCCGATCGAGCGCTACTTCACCCGCCTGAAGGTCAGCGACTTCCAGAACGCCAAGGTCTCGCTGAAGGACGCGATCGCGCTCGCCGAGAAGAAGGCTCCCGGCGGCAAGGCCTACGAGGCCGAGGTCGAGCGCGAGGGCAAGGCGGTCGAGTACGAGATCAAGGTGGCGCTCACCGACCGCGAGCAGGAGATCAAGGTCGGCCCCGACGGCACCGTGAAGAACGACTGATCGTTTCCCGGACCCACGGCGGAGCGGTCCCGCTCCGCCGTGGGACGGCAGGCCCGTCGTGACGGGGCGGCCCTCCGGGCGATCGGCCCGCCCTCTGCCCAAAATCGTCGCCCGTCATCGCGCGCCTCGGCGAAGCGATCCAGGGGCGCGACCTTTTTCGGAGAAAGGCGCTCCGGGCCACCTCGCCGTTGGGTGCGCGGAGACGGGCGACCGATGCCGCGGCGCCCTCCCCCAAAAAATTCCGGCCCTCAGGCCCAGCGCCAGCCGCCGGGCTCGATGACGAGGATGTGGCCCTGGCGGATGCCGAGCCGCGGGGCGGCGTGGACGTCGAGATGGCCGACGATGACCAGGAGCGCCCGGGCGACGCCGCCATGGGCGACCATCACCGTCGGGCGGCGCAGCTCCGCCACCACCTCCTCCACCCGCGCCTCGACCATGGCGTAGCTCTCCGCCCCCTCCCCGCGGGGCCGGTAGCCCCAGCGGTCGCGGTCGCGCGCGGCGGCGCCCGCCGCGTCGCGCCGCCGGATCTCGGCCCAGGTCCGGCCCTCCCAGGCGCCGAAGCCGATCTCCTTCAGCCGCGGATCGGCGCGGTAGCCCGCCGCGGGCAGGCCGATGCCGGCGCGCAGGATCTCCATGGTCCGGCGGGTGCGGGTCAGCGGGCTCGCCACGTAGTCGGCGGTCGGCAGTTCCGCCCCGGCGACGCGGCGCAGGCGCTCGGCAGCCTCCGCCGCGTGGGCGAGGCCGTTGGCGTTGAGGTCGGTGTCGCGGTGGCCCTGGAGGCGGCCTTCCGCGTTCCAGTCGGTCTGGCCGTGGCGCACGAACCAGATCGTCGGCACCCCGCTCACGCCCCTGCCCCGCTCCGGCCGGAGCGTCCCGCGAAAAACCCCGGCACGCCGGATCGGGAACGGCGGAGGCGGCACATCTGTTGGGGCTCCAAGCTTGTCCCTTCCTGCGGGTCCGGGCCGGCGGCCTCGCAATCGGCTCGTGAGCGGGTAATTTTCGGCATGGCGCACAAGAACGGCAAGGACGGCGACGGTTCCCGGCGTGACAAAGCGCGGGAAACAAAGCCGCAGGACGGCGTTCCCGGCGGCGATCCCCCGCCCTCCTCCGCCGGCCAGGCGCGTGCGGCGGAGGCGGGCGCCGGCACCGCGCCGAGCCTGTCGCCGCATCTCCACCCCGTCCTGCCGCCTGCGGCCCGGGGCATCGTCACGGTCGAGCCCGGCCGGGGCTTCACCCTCGCCTCGGTCGATCCGGACGCCGCCGGCGGCCTCGACAAGGCGCAGGCCAAGGGCGCGCTCACCGAGGAGCGGGCGCGCATCAGGGCGCTGCAGGAAAGGCTCTACGCCGAGCGCCGCCGCTCCCTGCTGGTGGTGTTCCAGGCCATCGACACCGGCGGCAAGGACGGCACCATCCGCAACGTCCTGGAGGGGGTGAACCCGCAGGGCTGCCGGGTCTGGTCGTTCAAGGTGCCGAGCGCCGAGGAGCTCGATCAGGACTTTCTCTGGCGCTATCACGCCCGCGTCCCCGGCCGCGGCCTGATCGGCGTGTTCAACCGCAGCCACTACGAGGACGTGCTGGTGGTGCGGGTGAAGGGGCTGGTGCCGGAGGAGACGTGGCGCGAGCGCTACGGGCTCATCAACGATTTCGAGCGGCTGCTGACGCTCTCAGGGGTCGTGATCCTGAAGTTCTTCCTGCACATCTCCAAGGACGAGCAGAAGGAGCGCCTGGAGGCGCGCCTCGCCGACCCGAAGAAGCACTGGAAGTTCGACCCCGCCGACCTCGTGGAGCGGAAAAGCTGGGATGCCTACCAGACCGCCTTCGACGACGCGCTGACCCGCTGCTCGACCCCTTACGCCCCCTGGCACGTGGTGCCGGCCGACCGCAAATGGGCCCGCAACCTGATGGTCGCGAAAACCATCGCCGACACGCTGGAGGCGATGGACCCGCACTTCCCGGAGCCGCGCGAGGGGCTGGAAGGCCTCACGGTGCCGGATTGAGGTCCGTTTCCGGATCGAGGCCGACGCCCCGGCAGGCGGGAAGGCTGGAACGGGACGCCGCAGGTCACCGCGAGCCAGTTCAGCCGCCGCACCATCTCGGCCGCCTCGGGCGCTGCATCGGGCATGCGATCGAGGCGCGCGGCCATCCGTTCGAGGGAGAAGAGCCGAGCCCTGATCCCGGATGCGATCCAGCTTCTGTCCTTGATCCCTCCAAGCCACGACTTTCGCCAAGGCCACGTCATCGATGTCAGGGACGATGGCGGTCACGCCGGGGCATCCGCCGCCCTGGTAGGGGCTGTGCGCGATCCTTCCAATCGGTCGGCATCACCGCTGTTCCGGGCGAGACGCCATCGGCGTAGTATCCGTACTGGTTGTGGAAGGCCGAACCCTGGCCGATATTGGCGTCGATCGCGCCCGACAGCGCCTCGGTGTCGGGCGTGCCGGGAACGAAGATGTCGGCCTCCCGCGTCATCAGCATGTCGCCGGGAATAGTCCTGCATCGGACGACGATCACCGAGGAGCCGACCAGAACGAAGGTGTCGTGGCCCGTCACCCCCGCTGCCGCGCGCAGGATGTGGTCGAGCCGGTCCCTCCGCATCATCCGTGGCGGTCCGGGCTCGCCGACGGCCGATCCTGAAGTCCGGCCACCTCGACCATTTCGATCCGCTCCCGCGGGGACAGGACCGCGAAGACGGGCTGCGTATCCCGGAGCAGGTCGCCTCGCGGCGTATCCTCCAGCAACTGGCGCACGACCTGCCTGATGTCCTGGTCCAGAAGAGCGGTCCAGAGGATGTAGGCATGGGCCTGTGCCGGATCCGGGCGGACCAAGCGCTCCAGATAGGACCTGCCGTTGGCGACGAGGCCGGGATCGTCGATCAGACGCGCCGCGATCCGGCGCGTCAGCTCGTAGGACCGGCGCTTGTTGCGGTCGTGGAAGTCGGCCTTGCGCGGAAACGATCCGACGAAGCGCTCTCCTTCCGTCATGCGGCATCCCCGGTAATCGGCAACGGTCGTCCTCGGATGCTAACCTCTTCCCGCCACGGGAAGAAGATGGGCGGTGGCGATCAGGGGCCGGCAGCCGCATCTCCCTCCTCGAATCGTCCTCCGAACGGTCTAGACTGGCCCGCTCCAACGCGCGGGAGGTCACCGTTGCCGATGGTTCGGGAGATCGAGGCGGCCGGGTATCGCTCGTTGAAGAGCATCCGGTTTCCGGTCGGGCCTCTGTCGGTCTTCGTCGGCGGCAACGGCACCGGCAAGACCAACCTGTACCGGGCCCTCGCCCTGCTCCAGACGGCTTCCACCGGCACGCTGACGCGGGCGCTCGCCGCCGAGGGCGGGATGGAATCCGTGCTCTGGGCGGGTCCGCGCCGCCGTGGCGAGCCGGCCCGGGTGCGGCTGTCCGCCGAACTGTTCGACGAGGCCACCGGCCATGCTTACACCTACGCGGTGGAGGTCGGCCTCGTGTCACAGGCCGGGGATCGGATCTTCGGGGCGGCCTTCGCCCTGGAGCCCCAGGTGAAGAGCGAGCGACTCACCGTGCAGGCGGGTGCACGGCCTGTGACGGTGCTCGACCGCGACGGCCCGGCAGGCTTCGTGCGCGACGAGGCGGGTCGCAAGCGCGCCTTCGGCCTCGACCTGCTGCCCACCGAGACGGCGCTCGCCGCGCTTCAGGACGCCGTGCGCTTCCCCGAGTTGCAGAGCGTCCGCCAGGCGCTGGATGCGTGGCGCTTCCATCACGGCGTGCGCACCGATGCCGACTCGCCCCTGCGCCGTCCCTGCCTCGCGGTGACGACGCCGACGCTCTCGTCCGACGGCGCCGACCTCGCGGCGGTCTTCGCCACCCTGGTCCATATCCGTGCCGACACGGCCGACCTCGACGCCGCGATCGCCGATGCCTTCCCCGGTGCGCGCCTCGTGGTGCCGCCGCCGGGCCGCGAGGCGCGGTTCGGCGTGATCTTTTCCGATTATCCGAAGCGGGTATTCGAGCCGTCCGAACTCTCCGACGGGACGCTGCGCTACCTCGCGCTCGCCGGCACGCTGCTCGCCTACCGGCTGCCGCCCTTCCTGGCGCTCAACGAGCCCGAGACCAGCCTGCATCCGGACCTGATGGCGCCGCTCGCACGGATGATCGTGCAGGCTTCGAAGCGCACGCAGGTCTGGCTGGTGACGCATTCCGAGCGCCTCGCCGCCGCGGTGGCCGAGCACGGCGGCGTGCGCCCGCGCGTCGTGCTCAAGCGCGAGGGCGCGACCTGGATCGAGGGCCTGCGCCTGGCCGGCGATTTCTCCGATGAGGACGATTGAGCGATGCGGGTCGCGATTCAGGCCGTGCTGACCGGACGTGTCGCGCCGCTCGGGACGGCGACGAGTGCCATTGCCAAGGCGCCCGTGGAGGGGCCGGTCGCGGTGGGGCCGCTCGGGCTTTCGGGCGACGAGCAGGCCGACCGGCGCGTCCACGGCGGCCCGGAGAAGGCCGTGCATCACTACGCCCTCGACCACGCCGCCGCGTGGCGCGCGGACCTGCCCGGATTGCCGGACCTGCTGGAACGGCCCGGTGCCTTCGGCGAGAATTTTTCCTCGCACGGCCTGACGGAGGGGCAGGTCTGCGTCGGCGACCTGTGGCGGGCGGGCGGCGCCCTGCTCCAGGTCTCCCAGGCGCGCCAGCCCTGCTTCAAGCTGAACCTGCGCTTTTCCGTGCCGGACATGGCCCGCCGCGTCCAGGCGAGCGGGCGCACCGGCTGGTACTACCGGGTGATCGAGCCGGGGAGCGTGGCGGCGGGGGATACCCTGGACCTCGTGGAGCGCCCGCATCCGGACTGGCCGCTCGCGCGGCTCCTCCACCACTTTTACGTCGACCGCCTCGACGCGGCGGCCTTGCGGGCGATCGCGGTGCTCGCCCCTCTCACGGAATCCTGGCGCACGCTGGCCGCCCGCCGGCTCGCGAGCGGCGCCGTGGAGGATTGGCGCCGGAGGCTCGGGGAAGACGTTTGAGGCCTGTGCGGGTTCAGGTCGAGGCGAGAGGATGCTTACCCACCTCGACCGGATGCCTGGAAGCAGAGTCTATTCCCGCTCGCGGGTGATGTCCGGTGCCTCGGGGTTCTTCATGCCGACGACGTGGTAGCCGGCATCGACGTGCAGGATCTCGCCGGTCATGCCGCGGGACATGTCGGAGAACAGGTAGGCCGCCGTCTCGCCGACCTCCTCGATGGTCACGGTCCGGCGCATCGGCGCGTTGTACTCGTTCCACTTGAGGATGTAGCGGAAGTCGCCGATGCCCGACGCCGCCAGCGTCTTGATCGGGCCGGCCGAGATCGCGTTGACGCGGATCTGCTTCGGGCCGAGATCGGCGGCGAGGTAGCGCACGGAGGCCTCCAGCGCGGCCTTGGCGACGCCCATCACGTTGTAGTGGGGCATCCACTTCTCGGCGCCGTAATAGGTCAGGGTCAGCATCGAGCCGCCCTCGCGCATGATCTTTTCCGCCCGCTGCGCCACCGCGGTGAACGAGTAGCAGGAGATCAGGAGCGACTTGGTGAAGTTGGCCTCCGAGGTCTCGATGTAGCGGCCGGTCAGCTCGTCCTTGTCGGAGAAGGCGATGCAGTGGACGACGAAATCGAGCCCCTCGGGGAACACCTCGGCCGTGGCGGCGAAGGCGGAATCGATCGAGACCGGGTCGGTCACGTCGCAATGGCCGACCACCTGCGCGTTCAGTTCGCGCGCCAGCGGCTCGACGCGCTTCTTCAGCGCCTCGCCCTGGTAGGTGAAGGCCAGTTCCGCCCCGTGGGCGGCGGCGCTGCGGGCGATGCCCCAGGCGATCGAGCGGTTGTTGGCCACTCCCAGCACCAGCCCGCGCTTGCCCGCGAGCAGCCCGCCCGGCTTCCGATCCGACATGCGTCACCTTCGCTTCGGCCGCGCGGGCGCCCCCGAGGGGCGACCCTGCGCCGGGGGCTTCCTTAGCGGAGGGCCGCCAGGGGGGGAAGCCTGAAGGCGACATGCGGGCCCGATCCGGCCGATGCCGGGTCGGGCCGGATTCCCCTCCGGCCCTACACCGTCCCGGCCTTCGCCTCGCGGCGGCGGCGGGCGTAGTCGGTCAGCGCCGCGTCCTCGCCCGCGGGCAGGGCCACGGCGGTCGTCGCGAACAGGTCGCCGCGGGTGCCGTCCTTCTTCGGCAGGCCCTTTCCGCGCAGGCGGAAGGTGCGGCCGGAGCCCGTCATCGCCGGCACCTTCATCTCGACCGCGCCGGTCAGCGTCGGCACGCGCAAGAGGCCGCCCAGCACCGCATCCTCCAGCGGCAGGTCGACGGTGGTGCGCAGGTCCGCCCCCTCGACCTCGAACAGCGGGTGGGGCTGGATGCGGATGGTGAGCAGCGCGTCGCCCGGTTCCGCGCGCGGGCCGCCCGGGCCGCCGAGGCCCCGCAGGCGGATGGTCTGGCCGTCGACGACGCCCTTGGGGATCATCACGTCGACGTCGCGCCCGCCGGGCAGGCCGATCCGCATCTTCTCCTCGCCCGCGACCTGCTCCAGCGTCACGCCGAGTTCGGCCGCCACGTCCTCGCCGCGCGACGGACCGCCGCGGCCGAAGCCGCCGGCTCCCGCGGGGCCCGCCCCGCCCGCGCGAAAGGCCTCGCCGAAGATGTGGCTGATGAAGTCCTCGCCGATGCCGCCCGGGCCCGCCCCGCCGGCGCCGCCGCGCCTCTGGGTGAAGCCCTCGAAGTCGAAGCCGCCGCCCCCGCGCCCGCCGCCGAAGCCGGAAAAGCCCTCGAAGCCGGTCGCGCGCGGCTTGCCCTCGGCGTCGATCTCGCCGCGGTCGAACTGGGCGCGCTTCTCCTTGTCGCCGAGGATCTCGTAGGCGGTGTTCGCCTCCGCGAAGCGCTCGGCGGCCTTCGAATCCTTGTTGCTGTCGGGGTGATAGGCCTTGGCGAGCTTACGGAAGGCCTTCTTGATCTCGGCCTCGCCCGCGCCCTTGGGCACACCCAGAACGTCGTAGGGGTTTCGCATCGGGGCTCTTTTGAAGGGATCGCAACCGCCGAGGGATACGGCCTCTGCCGCGTCGCTTCAACGTGGGAAGGGCGTTGCGGTTCTGCAACACCCCTCGCGATCATCGCTCGACGATTGCGGGGAGCCCGTCAGGACTTCGCCGCGCGCAGCCGCTTCAGCGCCCACTCGCCGCCGGAGGGCTTGCAGCCGGTGCCGCGCACGAAGCGGCTGGTCGCGCCGCCGACCACCGTCGCGAGGAAGTCGCGGCAGATCTCGTCGCCAGCCACGTAGGGCAGGCCGGTCGGGTTGATCGAGCCGCGCAGGGCGGTCTCCGGGTTCTCCCACTTCACCGGGCGCCCGTTGCCCTGCGGGTCGAGGGCGACCGAGAGCGCCGCGTGGGCGCGCCGCCAGTCCTCGCCGTCGAGGTCGCGCCCGAAGCTCGCGGACCGCTTCGGGATGCTGCCGGTGACGAGCGGTTCGGGCGCGGCCGGCGCCTCCTCCGACCGGAACGACAGGATCGGCCCGCTGCACGCCCCGCAGGCGGAGGCGAGCAGGCCCGCGGCCAGAAGGGACACGGCCCGCGGCGCGGCGCGATCCTGCGCGCGGCCGGCATCCGTTGCGGCGGAGCGCGCCCGGGCGAGGGCTTGACCGAGGGCTTTACACGGACGCAGACGCATTACACCTGAACTCGAGACAGACGGGGGTCCGACAGGGTGTGCCGCCCGACGTCGGTGCCCCCCGACCCGGCTGCCACAGGGACGAAAATGGCCATCGATCGGTTAAGAGAGGGTGAGCCCGGCGGATCGGCGGTCCACCCCGAGGATTTCACGTTGTCGTCGGATCCCTGGGCGCTGTTTTCCGCCTGGATGGCGGAAGCGGAGGCCTCCGAACCCGCGGACGCCAACGCCATGGCGCTCGCCACCGCCGGCCCCGACGGCCTGCCCGACGTGCGGGTGGTGCTGCTGAAGGGCCTCGATCCCCGCGGCCTCGTCTTCTACACCAACGCGGAATCGGCCAAGGGCGAGCAGCTCCTCGCCAACCCGCAGGCCGCGACCGTGCTGTACTGGAAGTCGCTCGGCCGGCAGATCCGCGCCCGCGGCCCCGTCTCCCGCGTCACGCGCGAGGAGGCCGACGCCTACTTCGCCAGCCGCCACAGGGACAGCCGCATCGGCGCGCTCGCGAGCCGGCAGTCGCGCCCGCTCACCGACCGCCCGACCCTGATGGCCGAGGTCGCCGCCCTTTCGGAGACGTACGAGAACGGCCCGGTGCCGCGCCCCGAGCACTGGCTGGGGTTTCGCATCGCCCCGGTGCAGCTCGAGTTCTGGCGGAACGGCACCTACCGCCTGCACGACCGGGTGCGCTTCACCCGCGAGGGCGACGGCTGGGCCCGCTCGCGGCTCTATCCCTGACCGGACGCCCGGAAGACGACCATCGGCCGGCTTCCGGGCCGTTTCGGGATCAGTCCATCACCGAACGGATCGCCGCCAGGAGCTCCTCCTCGGTGTAGGGCTTGCGGATGAACAGGCCGTCGGGCGGCACGTCGCCCGGGGCCGGCCGCACCTTGCCGGAGGTGATGACGATGCCGATGCCGGGCCAGCGCCGGGCGATGCAGGCGGCGAGCTTGATGCCGTCGATGCCGAGCGGCATGTCGATGTCGGTCACGACGGCGCGCACGCCCGCCCCGGCCTCCCCGCCCTCGTCGAGGACGCGGATGGCCGCATTGCCGTTGGTGGCCTCGCACACGGCATAGCCGGCTTCCGCGATCGTCTCGACCGCGGCGTGGCGGGTCACGGCATCGTCCTCGACGACGAGCACGACCGGCTTGGCTTCCGCTTCGCTCACGCGTCTTGATTCCCGAACCGACCGCAAGCCCCCCTCCTTCCGCTCGCACGAAGGCCGCCCGGGAGCAAGCGTGGGCTGCCTCGCTCCGCGACACGCCCTTCGCGATGCGGCGCGGACCCTGGATTTCCGGCGAGGCGCGGCTTATCCCTTGGGACGAAGGCCCGCCTCGCGTGCAGCGCGGCGCTTCTCTTCGAGAGCGCTCCCGTCGCCGAAGCGGATGTCGCTTCGGCGACGGGAGCGTGCGTCAAAACAAGGGCTTGGAGCCGTGCCCGTCGCGTCGCGGCCGGGCGGCTCGAAGCGGACAGCGAGGGACCGGCCTTGGCCTCATCCAACGACCGTCGACGGGTGATGCTGCTCACCGGCGCCAGCCGGGGCATCGGGCACGCCACCGTGAAGCGCTTCTCCGCCGCGGGCTGGCGGGTCATCACCTGCTCGCGCCACGCCTTCCCCGAGAACTGCCCCTGGGAGATGGGGCCGGAGGACCACCTCCAGGTCGATCTCGCCGACGCGGCCGACACCGTGCGCGGGGTGCGCGAGGTGGCCGAGCGGCTCGCCGCCGAGGGCGGCCTGCTGCACGCGCTGGTCAACAATGCCGGCATCTCGCCCAAGGGCCCCGGGGGCGAGCGGCTCGGCGCCCTGACCACCGAATACGAGGACTGGGCCCGCGTCTTCCAGGTGAACTTCTTCGCGCCGATCCTGCTGGCGCGCGGCCTCACCGACGAGCTGACCCGGGCGCGCGGCTCGATCGTCAACGTCACCTCGATCGCCGGCTCGCGGGTCCACCCCTTCGCGGGCGCGGCCTACGGCACCTCGAAGGCGGCGCTCGCCGGCCTGACCCGCGAGATGGCCGCGGATTTCGGGCCGCTCGGCGTGCGCGTCAACGCGATCTCGCCCGGCGAGATCGACACCTCGATCCTTTCGCCGGGCACCGACAAGCTGGTGCGGCAGATCCCGCAGCGCCGGCTCGGCACCCCCGACGAGGTGGCCAAGGCGATCTACTTCCTCTGCACCGAGGCCTCCTCCTACGTGAACGGCGCCGAACTCCACATCAACGGCGGACAGCATGTCTGACCGCCGGGCGGCGCCGATCGCGCTGCTGCTGTCGCTGGCCGCCCTCCCCGCCCTCGCGGCGGAGGCCGGAGCGGTCGAGCCGGTGGCGCTGCCCTTCCCGGTCGAGGCGATGCGCGGTCCCGGCAGCGACGTGGCCCTCTCGGTCGCGACCTCGGGGCTGCTGCCGGTCGCCCGCGCCCCCGCCGGCGCCGACCCGAAGGCCGCGGCCGGTGCCGCGCCGCCCTCCGTCGTCGTGGTCTGGGGCGGGGGCGGGGGCGGCGGCGCCGTGCTCAGCCTGGAGGGCGACCGCTTGCGCACCACGCTGATCGGCGCGGAGGCGATCGAGGGATTCGCCGCCGCCGAGACGCCGCGCGGGGCCGTGCCCGGCTCGCGCCGCGCCCTCGACGGCCCCTTGAGCGCCTATCTCACCGGGCCGACCCGGGCGCTGGGCGGCGCGCCGGGCCAGGGCGCCGCCCTCACCCTTCGCGAGCGCCAGCCGCTCGGCGTCACCGCCGAGCCGAAGGCGGTGCCGGTGACGACCCACACCCTCGCGCCGGGCGACGACCGGGTCTTCGCCGGCCGCACGCCCCGCATCGCGCAGATCGACGGCCGTCCGGCGGTGGTGGCCGTGACCGCGCAAGGCACGGCCGGCTCCGGCCTCGCCCTCGCGGTGAAGGCGAAGGACAAGGGCTGGACGCTCGCTGCACAGACGCCGCCGCAGGCCGGCAAGGCGCCGCAGGCCGATGAAGGCCCCGGCGGCGCGCCGCTGTCGCTCGCCGGCATCGCCGATTTCCTTGGCACCGGCCACCCGCAGATCGCCGCGATCCGCGCCCCCGACGGCGAGGGTGGGCTCCAGCTCTGGCGCACCGGCGACGGGGCCTTGACGCTCGCGGGCGAGTGGCCGGGCTATGCCGGCCCGGCGGCCGGCGAGGAAGCCGACCTCGCCGCCCCGGTGCCCCGCGGCGCCGGCACCCCGCCCGACCTCGCCCTGCCGGTCGCGGGCCGCGGATCGCTCGCCGTGCTCTCCCTTGAGGGCGGCGGCCCGCGCGAGCGCTGGCGCGCGGCCCTGCCCGCCCCCGCCGCCCACGGCGTCGCCGTGCTCGAAGCGGGCGGAACCGCCAAGACGATTCTCGTCGGCCTCGCCGACGGGCGCCTCGTCGCGCTGCCGGCGGAGGCGCCGTGAGCGGCTCCCCCCAGGACACCGCTCGGGACGACGGGCGGCTGTTCCCGGCCCGCCCGCTGATCGGCGTGTCGATCGCGGTGATCCGGGACGGCCGCGTGCTGCTCGCCGCCCGCGCCAACGCGCCGATGCGCGGCGTCTGGACCTTGCCGGGCGGGCTCGTCGAGGCCGGCGAAACGCTGGCGGACGCCGCCCTGCGCGAATTGCGGGAGGAGGTCGGCGCGGAGGCCGGGATCGTCGGCCCGAGCCTGACGCCGACCGAGATCATCCTGCGCGACGCGGGCGCGCGCGTCCGCCACCACTACGTCATCCATCCCCATGCCGCCCTCTGGCGCGGGGGCGAGCCGGCGCCGGGGCCGGAGGCGCTCGCCGTGCGCTGGGCGCGTCTCGAAGAGGTCGAAGGCTTGCCTACCACGCCAGGACTGCTCGACACCCTGCGCGCGGCGTTCTTTCGCGTGACGTCGCAGGATGAAGGCTCGGCAGAAGGTTCGGCATGAGGGGTTCGATCGTTCCCCGGCGGCTGCCCGTGAGTCCCCTCTCCCCGCGTGCGGGGAGAGGGGAAACCCGCGGCCGGTCCGGCATGCGGGCGGCATCGTCTCGCGGCCGGGGATCTCTCCCGCCTCGCCTGATCCTCGCCGCCCTGCTCGCCCTGGCCCCGGTGGCGGACGCGTTCGCCCAGCAGCGCCCGGGCCCGGCCAAGTCCGCGCCGAAGCCGCCGGAGAAGGACAGGGAGCCGCCGCCGTCCGAGCCGCCGCCCGCGCCCTACGACCGCGACCTGATGCGGCTCGCCGAGATCGTCGGGGCGCTGGCCTTCCTGCGCCATCTCTGCACCGCGCCCGACGCCGCCGAGTGGCCGGCGCGGATGAAGGCGATCCTCGACACGGAAGGGCTGACGCAGAACCGCCGCGACCGGCTGGCCGGCGCCTACAATCGCGGCTTCCGCGGCTACAGCCTGACCTACCGAGTCTGCACCCCGGCCGCGGGCGAGGCCGCCCGCCGCTTCCTCGCCGAGGGCGAGCGCCTGTCGCACGCCATCGCCGGACGGTTCGGGGGATGAGCGTGGCTGCGACGCATCGCCTGTGGCAAGGGCATCACACTGCGCCGCCGTTGCGAAATTCCTTCGCAATCGAGCCTCCGCGTTAACCTCTTCGCAATTCCCTGCTTCCCGGCCTGTCGAGGCTGCCGTATCGTGGCGATGTCTTGCCGGCACCGTTCCGGCCGAGAAGCGAAGCCGCCCCCGCCATGATCCACGACGCCGACACCGCTCCCTTCGACGCCGATGCGGAGAGCAAGCGCCTCGCGCTCGGCCTCGTGACGGAAGCCTTCGCGGAGGGCTGCCTCGACGGGATCGACGGCGACTGCATGGCCCAGGCCGCCCTGTTCGCGGCCTTCCAGGAACTCGTCGCCACCTACGGCGAGGACGCCACCGCCCGCTACGCCGAGACCCTGCCCGAGCGCATCCGCGGCGGCGGCTTCACCACGACGCTGCAGCACTGAGGCGGGCTGCTCTGTCACACCCGGCCAGCGTCGCGGAACTGGATTGCTTCGGCTGCGCCTCGCAATGACGGAAGAGGCAGACTCACACCGTCATTGCGAGCCGTCAGGCGAAGCAATCCAGCCGCGCGGACCTTTCCGGAAAGGTCGCCGCCGGCCCTATCCCGCCGGCAGCGCCTCCTCGAACACCACCGCCTCGCCCCGCGACGGGTTGGCCAACTCGCCCTGCCACATCACGGGAATGCCGCGCACCAGCGTTCCCACCGGCCAGCCGGTGACGGTGAGCCCGTCATACGGCGTCCAGCCGCATTTCGAGGCGATCCAGTCGTTGCGGATCGTCTCGCGGCGCTTGAGGTCCACCACCGTCACGTCGGCGTCGCAGCCCACCGCCAGCCGTCCTTTCCGGGCGATGCCGAACAGGCGCTTGGGGCCGGCGCTGGTCAGGTCGACGAACCGGGCGAGCGAGAGCCGGCCGGCATTGACGTGGTCGAGCATGATCGGCACCAGCGTCTGCACCCCGGTCATGCCCGAGGGCGAATCCGGGTAGGGCTCGGCCTTCTCCGCAAGCGTGTGCGGCGCGTGGTCGGAGCCGAGCACGTCGACCACGCCGTCGCCGAGCCCGCGCCAGATTCCTTCGCGATGGGCGGCGTCGCGCACCGGCGGGTTCATCTGCACCAGCGTCCCGAGCCGGGCGTAGGCTTGCGCGCCGTCGAGCGTCAGGTGGTGCGGCGTCACCTCGACGCTCGCCACGTCCTTCGCCTCGGCCAGGATCGGCATCTCGTCCATGGTCGAGATGTGCAGGATGTGGATGCGGGCCCCCGTCTCCCGCGCGAGCGCGATCAGCCGCTGCGTGGCCTTCACCGCGACCTCGGGCGAGCGCCAGACCGGGTGCGAAGCGGGATCGCCCGGCACGCGAAGACCTTTTCGCTCACGCAGCATCGGCTCGTCCTCGGAATGGAAGGCGGCGCGGCGGCGGATGCGCTTCAGGATCGCGCGCACGCCGGCATCGTCCTCGACCAGCAGCGAGCCGGTGGAGGAGCCGATGAACACCTTGATCCCGGCCGCCCCCGGCCGCCGTTCGAGCTCCGCCGCCTCCCCCGCATTCTCGTGGGTGCCGCCGACCCAGAAGGCGAAGTCGCAATGCATCCGGTGGTGGGCGCGGGCCACCTTGTCGGCGAGCGCTTCGGCGCTCGTGGTCTGCGGGTTGGTGTTGGGCATCTCGAACACCGCCGTGACGCCGCCCATCACCGCCGCGCGCGAGCCCGTCTCCAGATCCTCCTTGTGGTCGAGGCCGGGCTCGCGGAAATGCACCTGGCTGTCGATCACGCCGGGCAGCAGGTGCAGGCCGCGGCAATCCCGCCGCTCCGCGGCGGCCGCCCGCGAGAGGTCGCCGATGGCGGCCACGCGCCCCGCGCGGATGCCGAGGTCGGCGATCGCCTCGCCGTCGTGGTTCACCAGCGTGCCGCCGGACAGGACGAGGTCCAAAGGTGATTCCATCGGGCTCTCCCGGTTCGCATCGTGCGATTGAGACGAAGGTGAGCGCGGCTTATGTCAGGCGTCTTACGCGCGCAACGCCGCCGTCCTCTCGAGGAGATGCCATGCCGATCGCCCTGCTGCCGGACCGCGCCGTCGTCGCCGTGTCGGGGCCGGACGCGCTCCCCTTCCTGCAAGGCATCCTCACCTGCAACGTCGAGACCCTGCCCGAGGGCGAGGCCCGGCTCGGCGCGCTACTGACGCCCCAGGGCAAGATCCAGTTCGATTTTCTGGTGTCCCGCGCCGGGGACGGCTTTCGGCTCGACGTGGCCGCCGAGCGCGTGGCCGACCTCGTCAAGCGGCTCGGGCTCTACCGCCTGCGCGCCAAGGTGAGCGTCGCCGCCGACCCGACGCCCGGCGTCGCCGCCGCCTGGGCAGGAGCCGAGACCATGGCGGAGACGACCCGTGTCCGCGACGGACGCCTGCCCGCCCTCGGCGAGCGGCTGTACGTCTCGCAAGGCGCCTTCTCGGCGGATGCGACGGAGGACGCCTATCACGCCCACCGCATCGGCCTCGGCGTGCCGGAGGGGGGTCGCGACTTCGCGTTCGGCGACGCCTTCCCGCACGAGGCGCTGATGGACCAGCTCGGCGGCGTGGACTTCCGGAAAGGCTGCTACGTCGGCCAGGAAGTGGTCTCGCGGATGCAGCACCGCGGCACCGCCCGCACCCGCATCCTGCCGCTGGTCTACCGCGACGGCCCGGCCCCGGAGCCCGGCACGGAGGTGACGGCGGGGGCGCGCAGCCTCGGCACCACGGGGAGCGCGGCGGGGAATCGCGGGCTCGCCACGATCCGCCTCGACCGCCTCGGCGACGCGCTGGCCGCCGGCGAGCCGGTGCGGGCCGGCGGCGCGGTCGCGGGCGTGGGCAAGCCCGATTTCGCCAGCTTCGCCGTCCCCGCCGACACGGCCGCCGCCGGATGAGCGCGGACGCGAGCGGTCTCGTCATCCATCCCGACGGCTGCCCGCGCTGCTGGTGGCCGGGGCTCGACCCTCTCTACGTCGCCTATCACGACACCGAGTGGGGCGTGCCGGAATACGATTCCCGCGCCTTGTACGAAAAGCTGATCCTCGACGGGTTCCAGGCGGGGCTCTCCTGGATCACCATCCTGCGCCGCCGCGAGGGGTTCCGCCGGGCCTTCGAGGGGTTCGCGCCGGAGCGCGTCGCCCGCTTCACCGACGCCGATGTCGAGCGGCTGATGGGCGACGCCGGCATCATCCGCAACCGCGCCAAGATCCGCGGCGCGATCGCCGGCGCGCGGGCGTGGCTCGCCATCGAGGAGGCGGGACCGGGCTTCTCGCCCTTCCTCTGGGATTTTTGCGACGGCCGGCCGATCCGGACCGACGCGGCCACCCGCGCCGCGATCGCCACGGAGACGGACGTGTCCCGCCGGATGGGCAAGGCCCTGAAGGCCAAGGGCTTCACCTTCTGCGGGCCCACCATCGTCCACGCCTTCATGCAGGCGGTCGGCATGGTCAACGACCATCTCACCGGCTGCCACCGCCACGCCGCGTGCGCCGCCCTCGGCGAGGACCGCCATCCGTGAGTGTCGCCGCGGGGACTTCCAAGAAACCGGTGCGGGCGTGGCAGCGGATGCTGTCGGGCCGGCGGCTCGACCTGCTCGACCCCTCGCCGCGCGATGTCGAGATCGGCGACATCGCCCACGGGCTCGCCCGCGTCGCCCGCTGGAACGGGCAGACGGCGGGGCCGCACGTCTTCTCCGTGGCGCAGCACTCGCTGCTGGTCGAGGCGATCGGCGGCGCCCTCGACCCCCGGCTCGGGGCGCCCGAGCGGCTCGAACTGCTGCTGCACGACGCGCCGGAATACGTCATCGGCGACATCATCTCGCCCCTGAAGAACGCCATCGGCGACGCCTATCGCAGCGTCGAGCGGCGCCTGCTCGCGGCGATCCGCCAGCGCTTCGGCCTCACCGCCCCCTCCCCGGCGCTCGCCCGCCTCGTCAAGCGCGCCGACCGGATCGCCGCCGCGATCGAGGCGACCCGGCTCGCCGGGTTTTCGGAGACCGAGGCCGACGGGATCTTCGGGCGTCCCCCGGCCTTGCCGGAGGTCTTTCGCGATGAGATCGAGCGGCTGATCGCCGGCCGGCCGACCGCGGAGGCGCAGGCGTGCTATCTCGCCCGCTTCGAGGCGCTCCGGCGCGGGGCGTGAGAGCCTGTTTGACCGGCCGCCGTGTCTTGGCAACGGCAAGACGAGAGGAAGATCATACTCCCATCCCCACCCTCATCCTGAGGTGCCGGAGCGGAGCGGAGACCTCGAAGGGGGCTCCAGGAATCGCGCGGAACCTGGAGCACCCTTCGAGGCCGCTCACGCGGCACCTCAGGATGAGGGGCGAGAGGGGATCACTACAGTCAAACAGGCTCTGAGACGGTTGTCGGGCGATCGCCTCAGGTCTTGCCGCACTCCGTCATCGCGAGCGGTAGCGAAGCGATCCAGGGCGCGACTTCTCCGTATGATGCGGCGCGCTGGATTGCTTCGGCTTCGCCGCGCAAGGACGGAAAGAGGCACCGAAACGATCAAGCGGATACCATGAGACTTCCAAAAAAATGCCGAGCCTCCACGTCTGCCCCCTCTCGCGCCTGCCCGACACGATCGCGGCCAGCGGGGCGAGCCATCTCGTGACGCTGGTCACCCCCGGCAGCGCGGTGGAGCGCCCGGCCGAGATCTCTCCGGAGCACCACCTGCGGGTGGCGTTCAGCGACATCGTCGCGCCGTTGGACGGCCATCGGCCGCCGGGCGAAGAGCATGTCCGGGCGGTGCTCGACTTCGTGCAGGCCTGGCCGCGCGAAAACCCGATGGTGATCCACTGCTATGCCGGCATCAGCCGCTCCACGGCGGCGGCTTTCGCCGCGGCCTGCGCCCTGCGGCCGGACCGGGACGAGGCGGCACTCGCTCATGAGCTGCGCCGGCGCGCGCCGAGCGCCACGCCGAACCGCCTGTTCGTGGCGATCGCCGACCGCCTGCTCGGGCGCGCGGGCCGGATGAGCGCCGCCGTCAGCGGGATCGGCCGGGGCGCCGAGGCGTTCGAGGGGACGCCGTTCCGGCTCGACCTGGAATGAGGGAACGGGGCGCTTCCGCCCCCTCCGGTCGGTCGCACGCAATCGACCCGGACTTGTGCGACCGCACCGCGCCCGTCATAACCCGCCCCAAAGGGGATCCGGGATGAACGCTCACACACCCGACGCGCCTGCGGAGGAGATCGCGGCGAAGACGCCGGACGACCTGCCGTTCGAGCGGGCGATGGAGCAGCTCGAAGAGATCGTGCGCCGCCTGGAGCGGGGCGACGTGCCCCTCGACGAGTCGGTGGCGATCTACGAGCGCGGCGAGGCGCTCAAGCGCCATTGCGAGGCCCTGCTGAAGCGGGCCGAGGCGCGCATCCAGAAGATCGCGATCGGGCCGGACGGCCGGGCCGCCGGCACCGCGCCGCTCGACGTCGAGTAGGCGGCCGGATGCGGCTTCGATCTCGGGAACACTCATCGCGCGCAAGGATTTGCGCGCCGTTTTTTACTGCGGACATGAGGCTGGTCCGGTGGCACTAGCGGACACGACGATCCTCGAAGGTCTTGAGACGCCGGATCGTCTCCGGCTTCTGCCGGAGGGCGAGTTGCAGCGGGTGGCCGACGCGGTGCGCGCCGAGATGATCGACGCGGTCTCGATCACCGGGGGGCATCTCGGCTCGGGGCTCGGCGTGGTCGAACTGACGGTCGCGCTGCACCACGTGTTCGACACCCCCGACGACCGCATCGTCTGGGACGTCGGGCACCAGTGCTACCCGCACAAGATCCTGACCGGGCGGCGCGACCGCATCCGGACGCTGCGCCAGGGCGGCGGGCTGTCGGGCTTCACCAAGCGCTCGGAGAGCGCCTACGATCCCTTCGGCGCGGCGCATTCCTCCACCTCGATCTCGGCCGCGCTCGGCATGGCGGTCGCCCGCGACCTCGACGCGGCGCAGGCGAAGGCCAGGGGCGAGGCGCAGCCGAAGCGCCGCAACATGGTGGCGGTGATCGGCGACGGCTCGATGTCGGCGGGCATGGCCTACGAGGCGATGAACAACGCCGGCGCCCTGCACTCGCGCCTGATCGTCATCCTCAACGACAACGACATGTCGATCGCGCCGCCGGTCGGCGCCATGTCGGCCTACCTCGCAAGGCTCGCCTCGGGCGGCACCTACCGCTCCTTGCGCGAGACCGCCAAGCAACTGGGCAAGCTCCTGCCCAAGGCGCTCTACCAGCGCGCGGCGGCAGCCGAGGAATACGCCCGCTCGCTGATCGTCGGCGGCGGGACGATGTTCGAGGAGATGGGCTTCCACTACGTCGGCCCGGTCGACGGGCACAACCTCGACCACCTGCTGCCGGTGCTCAAGAACGTGCGCGACTCGGACCAGGGCCCGATCCTGCTCCACGTGGTGACGCGGAAGGGCAAGGGCTACGCGCCGGCCGAGGCCTCGGCCGACCGCTACCACGGCGTGGTCAGGTTCGACGTGGTGTCGGGGATCCAGGCCAAGGCCAAGGCCAACGCCCCGGCCTATACCCGGGTGTTCGGCGAGAGCCTGATCAAGGCGGCGGACGCCGATCCGAAGGTGGTGGCGATCACCGCGGCCATGCCCGGCGGCACCGGCATCGACCTGTTCGGCAAGGCGCACCCGGACAGGACGTTCGACGTCGGCATCGCCGAGCAGCACGCGGTGACCTTCGCCGGCGGCCTGGCGACGGAAGGCTGCAAGCCGTTCGTGGCGATCTACTCGACCTTCCTGCAGCGGGCCTACGATCAGGTCGTGCACGATGTCGCGCTTCAGAACCTGCCGGTGCGCTTCTGCCTCGACCGGGCGGGCCTGGTCGGCGCGGACGGGGCGACCCATGCGGGCGCGTTCGATCTGGCCTATCTGTGCTGCCTGCCGAACATGACGGTGATGGCGGCCGCCGACGAGGCGGAGCTGGTGCACATGGTGGCGACCGCCCACGCGCACGACGCGGGGCCGATCGCGCTGCGCTATCCCCGCGGCGAGGGCGTGGGCGTCGAGCTGCCCGAGCGGGGCGAGCCTCTGGCGATCGGCCGGGGCCGCGTGGTGCGGCGTCCGGAGGGGGCGCGGGTGGCGCTGCTGTCGCTCGGCACGCGTCTGTCGGAGGCGCTGAAGGCGGCCGACGCGCTGGAGGCCGAGGGCGTGGCGGCGAGCGTGGCGGATGCGCGCTTCGCCAAGCCGCTGGACGCGGAACTGATCGTGGATCTGGCGAACAGCCACGAGGTTCTGGTGACGGTGGAGGAGGGCTCGGTCGGCGGCTTCGGCGCACAGGTGCTGCACCTGCTGTCGGAGCGGGGCGTTCTGGATGCGGGCCGGGTCAGGGTGCGCACCCTGACCCTGCCCGATGCGTACCAGGACCACGACAAGCCCGAAAGGATGTACGCCGAGGCCGGGCTCGATGCCGACGGCATCCGCAACGCCGTCCGCGACGCCATGCCGGAGAAGCCGGCGCAGCGCGAGGGCAGCGTGGTGAGCCTGAAGCGGTAACGGCTCACGGACCCCGCTCCCCTCCGCGGGAGAGGGCGGCCCCCGAGGGGGTCGGGTGAGGGGAGCGACGCTTCGGATGGACCTGAGCCGGCCCCGCTCCCGCCTCGCATCCGCGAGGCACCCTCCCCCGCAGAGGGAGGGTTGAAGGGTCGCCCCCTACTTGATCACCGCGCAGGCGATGCGCGGACCCGCGCCGCCGATCGGCTGGCTGGTATGGTCGTCCTCGTTGGCGTGGATGATCAGCGCCGAGCCGTCGCCGTCGCGCAGGCCCCCCTCGCCGGTCAGCGGGGTCTCGCTCGACACCTCCGCGTTCACCGAGCCGTCGGCGTTGGCGTAGACGTTGGGCAGGTCGCCCTCGTCCGGCCCGTCGGCGTTGAGCAGGCCGTGCTTGCTCTGGTCGTGGTTCACGTGGGCCTTCGACTTCTCGAACTTCTCAAGGTCCGAGCAGTCGCCGACCGCGTGGAAGTGGATGCCGTGCCAGCCCGGGGGCAGGCCGCCGGTCTGAATCGTCACCCGCATCACCAGGGAGTTCGCCCCGTCGCGGATCATGATCTTGCCGATGGTCTCGCCCTTGCCGTTGGTGATCCCGCTCTCGTAGGTCTGCGGCGCACCGGCGGTCTCGGTCTTGGCGGGCGGCTGGGCCGGCTCCTTCTGGGCGTTCTGGGCGAGCGCGGGCCAGGCGAGGCCCGCGAGCAGGGCCGCGGCCGCAGGAACACGCAGGGACGTGCGTCGGGTCGCAGGCGTCGTCGCCGCTGGCATGATGGCACCTCTCATGAGCTGATCGTCTCCCTTGCCGGTCTCCTTGCCGGCCCCTTCGGGCCCGCGCGGTCGCTTGAGGCGCCGCGGGATGCGGGCTACCCGGCAGAGGCGGGCGACCGGCCTCGCGCGACGCGAAACGGCTTCCGGAACATCGTCTTTTCAGACAAGCCGGCAACCACCTTTCGGGACGATACTCTCGGTTTTTGATTGTGCATCGTCTTTTCAGACACGCCGGCAGCCACCTTTCGGGACGATGCTCTCGGTAAGGCAAAGCCGCGCCCTTCGACAGGGGCGGGCCGGACCGCCCCATCACGATGACGCGGCGGCGCTTCCGCCGGA
Source organism: Methylorubrum populi (assembly GCA_036946625.1). Taxonomy (NCBI): domain Bacteria; kingdom Pseudomonadati; phylum Pseudomonadota; class Alphaproteobacteria; order Hyphomicrobiales; family Methylobacteriaceae; genus Methylorubrum; species Methylorubrum populi. The sequence goes on from JAQIIU010000001.1 coordinate 64,575, forward strand.
GGAGGATCCATGACGGGCGAGCGGCGGCGCGCCGACCGGTTCCTGGTCGAGCGCGGGCATTTCCGCAGCCGGGCGCAGGCGCGGGCGGCGATCGAGGCCGGCCTCGTCAGCGCCGACGGCCGCCTCGTGACGCGGCCGTCCGACCCGATCGGGGAGGGCGCGCGGATCGAGGCGTCGGCCCCGCATCCTTACGTCTCCCGCGGCGGCCTCAAGCTCGCCGCGGCGCTCGACGCCTTCGGCCTCGACCCCACCGGCCTGCCCTGCCTCGATGTCGGCGCCTCGACCGGGGGCTTCACCGACGTGCTGCTGCGCCGGGGCGCCGCGCATGTCCACGCCGTCGATGTCGGCCGCGACCAGCTCGACGCGTCCTTGCGCGCCGACCCGCGGGTGACCAGCCTGGAGGGCACCGACATCCGCGCCCTTCCCCCCGGCGCGATCGCCCCCGCTCCGCGGCTCGCCACGATCGACGTGAGCTTCGTCGGCCTGCGGCTGGTCCTGCCGACGGTCGCCGCGCAGCTTTCCGAAGAGGCGGCGATCGCCGCGCTGATCAAGCCGCAATTCGAGGCCGGGCGCGAGCGGATCGGGCGCGGCGGCATCGTGCGCGACGCGGAAGTCCATGCCGAAGTCTGCGAGGGCGTGCGCGCCGTGCTCGCCGGCCTCGGCTTCACCGTGGCGGGGCCGATCCCCTCCCCCATCGAAGGTGGCGACGGCAACAGGGAATTCCTGGTCGCCGGCCGCCGCAACGCCCATGACTGAGAGCCTGTTTGACCGGCCGACATGTCTTCGCCAAGCAACGGCAAGAAGGCCATGCTCCCATCCCCACCCTCATCCTGAGGTGCCGCGTGAGCGGCCTCGAAGGGTGTTCCGGATCCCCGCGCGATCCCTGGAGCACCCTTCGAGGCCTCCGCTGCGCTCCGGCACCTCAGGATGAGGGGCGAGATGGGATCACCGCTGTCAAACAGGCTCTGAATCGATGACCGACACCCCCGACGAGACCCTGACCATCGCCCGGCTCGGCGCCCGCGGCGACGGCCTCGCCGCGGACGGCCTGCCCGTGCCCGGCGCCCTGCCCGGCGAGCGCGTTCGCGTGCGCCGCGAGGGCCGCATCGGCGCGCTTCGCGCCGTGGAGGCGGCCTCCCCGGAGCGGATCGCGCCGTTCTGCCCCTCCTTCCCGGCCTGCGGCGGCTGCGCCGTGCAGCACCTCGCCCCCGATCCTTACGCGGACTGGAAGCGCGGCATCGTCGTCCAGGCGCTGGCCCAGGCGCGCATCGAGACCGAGGTCGCGGCCCTCGTCGATGCCCGGGGCATGGGGCGGCGGCGGATCACCCTGCACGTGCGGGAGATCGAGGGCCGGGCGCGGGCCGGGCTGATGGCCGCGCGCAGCCACGCGCTGGTGCCGATCGCGCATTGCCCGATCACCGTGCCGGGCCTGCACCGGGCGCCCGCCGTGGCGGAAGCGCTCGCCGCCCCGCTCGGGCACGGCCGCAAGCCGCTGGACGTCGCCGCCACCGCGACCGCGGCGGGGCTCGACGTGGACATCCGCGGCCACGGGCCGGTGAGCGAAGGCGTGCGCGGCGTCCTCACCCGGCTCGCCGGGGAACTCGACCTCGCCCGGCTGTCGATCCACGGCGACGTGGTGGTCGAGCGCCGCCCGCCGGCCGTCGGCGCGGGGCCGGCCCGGCGCGTGCCCCCGCCCGGCGGCTTCCTCCAGGCGACCGAGGCCGGCGAGGCGGCCCTGACCGCCCTGGTGCTGGAAGCCGTCGAGGGCGGAAAGAAGGTGAAGCGGCTCGCGGACCTGTTCTGCGGCAGCGGCCCCTTCGCCCTGGCGCTCGCCGCCGGGGGGCGGGAAGTCCACGCGGTCGAGGGCGAGGCCGCCTCGATCACCGCCCTCACCCGCGCCTACCGGGCCGGGGCCGGCCTCGGGCGGATCACCCCCGAGGCCCGCGACCTCTATCGCCGCCCCCTGCTCGGGCCGGAGCTCGACGCGCTCGACGCCCTGGTGTTCGACCCGCCGCGGGCCGGGGCCGAGGCCCAGGCGCGCCGGATCGCGGAGGCGAAGCTGCCCCTCGTCGTCGGCGTCGCCTGCGATCCCGGCACCTTCGCCCGCGACGCGGCGACCCTGATCGGCGGCGGCTACCGGCTGGAGCGGGTCACGCCGGTCGACCAGTTCGCGTGGTCCGGCCATGTCGAGCTGGTCGGGGTGTTCCGCAAGGACGTGCGCAAGGGGGGCGGCAAGGGGAGCGACACGGGATCGGGCCGGACGCTGCGGCGCCCGCGCTAAGGCATTGTCCAGAAAGGTGGTGACCGGCTTGTCCGAGAAGACGATGCGAAATCAGGAATCGTGAGCATCGTCCCGAAAGACGGTTTCAAATCATCCCGTTTCGGATCGATCGCTTCGGGTTTCGCCCCACTCCGTCATCGCGAGCGCTGGCTGTGGATTGATGCAGCCTGTGAGGCCGCGAGGAGCGGTCCTGCAGTCACCTCGGTCACGCCGAGAGCTCGGATCACATCGGCCACACTTTGACCTTGCGCGATCAACACGTCCGCCGGCCGCAGCTTGGCGACCACGTCCTCGGGCTTGTGCCGCTTCGTTCCCATCGGTCCGTCCTCGTCCTGGCCCGCAGGCCATACCTCAGGGCGGACCACTCATGTGGGGGCCGATCAAAGCTACAGCGCGCCCGGGGCAGGACGGCGGCGGGGATGGCGGAAGCGGATGGGAATCGAACCCACCCTACGCTGTTGGCGTAGCACTGGTTTTGAAGACCAGGGGGGCCACCAGGCCCCGTTCGCCTCCGATTCCGGATCTAGCACGGCGGCGCGTGGAAGGCACCGCGACACGGGGGCACAAACGCGTCAGGCAGGCACGCGTGCCTCAAGGGACGCGAGGAAGCCCGGCTCGTCCTCGAGCGTGCGCAGGTCGAGGCGCAGCGCTCCGTCGGAGATCCGGCCCACCACCGGCACCGGCAGGGCCCGCAGCGATGCGGCGAGGCGCTTGAGCCAAGCCCCCTCCCCCCGGCGCCCGGCGGACGGCGGCGGCCGGAACGCGAGGCAGGCGCTCGGCAGGGTCTCGACGGGGAGCGCGCCGGAGCCGATCTGGCTGGTGCAGGGCTCGACCGTGACCCGCGCGCCCTCCCCCATGCGTTCGGCCACGGCCGGCCGCAGGCGCTCGGCCTGGGCGGCGATGTCGGCCTGCGCCCGCGTCAGCAGGCGCAGGGTCGGCAGCCGCTCGTGCAGGCGCTCGGGATGCAGGTACAGGCGCAAGGTCGCCTCCAGCGCGGCGTAGGTCATCTTGTCGACCCGCAGCGCGCGCTTGAGCGGGTTCTTGCGCACGCGGGCGACGAGGTCGCGCCGGCCCGCGACGATCCCGCACTGGACCGCGCCGAGCAGCTTGTCGCCGGAGAAGGTGACGAGATCGGACGTGGCCAGCGCCGCGCGCACGGTCGGCTCCGGCGGCAGGCCGTAGGCGGAGAAGTCGATCAGGTTGCCGCTGCCGAGATCGACCGCGAAGGGCACGCCCCGCTCGCCGCAGAGGCGGTGGAGGTCGCCCTCGGAGACGGCCGCGGTGAAGCCCCGGATCGCGTAGTTGCTGGCATGCACCTTCATCACCAGGCCGGTGCGGGGACCGATCGCCTCCTCGAAATCGCGCCGATGCGTGCGGTTGGTGGTGCCGACCTCGCGCAGGCGGCAGCCGGCCCGGGCCATCACGTCGGGCACCCGGAAGGAGCCGCCGATCTCGACGAGTTCGCCGCGGGAGACGACGACTTCCTTGCGCATCGCCAGCGCGTTGAGCACGAGCAGGACGGCCGCCGCGTTGTTGTTGACGACGACCGCCGCCTCCGCCCCGGTGAGCCGGCAGACCAGCGCCTCGACATGGTCGTCGCGCTCGCCCCGCTCGCCGCGCTCCAGATCGAATTCGAGGTTCGAGGCCCCCGTCATCACCGCGGCCACCGCCCGCGCCGCCTCCGGCGGCAGGGGCGCGCGGCCGAGATTGGTGTGCAGCACGGTCCCCGTCAGGTTGAAGACCGGGCGCAGCGAGGGCCGGTTCTCCGCCTCCAGGCGCCCCTCGGCGCGGGCGAGCAGCGCGTCCGCGCCCGCCGGTTCGGTGCGGCCCTCGCGGATCTCGGCGAGGACCGCGCGGACGGCGTCGGTCAGCGCCCGGCGCCCGTAGGTCGCGGTCGCGGCGGCGGCGGCCTCGTGCGTGAGCAGGCGCTCGACGGACGGGGGACGGTCGGGCGGGGGAGCGCTCATGTCAGGGCTTTTCGCGGGTGGGCCGGGCGCATCTCAACCGCCCTCGGGCGCGGCAAGCGGCCGCGACAGCCGCGTCGGCAGGGTCGCGATCCGCAGCGCACGCCGCAGGCGGCGGGAGAGCGCCTCGACGGCCATGGTGAGCAGCATGGTGGCGAGGATGAGCACGAGCGCCACGTCGATGCGCAGTTCGCTGATCGCGGCATCGACGTGGAAGCCGAGCGTCGCGACCCCGAGCAGCCCGAGGATCGCGCCCTCGCGCAGGATCAATTCCCAGCGGTACAGGCAATAGGCCAGGAACTGGCCGTAGAGCCGCGGCAGCGTCTCGTAGGCGTAGAGGTTGAGCCCTGTCGGCGCGTCGAGCCGGTCTTCGAGCCCGTCGGCATGGCGGCCCATCAGAGTGCCGACGATGCCGGCATTGTGGATCGCCAGCGCCAGGATCGCCGGCAGCATCGACGGCCCGATGAGCTGCAACAGGAGGTAGGCCAGCATGTATTCCGGGGTCGAGCGGACCACCACGAGCAGCGTCCGCCCGAGCGGCCGGCCGAGGCGCCCGGAGAAGCGGCGGGCGGTGAGCGGGAACAGCGCCAGGGCGCCGAGCGCGCTCGCCACCAGCGCGATCTGCGCCAGCACCAGGGTCTGCACCGTTCCCGGCAGAATCTGCTGCGTCAGGATCGGCCGGAACCAGCCCCACAGCCGCGTCCAGGTGTCGGGATCGGCGAGCGCGCCCTCGCGCGGCGGCGCCGGCACGATCGCCTGGGTGAAGAAACGGACGAGCCCGGCGCCGACACCGGTGGTTCCGACCGTGGCCGGCAGGGCGAACAGGCTTGCCGCGACGAGAACCGGCAGCGTGCGCGCCCGGACCCAGATCCGGCGGGTGCCGATCAGCGCGTAGAACACGAGGAGGAGCGCCGCCGCCTCGCCGTAGCGGCCCTGGCGGAAGGCGGATTCGAGGTGGAAGCCCATCGTCGGCAGGCCGATGAAGCCCAGCACCAGGGTCGAGCGCAGGCCGCACTCGAAGCGGTAGAGGGTGTAGTGGCGCAAGGCGGCGGCCACCTCCGGCAGGCGGGCATAGGCGAAGGCCGAGACGGTGCCCGTGCCCGGCGGCAGTACCCGTAAGCCCGAAAGGTCGGCCTCCTCGATGATCTCGGAATAGACCTTGGCGCAGATGCCGGCATAGGGCAGCGCGATCGCCAGAAGCCCGGTCGTGGCCGAGAGCCCGAAGACCTGCATCAGCAGCAGCGCCCAGAACAGTTCGTGCACGGCGCGAAAGCCCGCGCAGACGAGGCGCACGGCCCGCGAGCGCGGATAGACCAGGGCGAGCCCGAAGCCGGCCGTCGCGCCGAGGCCGACGCCGAGCACGGCGAAGGCCACCGTATCGGCGATGCCGGCCGGCACCACGGCGGCGAAGTCGGGCCGGAGCAGCCCGGCGAGCAGCCGGCGCAGGTCCGCCCACGGATCGAGGCTCGCCACGCGCAGGTCGGCGACGAACAGCGCCGCAACGGCCGCGGCGGCGAAGCCCGCGCTGGCGGCGCGATAGCTCAGGGGCTGCCGGAGGAGGCCGACGCTCACGGCGGCGGCTCGTAGAAGCGCGCCAGCGCCGCCGCGTCGAGGTCGCGCGCGGGGGCGTCGAGGACGATGCGGCCGGACGCGAGCACGACGATCCGCTGCGCGAAGGCGAGCGCCAGGGGCACGTCGTGCAGCGCCAGGATCAGGGTCTCGTGGCGTTCGCGCAGCCGCTCCAGCACCGCGGCGCCCTGCCGCCGGTCGAGGGCGGAGACCGGCTCGTCGCCGAGCAGGATCGGACGGCCGTTGTAGAGCGCGCGGGCGATCGACACGCGCTGCTGCTGGCCGCCGGACAATTCGCCCGCCCGCGCCCAGAGCGTGTCGGCGAGACCGACGCATCCCAGCACGCCGCGCACCGCCTCGACGTCGGCGCGGGCCGGGCGGACCAGGGTGCGCAGGTTGTGCAGGGTCGAGCGGCGGTCGAGCCGGCCCATATAGACGTTGTGGAAGACGGAGAGCGGACGCACCAGGGCCGCCGCCTGCGGCACCAGGGCGATGTCGCGGGCGGCTTGCGCGTGGATCAGGCCGATCAGCGTCGACTTGCCGGCGCCCGAGCGGCCGAGCAGCGCCACCCGCTCTCCCGCCCGGATCGTCAGGTCGATGCCCGTGAGCACGGTCCGGCCGCGATAGGCGGCCGAGGCGTCGGCGAGCACGATCGGGGGATGGGGCAAGGCCGGCCCGGAAGAAATCAGTCGAGCAGGCCGGTTTCGCGGCCGACCTGTTCCAGGGGCGCGTAGGCGGCGTTGTCGACGGGGACGAATTTCGAGCGGCCGAACGGCGCCAGGATCACCGGATCGTCGAGGCCGATCAGCGCCTGCCGCAGCCGCTCGGTGAAGCCGGCGCCGTAGGTCGCCTCGACATCGCCGCGCACGGTCCACTGGTAGTCGGGAAAGGGCGGGCTCTCCCAGATCACGCGGACCGCCGCCGGATCGACCTTGCCGGCCTTGGTCTCGAGATCCCAGACGGAAAAATCGACCGCACCGACCGCGAAGGCGCCGGACTGGACGAGCTGGATCGTGCGGCTGTGGTCGCCGGAGAAGCCGACGCGGGAAAACACCTGCTCCGGCGTGCGGCCGGGGAAGGCCTGCCGGATGAAGAAGTCCGGCATCAGCCGCCCCGAGGTCGAGGCGCGCGCGCCGAAGGTGAAGGTTTTTCCCTCGATCGCCTTCGGGAAGTCCCTCGAGGCGTCGAGGCCGGCCCGCGTGTTGGCGATGAGGTAGGTCCTGAAGGCGGCGTCCTCCGCTCCTTGCGCGATCGCCCGGGCGCCCGGCACGGCCCGACGGGCCTGGACGCCGGTGAAGCCGCCGAACCATGCGAGCTGCACCTGCCCGTTGGTGAAGGCCGTCACCGCGGCCGGGTAGCTCTTCACCGGGATGTAGCGCACCGGCACCCCGAGCTTGGCTTCGAGCGCGCGCGCGACCTTGCCGAAGCGCTCGACGAGGCGGCTCTCGTCCTGATCGGGGATGCCGGTGAAGACGAGGGGCGGCTTGGCGCCTTCCTCCGCGGCGGAGGGCGCGGGGGCCACGACGCTCCGGGCGAGCACGGCGAGCATCGTGACGGCGGCAAACCGCGCAATCATATCGGAAACTCCGACGATCTGGCACCCTTCGGGCGGGACGCCGCCCGGTGCGGACCTCGACTTGAGCGATCGCGGCTCTTTGCATCGAGCGACGATACGCTTCTTCCAACAGGACGCGCGCGACTTACAAAGGGGCGAATGGTCGCGACACGCCCGCTCGATCACGCATCCACAGGAGACGACGCCATGGACGAGAAACCGGTGCGCCTGAGCGCGCTCGCCCACGGCGGCGGCTGCGGCTGCAAGCTCGATCCGGGCGTCCTGCGCCGGCTGCTCGCCGACCAGCCCGCGGCCGGGCCGTTCGAGCGCCTCCTCGTCGGCAACGAGACCTCGGACGACGCCGCCGTCTGGGCGCTCGACGACGGCACCTGCGTGATCGCCACCACCGACTTCTTCATGCCGATGGTGGACGACGCCTTCGATTTCGGCCGCATCGCCGCGACCAACGCCATCTCCGACGTCTACGCCATGGGCGGACGGCCGATCATGGCGCTCGCGATCCTCGGCATGCCGGTGGGCAAGATCGCGCCGGAGACCGTGGCCGAGATCCTGAAGGGCGGCGCGAGCCTCTGCGCCGAGGCCGGCATCCCCGTCGCGGGCGGCCATTCCATCGACACGCCGGAGCCGATCTACGGGCTCGCCGTGATCGGCACCTGCCGCCGCGAGGACGTGCGCCGCAACGCCGATGCCCGGGCGGGCGACGCGCTGATCCTGACCAAGCCGCTGGGCGTCGGGGTCTATTCCGCGGCGATCAAGCGCGCGGCGCTGTCGCGGGAGGACTATGCCGCCTTCATCGACACCACGACGCGGTTGAACCGCATCGGCGCCGATCTGGCGAAGGACGCAGGCGTCCACGCCATGACCGACGTGACCGGTTTCGGGCTCCTCGGCCACGGGCTCGAACTCGCCCGGGCCGGCGGCGTGCGCGTGGTGATCGAGGCGGATCGCGTGCCGGTGCTCGCCCGGGCCGAGGGGCTCGCGCGGGACGGCTTCGTCACCGGCGCCTCGCACCGCAACTGGGCCGCCTACGGCGAGGCGGTGACGCTGCCCGACGCCTTCCCCGAGTGGCGCCGCCACCTGCTCGCCGACCCGCAGACCTCCGGCGGCCTGCTCGTCGCCTGCGCGCCCGAACGGGCCGGGGCGCTGCTCGCCGCGATCCGGGCCGGCGGCTTCGCCCAGGCGGCGGTCGTCGGGCGGATCGAGGCCGCCGCTCCGGGTCTTCGGGTGAACTGATCCGGGGGCCGTCGCGGTCCGGAAACGCCACGGTGCCGGCAGGGATGCAGCTCAGAGTGCCTGACGAAACGCCCGGTCACCGGTCGTCTCCCCTTCTCGGGCGCGGCGGCACAGCGGGCGTTTCGTGAGAGACCCTCATTCCGCCCCCTCCCCCAGGATCACCCGGCGGTCGCCGATGCGGCGGGTGAAGCGGACCGCGTCGAGGTGTTCGAGCAGCGGGATCGAGAATTTTCGCGAGATGCCGAGCGCCGCACCGGCCTCCTTGGCGAGGAAGCCCGGCGCCTCGGTTCCGAATTCCGCCGCGAGCCGGGTCCTGCCGGTCTGGATCGCCTCGCGATGGAACAGGATCGCGCGCTTCTGCACCCGGTCGACCGCGCGGATCAGCGTGCCCGAGGCCAGCAGGTATTTCAGCGCCTGCTGGCGGCGGAGGTCGCGGCCGACCGCCTCGCTCTCGTCGGGCGGCGTGAGGCCGCCCTTCCGGAACAGGGCCTCCAGGGCCCGCACGTGCTCGGTCTCGTTGCGCGCCGGATCGAAATCCGCACGCCGGAACAGCGGCCCCGCCTGCACCGCCTCGCGGGTGCCGACGAGATCGCGCAGCGCCGCCGAGACGATCCCCTCGTCCTGCCGCACCGCGCGGGCGAGCCGGTCGAGGGTGAGCCCGTGCTCCATCGGGTGGTCGCGGTGATGCCGGCCGAGCGCGTCGAGCAGGGCGGCGCGCAGGGTTGCGAAGGCGGGGCCGCCGAGGAAGCGGTCGCCGATCTCGCGCGCGCCGATCTCGGCGAGACCGCGCCGGACCCGATCGGGGGCGATGCCGACGAGCCGGGCGAGGTCGATCAACGGTGCGCCCGCGGCCCCCTCGCGGGCGAGCCGGGCCGCGAGGATCTCCTTCGGCCGCCCCTCGGCCAGCACCGCCAGTTCGGCCAGGACCCGCGCGTCGTTGCGGCGGCGGCGGCGCGAGAGCGGATCGAGCACCCGTCCGCCGGCGATGGTGGCCGGCGGCGCGTCGCTGCGCAGGATGAACGGCTCGCGGGCCGGCACCGCCACGTCCTCCTCCGCCTGGACCTGCGCCGGCGCCGTCTGCCCCGGCTCCAGCACGTCGCGGTCGAGCAGGCGCAGACGCACGCTCACCTCCGCCGTGCCGGCGAGCAGGCGCGCCCGCGTCCCGCTCGGCAGCGGATCGGCGCCCGCGACGGCCGAGAGGCCGACATCGATCCAGCGCCCGGCCTCCAACAGGTCGGGGGCGGCGAGCGCCTGGCCCCGGTGCAGGTCGGCCCGTTCGACGCCGCGCAGGGCGACCGCCGTGCGCCGGCCGAGTTCGGCGCTCTGGACCGGGCGGCCGTGGATCTGAAGGCCGCGCACCGTGGCGACGGCGCCGCCCGGCATCACCGCGACCCGGTCGCCCACGGACAGACGCCCGCGGCGCAGCGTCCCCGTCACCACCGTGCCGAAGCCGGGGCGTGCGAAGACGCGGTCGACCGGCAGGTAGGGGAAGCCGTCGTCCCGGGCGGCGGGCGCCGCGCGCAGCAGGGCGGCGAGCGCGGCGTCGAGGTCGCCCAGGCCGGTGCCGGCGACGACCGAGGTCGGCACCACGGTGACGGCCTCGAGCCCGGCCCGCGCGGCGATGCCCGCGACCTCCGCCGTCCGCGCGGCGATGGCCTCCGGCCCGACGAGGTCGCACTTGGTCAGCGCGACCACGCCGCGGCGCACGCCGATCAGGCGGGCGATCTCCAGATGCTCGATCGTCTGCGGCTTCAGTCCCTCGCGGGCATCCACCGCGAGCAGCACCGCCCGCATGCCGGTGGCGCCGGAGACCATCGCCCGCACGAAGCGCTCGTGGCCGGGCAGGTCGATCAGGTCGATCTCGCCCTCCTCACCCGCCGGCCGCAGCAGGGCGAAGCCCGGCACGATCGAGACGCCGCGCTGCTTCTCCTCCTTGAGCCGGTCCGTGTCGGTGCCGGTGAGCGCGCGCACGAGCGCGGTCTTGCCGTGATCGACATGGCCGATCACGCCGACGAGGAGCGATTTCTTCGCTGCAGGGATGCCGCGATCCGGAATGGGCAAGGTCGAACGATCTCGATGGTCAGGACATCGGACGCCGCGCGGCGGGCGCGGCCTCGACGGCTCAACTCACGAACAGCAGGTTCAGCCCCGCCTTGCGGAAGCCCGCCTCGGCGATCTTCAGGTCGAGGCCGTAGGAGGCGATGTCGTCGGCCACCGGGTCGAGGGCCGCGTCCCGGTGCTGGTGCAGGTGCTTGAGGTAGCTGTGGCAGGCCGTGCAGGTCTCGACCTGAACGTCCTTCGAGACCTCGTCGAGGCCGTAATAGCTCACGCCCTCGCCCGAGCCGCAGGCGGTGCAGCGGATGCGCACGTGGTTCCACAGCGTGCCGCATTGCGAGCAGGACAGGTAGCGGGCCTTGTCGGCCGGGGTCCAGCCGACGATCAGGCTCGCGGTCGGGGCGCCGCCGCAGGCCGGGCAGACGCCGTCGGCGACGGGCTTGAGCGCCGTCCGGCCGAGCGCCGCGGCGCAGGCCGCGAGATGGACCTGAAGCCCGGCGGCGACGAACACGCATTCGGCGATCCGTTCCACCGGGAACGCGCCCTCGAAGATCTGCGTCGCGAGGTCGAGCCGGTCCTCCGCGCTCGCGGCGCGCAGGCCGTCGCGGGCCGCCGCCGCCTCGGCCGGAGCGCCCGTCAGATCGACCGCCGCGATCAGCGCGTCGATGCAGGCGAGGCAGGCGGGATCGTCGGTGACGAGGTTGCGGGCGAGCGCCGGCATGCCGTGCTCCAGCCGCAGGTCGAGGTCGGTCGGCGGGACGGGCGCGATCGCCCGTCCCGCCTGCACCTTCGCCTGCGCCTCGGCGACGCGGGCCATGAAGCCGAGATAGGCGCCGAGCGCGTGACCGGGGGCGAGGGCCGCGAAGCGCTTGGCCCGCTCCGCGAACAGGCGCGCGGGGTCCGGCAGCCGCACGAAGGGGACCGAGCCGGAAATGCCGATCTGGTCGGGATCGGGCTGGATCTCGCGGGGGCGGCGCTCCGGCCGCGGCGCGTCGGAGACGGCATCGCCCGCGCTCGCGGGCGTGCGCTTGAAGAAACGGGCCAAGGTTCGCGTGCTCCGGATCAGCCGCCGCGCTTGTCGACCGAGCCGGTCTTCACCGGGCGCTCGCCGACGATCTGACGGAGCCACTTGCGGTGATGGCGGTAGGCCCAGCCGCCCGTGACCGTCCCGCGCACCATCGCCCGGCCGGTGCCGCGCACCCAGATGCCGGCATAGACGTGCACGACGATGATGGCGATGGCGACGACGGCGGCCAGCGAATGGGCGAGCAGGGCCCAGCGCTTCGTCTCGATGGTGGTCAGCGGGTAGAAGTACTGGTCCCAGATCACGAGGCCGGTGACGAACATGATCAGGATCAGCGCGGTCTGGCCCCAGAACACGCCCTTCTGGCCGGCATTGTACTTGCCGAGTTCCGGCAGCCGGTCCTCGCGGTTGGTCACCACGTCGCCGATGCGCTTCGACCACTCGACATCGTCCCGGTTGGGGATGTTGAGGCGCCAGAACCGGACGAACAGCAGCGCGAAGCTCGCCATCAGCGCCACGCCGAACCACGGGTGGATCGCCCGCGTCGCTTGGCCCCCGCCGAACAGGCCGGTGAGCGCGAACAGGTAGGGCGTGAACATCGCCAGCCCCGAGAGGGTCAGCAGCGTGAACAGGATCGCGGTGATCCAGTGGTTGACGCGCTGCACGCCGGTGTAGCGCGGGACGTACATCACCTCCGGCGCGTCCGACCTCACCTCCCGGATGGGGCGGGATTCGCCGTCGCGGAGATCCGTGTGGATGGTCATGGCCGACTTCGACTCGACGATTCGAACGAGGGACGCGCCCGCGACGGGCGCGTCCCGAGGGGTTCAGGCGGAGGGGCGGTTCTCGCCCCGGTCGTGGCCGGAGGCGTGGCCGCGGCCGTCCTTCATGTCGATGGCCTCCTCCTCCTCCTCCGGCGCCACCTCGTTGGGGCCGGCGGTGACGTAGTGGAAGAAGCCCGCCAGCGCGGCGAAGCCCATGGTGGCGAGGCCGAACACCTTGGCGCCGCCCTTCCAGAAGGCGACCAGGGCCGAGATCTTCGGATCGTCCGGCAGGCCGTTGTAGAGGTGCGGCTTGTCGTTGTGGTGCAGCACGTACATCACGTGCGTGCCGCCGACGCCCTTGGGATCGTACAGGCCGGCCTGATCGAAGCCGCGGGACTTGAGGTCCTCGACCCGGTCGTACGCCTGCTCGACCATCGCCTCCTTGGTACCGAACATGATCGCGCCGGTCGGACACGACTTGGCGCAGGCCGGCGCCTGGCCGACCGCGACCCGGTCCGAGCACAGGGTGCACTTGTAGGCCTTGTTGTCGGTCTTCGAGATGCGGGGAATGTTGAAGGGGCAGCCCTTCACGCAGTAGCCGCAGCCGATGCAGTGATCCTCGACGAAGTCGACGATGCCGTTGGAGTACTGCACGATCGCGCCGGGCGACGGGCAGGCCTTGAGGCAGCCCGGCTCGGTGCAGTGCATGCAGCCGTCCTTGCGGATCAGCCATTCGAGGTGGTTGGTCTCCGGGTTCTCGTACTCGGTGAACCGCATCAGGGTCCACGACTTCGGGGTGAGGTCGTGGGGGTTGTCGTAGACGCCGACATTGACGCCGACGTCGTCGCGCAGGTCGTTCCACTCCTCGCACGCCGCCTGGCAGGCCTTGCAGCCGATGCACTTGGAGACGTCGATGAGCTTGGCGACCTCTTCGTGCCGCCGGATCGCCGGCGCCGTCTCGGTGGAGGCGGAGCGCTGGCGGATGTCGAGGGAGCTGTAGTCTGCCATGTCTCAGCCCTCCCTCACGCGACCCGGTCCGCCGGAGGCGTCGTGGGCTCGATGTTGACGAGCCACGCCTTGAACTCCGGCGTCTCCGTGTTGGCGTCGCCGACCACCGGGGTCAGCGAGTTCGGGTGCCATCCTTTCTTGGTCTGGCCGATGAAGCCCCAGTGCTGGGGCATGCCGACGACGTGGACCTGCCTGCCGTCGCAGATCAGCGGCTTGATGCGCTTGGTCACCACCGCCTTGGCCTTCATCGAGCCGCGCTTCGACCAGACGCGGACCCAGTCGCCCTTGGCGATGCCCTTTTCCTTCGCGAGTTCCTCGCCGATCTCGACGAAGGCCTCCGGCTGGAGGATCGCGTTGATCCGGGCGTGCTTGGTCCAGCCGTGGAAGTGCTCGGTGAGCCGGTAGCTCGTCGCCGCGTAGGGGAACTCGTCCGAGGTGCCGAGCTCGGCCAGGTCGCCCTTGAAGATGCGGGCGGCGGGCGCCCCCTTGATCTTCGGGAAGACGACGTTGGCGACCGGCGACTCGAACGGCTCGTAATGCGTCGGGAACGGCCCGTCGCGCATCAGCCCCCGGGTCCAGAGACGGGCGACGCCCTCCTGGTTCAGGATGAACGGGCCCATGCCCTTGTCGGGCGCGACGGCGGCGCCGTAGTCCGGCACGTCGAAGCCGACCCAACTCTTGCCGTTCCACTCGATGAGCTTCTTCTTCTCCGACCACGGCTTCCCTTCCGGGTCGCAGGAGGCGCGGTTGTAGAGCACGCGCCGGTTGGCCGGCCACGCGAAGGCCCAGTTCGGCGCGATGCCGCGGTTGCCGGGATCGGTGTTGTCCCGGCGGGCCATCATGTTGCCCTTCTCGGTGTAGCAGCCGGAATAGATCCAGCAGCCGCAGGCCGTCGAGCCGTCGTCCTTGAGCTGGGCGAAGCCGTCCACCTGCCTGCCGGCGGGAATCGTCGCGCCGGTCGGGTCCTGGATCGGAGCCAGCGTGTAGCCGTTGAGCTCACGCGCCAGCTCGCCCGCCGTCGGCGACTCGCCGATGGCGTAGTTCCAGGTGAGATTCACGATCGGATCGGGGAAGGCGCCCCCATCCTTCTGGTACATCGCCTTCATGCGCAGGAAGATCCCGGACATGATCTCGATGTCCGAACGGCACTCGCCCGGCGGCTCCTGCGCCTGCCAGTGCCATTGCAGCCAGCGCGAGGAATTCGAGAGCGAGCCCTCCTCCTCGGCGAACAGCGTCGTCGGCAGCTCGAAGACCTCGGTCTGAATCTTCGCGGGATCGACGTCGTTGTACTCGCCGTGGTTCTCCCAGAAGCGCGCCGTCTCGGTCTGGAGCGGGTCCATGACCACGAGGAACTTCATCTTGGAGAAGGCCTCGGTCATCTTGGCCCGGTTGGGGAACGACAGCAGGGGGTTGAAGCCCTGGATGACGTAGCCCGTCATCTTGCCCTGCTTGGCGAGCTCGAACCCGCGCAGCACGTCGTAGGTCGGCACGTCGAGCTTGGGCAGGTAGTCGTAGGCCCAGTCGTTCTCCTTGGTGGCGTGCTCGCCCCACATCGACTTCTGGAACGAGACGAAGAACTTGTTGTAGTTCTGCCAGTAGCTCATCTGGCCGGGACGCAGCGGCTTGAACTGCCGCTTGGCGATGTAGCTCGCGTAATCCGGCTCCTTCTCGATCGGGATGTTGAGATAGCCGGGGATGAGGTTGCTCATCAGCCCGATATCGGTCAGCCCCTGGATGTTGGAGTGACCGCGCAGCGCGTTCATGCCGCCGCCGAGCATGCCGATATTGCCGAGCAGCGTCTGCACGATGCACATCGAGCGGATGTTCTGCGAGCCCTTGGAATGGTGCGTCCAGCCGAGGGCGTAGAGCGAGGTCATCACCTTGTCGGGTGTCGACGTCTCCGCGATCATCCGGCAGACCTTGAGGAAGGTCTCCCTGGGCGAGCCGCAGACCCGCTCGACCATCTCGGGCGTGTAGACGGCGATGTGCTTTTTCAGAAGCTGCATCACGCAGCGCGGATGCTGCAGCGTCTCGTCGACGACCGCGTAGCCGTCCGGCCCGATCTCGTAGTCCCAGGTGGTCTTGTCGTAGTCGCGCTTGTCCTCCGAGTAGCCCGAGAACAGGCCCTCGCTGAAGTCGAAGCCCTCCTTCACGACGAAGGCGGCGTTGGTGTAGGCCGCGAGATAGCGGTGCTGAAGCTTGTCGTTGTCGATCAGGTACCTGGCGACGCCGGACAGGAACGCGATGTCGGTCCCCTGCCGGATCGGGCAGTAGAGATCGGCCACCGACGCGGTGCGGGTGAAGCGGGGATCGATGACGATGAGCTTGGCGTTGTTGTGCGCCTTGGCTTCCACCACCCACTTGAAGCCGCAGGGGTGCGCCTCGGCGGCATTGCCGCCCATCACGGTGATGAGGTCCGCGTGCTTGATGTCCATCCAGAGGTTGGTCATCGCACCGCGGCCGAAGGAGGGCGCCAGACTGGCGACCGAAGGACCGTGTCAGACCCTGGCCTGATTGTCGAAGACCAGGGCCCCCATGCTTCGGACCGTCTTGTAGGTCAGCCACGCCGTCTCGTTGGTGGTGGCCGAGGCGGCGAGGAAGCCGGTGGTGGTCCACCGGTTGACGGTGAGGTCGCCGTTCTTCGCCAGGAAGTTCCTGTCGCGATCCTCCTTCAGGAGCGTCGCGATGCGCTCCAGCGCGAAGTCCCAGGAGACGCGCTTGAACTCGGACGAGCCCGGGGCCCGGTATTGCGGGTACTTGGTGCGGGTCTCGGAGCGGACGAAATCGAGCAGGCTCGAACCCTTGGGGCAGAGCGTGCCGCGGTTGACCGGGTGATCCGGATCGCCCTCGACGTGCATCACCGCCGAGCGGGCGTTCTTCGAATGGTCGCCGAGGCTGTAGAGGATGACGCCGCAGGCCACCGAGCAGTAGGGGCAGGTGTTGCGCGTCTCGCGCATCTGCGCGAGCTTGAAGGGCCGCACGGCGGCGGCCGCAGCCGGCTGGAGGTCAGCGAAGCCGAGGGCGCCGAGCGTCCCCCCGGCCAAGCCGACGCCGATGCCTTTCAGCAATCCGCGCCGGGATACCTGCACCGTCATCGCACGTCCTCGTTAGAGCTGTTCTTACTCCAAGACCTCGCAGGAACGCGCTCCGGAGGCAAGTGCCGGCATGCCGCGCCGGCATCTTTCGCCGCAATCAATCGCGCGCGTCCTGTCCGGTCGGCCGATCACTTCGTGGGCTGAGCCGGATTGTGTCCGGAGGGGCCGGGCGTGCGGTGGTCGAGGGGCTGCTGCGGATCGGTGCCGTCGCCGCCGCCCTCGCCGGCCTTCGGCACCGGACGATCCTTGTTCCGCTCCGTCGACCGGCCGCCGGGATCGGGCGCGTCCTTGGCCGCGGATTCCTCGCGCGGGACCGGCGCCTGGCTCCAGCCGTCGTTGGCGCTGCGGCTCTTGTCGCCCATCACGTCCTGGCCCTTGATCTGGCCGGGATCGGCCCGGGCGATCGTCGGCTCGGCGCCGAGCAGGGCGAGGGCGGCAAGCGCCGCGAGGGGGCGGGGAAACGAGGACATCGGGATCTTCCGGCTCCGGTCGGGACGGTGGCCGGGTAACGTCAGGTGCCGGGGGCGGTTCCGGAACGCGGGTCCGGAGCGGGCGCGCTGCCGACCGCGGTTCAGGGCCGGCCGCTTTCCCCGGGCGGGGCAGCCTTCGCTTCGGCCGGGCCCGGCGTCAGGTCGAGCGAGAGGTGCAGGGTGTCGCCCTCCCTTCCCTCGACCGCGAAGCCGAGCGCCTCGTACAGCCGGCATGCGCCGGCCCGCCGATCGACCGAGAGGGCGAGCTGCCGGAAGCCGAGGCCGCGCGCATGCACGATGGCCGACCTCAGGAGGCGGCGTCCGAGGCCGGCGCGGGCCCGCTCGGGCGCCACGCTGACATTCGTCACGAAGGCGCGGCTGCGTTCGGGGTCGTTGCAGTAGACGGCAACGAGGCCGACCAGCGCCGGACCCGCCCAGGCCTCGAACCGCTCGGCCCGCGCCGCCAGCTTGGCGGCGTAGTCCGGGAGATCGACGCGCTCGCCCAGCGGCGGCGTGAAGGCTCCCGCGCAGGCCGTCAGATGGGTGCGGACATCCTCGGGGCCGGAGCGGTTCCGGTGGAAGCACGGTTCGATCACGGTCTCCAACGTCGGCAAGGGCCGCCGGTCCCGGGGTGGCTCAGAGCCTGTTTGACCGGCTGCCGTGTCTTCGTCAGGCAACGGCAAGGCGAGAGGAAGATCCTACTCCCATCCTGAACCCTCATCCTGAGGTGCCGGAGCGGAGCGGAGGCCTCGAAGGGTGCTCCAGGTTCCGCGCGGGATCTGGAGCACCCTTCGAGGCCGCTCACGCGGCACCTCAGGATGAGGGGCGAGATGGGATCACTACAGTCAAACAGGTTCTCATACCGTTTCCGATCGATCGCTTCGGATTTCGTCGCCCTCCGTCATCGCGAGCGGCAGCGAAGCGATCCAGGACGCGACAGGTCCGGAAAGGGCGCGCCCTGGATTGCCACGGCTTCGCCTCGCAAGGACGCAAGAGAGGCCGAACTCATCGACCGGATGGCGTATCAGTCCTCGCCCCGCCCGCAGATCAGATAGATGCTGGCGGTCATGTCCGGGTACTGGTTTCCCAGGTGATAACAGCCCTCGACATAGGCGTCGGAAACGATGCCGGCGGCCAGCGCCGCGTCGAACTGGTAGTTCGCCAGCGCCTTGAAGATCAGGCCGCCGCGATGCAGCGTCGCGAGGCCGGCATCGCGGGTGGCGCGCTCCAGCGTATCGAAGGAGAAGGTGTTCCGGTGCCCGTTGGCGGCCTCGGCCGGGGTCACGGCGCTGTTGTGCGTGATCAGCCCCATCTTCACGGCGATCTGGCGCGACGGAGCGTTCGCGTTCGGCACGAGAAGGAACAGCCGTCCCGTCGGCGTGAGCCAGCGGCGGACCCTCTTCAGGACGAGGACGGGATCGTCCAGGTGTTCGAGGGTGTTGATCAGGAAGATCGCGTCGAACGTCTCCTCCAGGTCCAGCGCCTCGAAGGTCGAGCAGATGAAGCGGGGCGCGCCCCCCACCTTCTCCCGCGCCTTCTCGACCAGCGTCGGCGCCGCCTCGACCACGGTGAGGTCGGTGTACAGCCCCGTCAGCCACTCGGTCGATTCCCCGAGATAGCAGCCGAGTTCGAGCGCCCGGCCCTGCGGCAGGAACGGCGTGAACGCGCGCATCATGTAGCGCCGGGTGATGGCGTCGAAGTCGTAGTTGTAGCGGCGGTCGCCGATCTGGGCGCCCTCGCGGTCGTAGTCGCGGGCCTGCGTCATCCCTGGTTCGCCTGGTAGAGCCGGCGCGCGGCGGGCTGGTAGAACTCGTCGTAGGAGGTCGGCACCATGGCGTTGAAGCCGAGGAGCTGGCGCATCCGCGGCGAGGCCGTCCCCCCGTAATCCGGTCCGAGGAAGCGCGGATAATCCATCTGCTGCTTGACGAAGGCCCGGCTGAAGCTGAGCGTGAGCGCGGTGCGGGTGGTGTCCGTGACGTTGCTGCCCGCCGCGTGCCAGAGATTCGAGTCGAACAGCACGATGCTGCCGGCCGGACCGACCAGCCGCTCGGACTCGGCCCGGAACACCGCTTCCGGCGGCGGCGCCGGCGCATGATGCGAGCCCGACAGGACGTGCGTGGCGCCGTTCTCGGTGGTGAACGGGTCCACCATCACCAGCATGTTCAGCATCAGCCGGAAGCCGCCGCCGAAGGTGCGCACGTCGCGGTGGACGCGGTGGAGATAGCTCGTCGCGGACGGGCCGACGCTCGCCGGATTGAAGGCGTGCAGGATGTAGGCCGCCCCGTCGAAGTAGCGGGAGATCAGGCCGTCGAGCCAGTCCTGTTCGAGGAAGCGGTCCAGGGCCGGATACTGGCCGACGGCGTGGTGCGCGGTCCCGTCCGGCGCGGCCGTCGCCCCGCCCTCGACCTGGCGGCGCCCGCAATCGGCGACGCTGTCGAGCACGGCCCGGCGGAGGGCGGGAAGGTCGGCGGCGGGCACGACGCCCTCGAACAGGACCCAGCCCTTGCGCTGCATCTGTTCGTCGAACCACGCGGCGTCGTGCGAAGCGGGGATGGCCATGGATTTCTCCTCGGGACGGAACAGGGTGATCAGGCCGCCGCTTCGTGGCCGGGCTCGGACGAGGCGGCAGGCCCGCCGGGCCCGGCGATCGCCTCGCCCGCGATCAGGTCGTAGCCACTGGCCAGGACGGCGGTGAGCGTGGGTCGCGGGTTGAACATCAGCACGTCGAGGATCGACAGCCACGGCACGAAGGGGTGCGGGCCCTGCGGGTAGGCGAAGGGCCGGGTGCGCAGGAAGCGCAGGGCGATCCCGCGCCGCGCGAAGGCGGCCGGGTCGTAGAGGGCCGTGCCGCCGATCGGGTTGACGTAGGTCGAGGCCCCGAGGCGCTCGCAGAGATCGATCACCCGATCCTGCCGCCGCAGGTCCGTCGCCTCCTCGATCTCGGAGGCCGTGCGGATCGGCGTCCCGAGACCGAGATGCGCGCAGGTCCGCACCAATCCGTGCCGGAGGTGGTCGAACAGGTCGGCACCGGCATAGCCCAGAACCTCCTCCACCAGCGGCATCGTCTCGCGGACATGCGGCGCGCGACGGTAAGCCTGCGCGATCTGGGCGCAGAGCCGGCCCGGCTCGAACCCCGCCGCCACGCGCCGCTCGCGGATGTCGAGGTGGTCCGAATCCCGTTCCAGCGGCAGCGTGAAGGTCACCGGCGCGCCGTCGCGCAGGAAGCGGTTGCGGTTGATCCAGCCCTTCTTGGTGTACTTCACGCGGTCGTAGATCACGAACCGGTCGACGGCCGCGATGAGCTGGAAGTAGCCGATATAGGGGAAGAGGTACGGCTGCATGATCGCCGCCGTGACGGGCGTCGTCATGGCCGCGCGATCCTTTCGACGATCCGGGCCACGGTCGCGGCGTCGAGATCCGGGTAGATCGGCAGGCACAGCACCCGGTCGGCGGCGGCGGCGGCCACGGGCAGATCCTCCCGGCGGGCGCTGGGCAGCGTGCGGTAGGCGGGGAAATCCGAGATCAGCGGATGGAAGTAGCGCCGCGGATGGATGCCCTCTCGCCGGAACGCCTCGTAGAGCGCGTCGCGTCCGAGCGGATGATCGGGCCCGACCAGGATCGGGAAATAGGCGTAGTTGGCCGAGCCGTCCGCCGCCGCGTCGAGGCAGCGGATGCCGGGAATGTCGCGCAAGCCCTCGCGGTAGGCCGCATCGACCGCCTTCCGGTGGGCCAGCGCCGCGTCGATGTGCCGGAGCTGGACGAGGCCGAAGGCCGCGTTCAGCTCGCTCATCTTGCCGTTGAGCCCGACCCCGATCACGGACGTCTCGTCGTCGAAGCCGAAGTTCTTCAGCTTGTCGATCCGGTCCTTCATGCCGGCATCGGCGCAGACGATCGCGCCGCCCTCGAAGGTGTTGAACACCTTGGTGGCGTGGAAGCTCAGGACCGACAGGTCGCCGTGGTTCAGCACGCTTGCGCCGCGGTGGCGCACGCCGAAGGCGTGGGCGGCGTCGTAGATCACCTTGAGCCCGTGCCGGTCGGCGATGGCCCCGATCGCCTCCACGTCGCAGGGCCGGCCGTAGCAGTGGACCGGCAGGATCGCGCGGGTGCGCGGGGTGATGGCGGCCTCGATCCGGGCGGGGTCGAGGTTGAGGGTCGCCGGATCGATGTCGACGAAGACGGGGGTCAGCCCGCTCCACAGCAGGGCGTGCGAGGTCGCCACGAAGGAATAGGGCGTGGTGATCACCTCGCCCGTGAGGTCGAGCGCCCGCAGGGCCACGATCAGCGCGGTGGTCGCGTTGTTGAACAGCGCGACCTGCCTCACGCCGAGATGGGTGCACAGGCGCTCCTCCAACTCCCGGTGGAACGGGCCGCCGTTGGTCAGGATCCGCGTGCGCCAGATCTGCCGCAGCAGCGGCTCGAACTCTTCGAGCGGCGGCAGGAAGGGCCGCGTGACGTAGATCGGGTCGGTCGCGCTGTCCGCCCCGATGGCGGCCGCGTCGAGGATGTCGGAGAATTCCTGCCCCAGCCGGCGCAGGGCCGCCTGCACCGGAAGCTCCGGCAGGAGGGGGCTGTCCGCTGCGCGGGCGGGTTCAAGCGGAGCGGGCTGCATCGACCCAACGCCTCCACATGGTGCGGAAGGCCTCGCCCACATCCGCAGCGAGGCGCGGATGATCCATCAGCGGGCTGGCGAAGACGCGCTCGCGAAGCCCGGCTCGCATGGCGCGCAGGCGGTCGGGATCGCGCGCGAGGGCGACGGCGCGTGCCACGTAGTCCTCCCGCGTCTCGGCGACGAACTCGGTCAGCCCGACGGCCGTCAGGACGGCGACGCCGCCGCGCGCCACCGCGTGGCTGCCCTCCAGGGCGATCAGCGGCACGCCCATCGCGAGCGTGTCGCAGCTCGTCGTGCCGCCGTTGTAGGGGAACGAATCGAGGGCGATGTCGAACGTGTGGTAGAGTTCGAAGTAGGTGGCGGTGACGCGCGGGTGGAGGCGTATCCGCTCCAGCGGCAGCCCGGCCTGCGACAGCCGCGCCTCGACCTGTGCCCGGATCTCCGGCGTCTCGACGTCGGCGACGACCATGAACAGGCGCGCCTCGGGAAGCACCCGGAGGATCTCGGCCCAGGTCTCCAGGGCGCCGTCGCCGATCTTCTCGAAGCGGTTCATGGCGCCGAAGGTGACGAAGCCGTTGTCCGCGAACGGCGGCCGTTCGCGCACCGGAGGGATCCCATCCGGCGCCTCGTAGGTGGCCGAGACGCCGGGCAGCCGCCACACCGTCTCGGTATGCAGGGGCTCCGACAGGCCGGGCGCGTCATGGCCGGAATCGGTCAGCCGGTAGTCGATGGCGCGCAGGCCCGTCGTCGCCGGATGGCCCATCCACGTGACCTGAACCGGCGCCGGCTTGCGGGCGAAGACGAGCAGGCGGTGGCCGGCGCTGTGGCCCGAGAGGTCGACGAGGATGTCGATCGCATCCGCCTCGATCAGGTCGGCGGTCTCGTCGTCGTCGAGGCCGGCGACGTTGTGCCAGCCGTCGAACAGCGTGCGCAGGCGGGCCGAAACCGCGTCTTCCGCAGCCTGGGTCATGTAGGCGCGCGCCGCGAACCGCGTCCGGTCCAGGTGGCGCAGGAACGGCTCGATGAAGCGGGCGAGGGCGTGGGTGCACAGGTCGCCCGAGACGAAGCCGATCCGCAGCCGGCGGTCGGGATCGCGGTCGTTGGCGAAGGAGCGCCGCCGCAGCAGCGGGTCGGCGAAGCGCGCGCCGAAGCTGCGCGCGTCGGCGGCGTAGTCGGCGGGCGGAACGCCCTCGGCGTAGAGCTTGGCGAACAGGCGGTTGGAATGGGCCGTGAGATGGCCGGGATCGGCCGCGAGTGCCCGATCGAAGCTCGCGATCGCGTCGCGCAGTCGGCCGAGGCTCTTCAGGCTGCAGCCGAGATTGTTGTGCGCGTTGGAGAGTCCGGGATCGAGCGCGATCGCGCGCCGCGCATGGGTCACGGCCGCGCTGTGACGGCTGACGCGCTGGTGGACGCCGGACAGGTTCGCATGCGCGATCGCCAGGTCGGGGTCGAGGGCGACCGCCCGCTCCAGGGCCGAGACGGCGCCGGTGTAGTCGCCCATCGTGATGAGGACGGCGCCGAGGCTGCTGAAATAGGCGGCGTTGTCGGGCTCGCGGTAGATCGCGATGCTGAACAGGTCGAAGGCCTGCTGGTAGCGGCCCTTCGTCGCGGCGACGGCGCCGGCGAGATGGGTCGCGTTGGCGTGGGTCTCGTCCAGGCCGATCACGAGACCGGCCAGGATCTCCGCCGTGGCCGGATCGCCCGCGTTGTAGCGCTCCTGCCCCCGGGCGAAGGCATGGTCGGCGAACTCCCTCAGGACGGAGCGGGATTCGTCGTCGAGGCCGCGATCGCGAAACTGCTCCATCAGGGCGCGCGCCTCGCCGATCCGGTTCAGCACGAGCAGCGTGACCGCGAGGGCGAGCCAGTAGCGCGGCTGCTCGGGCTCCGCCCTGAGGGCGGCGACGAAGTGCGGCACCGCCGGTCCCGGCGCCTCGGTCCGGCTGGTCAGCACGCCGAGTTCGAAATGGGCGACGGCATGGTCCGGCGCCGCTTCGAGCGCGAGCTGGAGGTTGCGCCGCGCCTTGTCGATCCGCCCGCCCGCGCTGTGCGCGGCCGCCTTGGCGAGGTAGCGCGCGACCGGTTTCGCGGCGGCCTGCCGCCCCGGGGCGTGCGCTGTAGGATGATGGACCATGCCCGGCCTTCCTGAACCGGACAGCAGTTAAGATTCGTAGGGCTAACGTACCGTTAACGCCGTGCCGGCACGGCGCGCACGACCGCCCGAAACGACGGAAATCCGTCTTGCGGCGGCTGTCCGCAGGTCGGTCCTGACGAGGAAACCGGGGCTCCAAGCCCCTCGTGTGCCGCGCCTTCCGCTTCCGAACCTTCGGTCTCGCGCCGAGCGTGCCGGTGCCTTCGGTTCAGTCGCGCGCGAACCGGGCCCGGAGCGGACGCGATCGCCCGCGCGCCGCCAGCCCAAGGTAGACGAGGGAAGCGAGGTGCCCGGCGCCCACCGCCGCCGCCGCGCCGCCGACGCCGCCCCAGCGCATCAGGGGAAAGGCGGCGGCGAGCGAGACGACCATGCTCAGGCACAGCGCCTCGAACAGCACGCGGGTGTCGTGCTTGGCGCGGAAGTAGTTGGCGGTGAGGTCGCGCGCGAGCACCACCACGACGCTGGCCGAGAGGATGCGCAGGCAATCGGCGTAAGGGGCATACTCCGCCCCGAAGATCAGGCGCAGCCACATCGCGGCGGGCACGGCGAGCGCCGCCAGGATCGCGACGATCGGCAGGCCGAGCCGCAGGCCGGTCCGGAACAGGTAGGTGCGCAGGGCCGCCTCGCCGCTCTCGGCGTAGACGCGCGCGGCGGACACCGGCAGGACGTTCTCGGTGGCCGAGAGCAGCAGCAGCACGGCGCCGACGAGGTACTGCGCCGCCCGCAGGCCGCCCAGCGCGTCGAGGCCGAGCGTCGAGCCCGCCACGAGCCAGACGAGCTGCTCCTGCAGGAAGGTGACGAACACGATCGGCAGGAGCCAGCGCGCCAGCGGGATGTGGCGCCGGGCGACGGCGCCGATTCGCAGGCAGCCGGGCCGGCGCAGGATCGGCCGCCCGATCGAGACGACGAAGGGCAGGCTCGTGGCGAGCGCGGTCGCGGCGAGCAGCCAGACGAAGCCGTTGCCGCCGATGAGGTCGTGCCTCAGCCAGGCCAGCCCGGCCACGACGGGAAAGCTCGCGGCGCGGGCGGCGTCCATCAGCAGGGCCTGCATCCCCTTGCCCTGGGCGAAGAGCAGGCGGCGCAGGATCAACTGGACGTTCTGCGCCAGCATCAGGGCGCAGGCGGCGAGGAAGGTCGACCCCGACAGGCCGCCGATGGCGAGCGCGATCACCACGAAGGCCGCGCCCGGCACCGAGAGCAGGAAGGCGCCCGCCAGGAGACTCGCGGCGTAGGCCCGCGCGATCCCGCTGCGCGCCCCGGCCAGCGTCATCATCGGCGCCGCGATCAGGGCGTTGTGCAGCGCCTGGGCGAAGGCGAGCACGATCATGATCATCGCGAAATGCCCGAATTCGGCGATGCCGAGCAGGCGGGCGGCGGCGATGCCGCTGAGGAAGCCGAAGCCGCTGACCACGCCCTGGTCGGCCAGGGCGACGAGCGCGGCCGGCGGATGCCGGACCAGTCCGGCGGCGCGCCGGTGCAGGCTCTCGGGTTTGGCGCGCACTGAAGTTGCGTCGGTCATCGCATCCGTTCTGCGGGAGCCTCGCCCAGGATACCGGACCCGGACCGATGCTTTAATACCGACCGGCGATGATCCCGCCTCATCGTCGGCTGCCCCGCGACCGCGGGGCGGCGGCCATCCGCCGGATGCGCCGATCCCGACCATCGGTCGGGATCGGCGCCGCTTGGTATGATACGCTATCCGGTTGCTGACTTCGGCCTCTCCTGCGTCATCGCGAGGCGAAGCCGTGGCGATCCAGGGCGCGACCTTTCCGGACCGGTCGCGCCCTGGATCGCTTCGCGGCCGCTCGCGAGGACGGAGGGGGGCGAAACCCGAAGGCTGGAAACCGCGGTTTCGGGATGCGGGTCTCGCGCGCTCCGCCGAACCGGCGTCCCCTTCGGCGAGAAGCGCGCTACCACGCGACCATCCAGCCCGTCGCGACGTCGCGCACCAGCCGCGTTCGGCTGAAGAGCCAGAGGGGATCGGAGGCGACGACGTCGCGGCAGACGCCGCGCTTGAACTCGTAGACGCCGGGATTGCCGGCCGGATCGATCCCGCCGAGATCGAGAACGCGGCATCCGTCCCGCTTGGCCCGCTCGATCAGGCGCCAGACCGCGAGCCGGCCCGCGCCGGTGAGCTTGGCCCGCTCGTTCGAGGCGACGTAGAAGTCGGTCCAGCGGCGGGCGGACCGGTGGACGATCCGCACCAGGATGGGCTCGTCCCGCTCGCGCACCTCCAGGAACAGCAGGTTCGGGTCGGCCGCGGCGATGTCGCGGAAGGCGCCCGTATCGAGGCTGTTGCGAAAACCCTTGCGCCGCTTCAGCTCGCCGTACAGGCGGCTGAAGGTGTCGAAGGCGGCGAGCCGCTCGGCCGGATCGGTCGGGAAGGCGACCGCGAGATCGCGGTTGCGCTCGGCCGCCTTGAGCACGTCGCGCCAGCGCCCCTCCATGCGGGCGCGGATCCGGTCCGTCTCCTGCGTGAGATCGACCTCCAGCGTGTGCGTCCGGACGGTGACGACCGGCGCGAAGCCGTGGCCGAGCAGGGCCAGCACCGCCTCCGGGGTCTGGAACTGCTGGTAGTTCACCCCGAGCAGATCGAGGCGGCCGAGATCGAGATGGTCGAGGACCGCGCGCAACACGGCCTCGGCCCGGGGCGCGCCGAGGCGGGTGAGGATCGGGCAGCCCTGCGCCAGGACGAAATGGCCCGGACCGCAGCGGCGGCGCTGGACCTGCGCGTAGGCGAGCGCCTGCCCGTCGCAGCCGCGGACGGCGATCCGCCTCACCGTCCAGCCGACGCGGCTCTTGTAGTCGCCCCACCGACGCGAGGCGTAGAGGTTGGCGTCCTGCTGCCGCCACACCGCCGCGTCCCATCCGGGATCGTCCGTAAGGTCGGCGACCGTGAGATGGCCCACTCTCGAATATCCTCTCCGTGCCGGCCGTTCCGCCGTGGGACGGGTTTTGGTCCGGCTTCCGTCGGCCGGCAAGAGATGAGCCCCGGCGCGAGAGCCAATCATCAAATCGATGTCGCAGGTTAACCACAGCTTCCGGGGATCGGATGTCGAGATGCCGACAGATCCGCCGCGTGGTATGCGAATGGATCGGGGGGCGAGGCGGGCATGGATCACTGGGTCAAGACGACGGTGCGCCGTGTCCCCGCCCTGCGCAGGCTCGCGCTGCGCGGGGCCGCCCTGCTGCGGTCGCTGGCCGAGGCCGAGGCCGGCCTCTACACCCTGTGCTACCATCAGGTGCCGGAGGCGCAGCAGGATCGCTTCGAGGCCCAGCTTCGCCATCTCGGCCGGCACGGCGACTTCATCGACGCCGACACCGCCCTGGACCGCCTCGCGGCGGGCTGGCCGGCCCGCGAGCGCGCCTTCCTCGTCACCTTCGACGACGGCTACGCCGACACCTTCGAC
The DNA here is from genome assembly GCA_036946625.1 of Methylorubrum populi. Lineage (NCBI taxonomy): Bacteria > Pseudomonadati > Pseudomonadota > Alphaproteobacteria > Hyphomicrobiales > Methylobacteriaceae > Methylorubrum > Methylorubrum populi. The sequence continues at coordinate 91,782 of JAQIIU010000001.1, forward strand.
ATCGCCCGGCCCGTCCTCAAGGCGCTGAACGTGCCCGGCCTCGTCTTCCTGATCAGCGACTGGATCGACGCACCGCCGCGCGTCCCGCCCGGCCTCGACCGCGCCGACGCGATGCCCGCGAGCGGACGCCTCTACATGAACCGCGCCGAGATCGCGGCGTGGTGCGAAGACGGTCTCGACGTCGGCTCGCACACCGCCACGCATTCCCGGCTGAGCCGGCTCGACCGCGCGCAGGTCGCCGACGAGTTCGCCCGTTCGCGGCGCGACCTCGCCGCGCTGACCGGCCGGGAGATCCGCCACTTCGCCTGCCCCTGGGGCGTTGCCGGCCGCGACTTCGACCCGGACCGCGATCCCGCCCTCGCCGGGGAGAGCGGCTACCGGACCTTCTTCACCACGCGGCGCGGCCGTGCCCTGAGCGCGGCGGATCTTCCGCGGATGCCCCGCCACGTGGTCGAGCCGCACTGGCCGATCTCCGATTTCGAGGCCCTGATGGGCGGCCCGCGGCTCGGCCGAATCCCGGCCTGATATCGAGCCGCACGGACGCCCGCCGCCCCGCCGTCGCGGGGGCCGACCGGCGATGAGAGCCTGTTTGACAGCGGTGATCCCCTCTCGCCCCTCATCCTGAGGTGCCGCGTGAGCGGCCTCGAAGGATATTCCAGGTTCCGCGCGATCCCTGGAGCCCCCTTCGAGGCCTCCGCTCCGGCACCTCAGGATGAGGGTTCAGGATGGGAGCAGGGCTTTCCTCTCGCCTTGCCGTTGCCTGACGAAGACACGGCGGCCGGTCAAACAGGCTCTGAGTCGGGATCATCGCCGATCGGTATGAAACCGCTTGAGAACGGTTCCCGTCTATCGACGGAGCCTGATCCGCACGCCGGCGAATTCGGCCGGGCCGCACGACCGGAGACCGCGAGGCGATGCAACAGGGCACGACACCGGCCGCCGATGCGCTCGCGGGACGCCCCGTCGTCGTCGTGACCGGGGCGCTCGCCCCCTACACCCATGTCCTCTACGAGCGGTTGGCGGAGCGGCTCGCGGGCCGTTTCGGCCGGGCGCTGCACGTCCTGTCCTGCACCCCCCGGGAGAGCGCCCGGCAATGGGTCCTGGAGCCGTCCCGGCTCTACCGGCACGCGGTGCTGCCGGGCCTGCGCTGGCACCGCTCCTCGGTCCGCAACCTCTACGTCAATCCCGCGGTGGTGCCGCGGCTCGCCGCCCTCGACCCGGCGGTGATCGTGCTCAACGACTTCTCGCCGACCATGCTGATGGCGGCGGGTGCCGCGCGGCTGCGGCGCATCCCCTACCTGATCCGCACCGACGGGGTTCCGCAGACCGATCCCGGCCGGCACTCGGCGCCCCACCGCCTGCTGCGCCGCGCCATCGTCTCCGGGGCGGCCGGCGGGATCGGCCCGAGCGAGGACAGCCGGGCGCTGCTCGCCGGCTACGGACTGGCGCCCGGATCGATCGTGCCGAGCCCCCTCTTCCCGGCCTGGACGCCGCCCGGCCCGCCGCCGCCGGATACCGAACGGCCCTTCGACCTCCTGTTCTGCGGCATGCTGAACGAGGCGGTGAAGGGCGCCCGCTTCTTCACCGAGGTCGTGCTCGGCTGCCTCGCCCGCGGCCGGCGCCTGTCGGTCCGGGTCGCGGGCGACGGCCCGCTGCGCGGCGAGATGGAGGCGCGCTTCGCCGAGGCCGGAATCCCGGCGCGGTTCGACGGCTTCCTGGCGCAGGCGGCCCTGCCCGAGACCTACGCCTCGGCCAGGCTGTTCCTGTTTCCGAGCCGTGGCGACGTGTGGGGGATCGTGGTGCAGGAGGCGCTCCAGAGCGGCACGCCGGTGCTCGCCTCGCCCCATTCCGGCGCGGCCCGCGGCCTGCTCGAAGCGTGGCATTGCGGCGAGGTGCGGCCGATGGCGGTGGCGGAGTGGGTCGAGGCGAGCCTGTCGCTCCTCGACGACGCCGGTCGGCGCCGGGCCCTGCGGGCGGCGGCGGAGCGGGCGCTGCCGCGCTTCACCGCGGAGGCGGCCGTCGCCGGCTATCTCGATGTCCTGGGGCCGCTGCTCCCGGGCCGGATTCCCGTCCGGTGATCGGCAGCGCGATCCGGCATGGCGGTTCAACGGACTTTGACGGATCCCGCTCCTCGAAAACGGATTCCGGCGACGGGTCCGTCGCGCGGCCTCAACGCCGCGCGGGCGGGAACGGCGAGGGCGGCAGGGCGTCACGGCGCATCGCGGCGGGGTCGAGCCCGAGCGGGATCTTCCGTTCGGACGCGAGCCGGGACAAGGCGTCGAGCGCGTCGGGATCGCCGGATTTCCCGGCCGGGTCGTCGAGGCGGGTGTTGAACAGCACGATCTGCCGGCCGGGATCGGCCTCCTCGTGGAGCGCGAGGAGATCGCCGCCGATCAGCACGTTGTCGACGATCTGGTTGTCGCGCGCCACGCCCGGCTCGTCGGAGAGCGCGTCGGCGAGCCGCGGGTAGCGCATCCGCCAGGGGGCCGAATCGAGCGGCACCGCGGCGAAGGCGGCGCGGAACTCCGAATCCGCCTCGGTCAGGGACGGCTTCATCCAGGTCAGCCCGCGCGAATCGAGGGTGACCATCGGGCTCGACCGGACGAAGACGTTGCGGGAGACGACGGTGTCGCTGCCGCCGCCGATGAAGACCGGCTGCTGCACGCCGACGAACAGGTTGCGCCGGATGGTGAAGCCGCTCGCCATGTCGTCGAGATAGACGCCCTTCACCTCCATCCCCGGCTCGGTGCGGATGTCGTGGACGTAGTTGTCCTCGATCACCGTGCCGCGGGCGGTGAAGTCGCGGCCCGCATAGATCGCGCCGGTGTCGGACAGGCCGTGGATCAGGCGGCCCACTTCGTTGCGGCGGACGACGTGGTCGTTGCCGCGCAGGTGCACCGCGTAGCCGATCGCGTCGGCGATCAGGTTCCCGCTGGCCTCGGCGCCGACGCCGTCGAGTTCGATCGCCGCGTTCTGGGTCGGGGCCAGCCGGGCGAAGCGGGTGAAGCGGGTGTCGCGCACGAACAGGCCGCCGCGCCGGAGGGTGGCCCGGTCGCCGCCGACGAGGCGGACCGCGCCCGCGCCGATGTCGTGGATCGCGCTGCCGGAGAGGCCGCCCCCGGTCACGCCCTCGAACGACGCGGCGCGGCCGGCGGCCCAGGCGAGTTCGCTGCCCCGGATCTCCACGTCCGCCCCGCCCCGCACGACGATCAGGTCGCCCCGGGCGCGCTCCAGCCGCAGACCCTCGATGCGCAGGTGCCGGACGTTCTCGGCGCGGATCAGCGTCTCGGCGAGACTCGCCTCCAGTTCGGCCGAGGGCGCCCGCGGCCAAGCCAGCAGCAGGCCGCCCGCGCGGTCGCGCCACCATTCCCCCGGCGCGTCGAGCTCGCCCAGCGCGTGGACCAGCCGCACGCGGGCGCCGGGGCGGATGCCCTCGTAGGGCGGGAGCGACAGCGCGAACCGCCGGCCCCGCGCGCCGATCCGTGCGACGGGGATCGTCTCCGCGAGCCAGTCCCAGCGCCAGAAACCCTCGGCCCACAGGTCCGTCTCCGCGGCCGGATCGAGCGGGCGCGGCGGCCCGCTCTCGAGCGTGAAGCCGAGACCGTCCGGCTCGGCCGTGCCGACCGCCGCCCAGCCGGCATCCGGCCACTGCGCCGGATGCAGGGCGCCCTCCGCGTCGAAGATCTCGGTGACCCGCGCGGCCGGGTCATGCAGCCGCTGCGGGGCGCGGACGGACGGCTCCGCGCGCAGGGGTTCGGGCAGGCGGTAGGCCCGGACCGCGCCGCGCGCGGCCTCCGGCAGCCGCTCGCGCAGGCGCGGCGGCAGCGGGGCGGGCGCCAGCGGCACGCTGCCGGTGAGCCGGCTCGTCCCGTCGGCGGCCCCGCGCAGGACCAGCGGCGCTTCGGCGCTGCCGCCGTGCTCCGGCCCGATCCGCACGGGCTCGGCGATCCGGTGCGTGCCGGGCTCCAGCTCGACGACGATGGCCCGCCGCTCGCCCTGCCGGCGCAGCGCGGCGACGCGGGCGAGCGCCTGCGGCAGGCCGGCGAACCGGTTCTTCTGGCGGAGGCCGTCCGTCCCGGCCGGCGCGACCCGCAGCACCAGGGGCGCCTGCGCGCTGCCGGCTCGGACCGGCCCGGCGAGGCCGAGGAGAGCGGACGCGAGTGCGGCGGCGATCCGCCGGGGGCCGAGGCTCACGCCTCGGCGTCCGCGTCGGTCAGGACGAGATGCACCCGCGGCTCGCGGCCGATGGCGTCGAGCACCCGCCGCAGGCGCGCGGCGCGGCTGCGGCCGGCGCTCACCGTCAGCAGCAGGGTCGGGAAGCGCTGGTCCTGGGCGAGGCGCTCGGCCGCGACATCGGTGCCGATCAGCCCGATATCGACGAAGACCGTGTCGAAGGAGGCCGCCACCGACAGGATCGCGCCGGCATAGGCCGCGGTGCCGAGGCGCAGCGCCCCCTCGTCGAAGGGCATGACCTTGACGCCGGTCGGCCCCTCGACGAGCGCGTCGCCGAGCCCGGAATGCTGGCGCAGCACCTCGGCGACGCCGCGTTTCGGCCGCTCGCGCAGGTCGCGCGAGAGGAGCGCGTCGGGGTCGGCATCGACGAGCAGCACCCGCTGGCCGTCGAGGGCGGCCGAGGCGGCCAGGCTGCGCGCCAGTTCCGACTTGCCGGCCCGGTCGTCGCCCGAGGTGACGAGGACGAGGGTCGGCCGCGTCGTGCCGAGGTCGCGCTGGAGCCGGCTGCCGAGCCGGGCGACGGCCACGTCGTAGGCGGTGTCGGCGCGCAAGGCCCCCACCTTCCCCTCCTCCGTCTTCCCTCCGGTCCTTCCCTGGCCGCCGACCCGCCTGGGCAGGGCGGCCAGGACCGGCAGGCCCGCGATCTGCTGGAGCCGGCGGCGCGAGCCGATCCGGCCGGCGGCCGGCACGGCCAGCAGGGCGAGCACCACGCCGAGGCCGAGCCCGGCCGCGAGCGCTGCGGCGAACACCACCGGCACCGGCGGCCCGAGTCGGCGCGCCGGCAGCGAGGCGGGCGAGATGATGCGCGAGGACGAGGTGTCGAGGCGCTGCTGCTCCTGCAATTCGCGCGCGCGGACGAGGAAGGCCTCGTAGACCGCCCGGCTCGCCTCGACCTGCCGCTCCAGCTCGCGCAGGCGCACGAAGCTCCTGTCGACGGAGAGGGCCTCCTTCTTGCGGCTCTCCAGGGTGGCGGCCAGCGAGGCCTCGTTGGCCTGGGCCGACTTGTACTCGTTGCGGGTGGCCGCGGCGATGCGCCGGATCTCGGCGTCGATCTGGCCGCGCAGGCTCTGCACCTGCAATTCGCTGGTGCGCAGGGTCGGGTGGCGCGGCCCGAGATTGGCCACCGTGTCGGCCCGGGCCGACTCGACCTGGGCGAGCTGGGCGCGCAACTGCGCGATGGTCGTGGACTGGACGATCTCGGTCACCGAGTTGAGGTCGGCCCGCCCGTTGGCGACCGCCTCGATCTGGGCGAGCCGCCCGCGCAATTCGCCCGCCCGGGCCCGGGCGGCGCCGAGCTGCTGGTTGAGCTGCGTCAGCGCCTGCTCGCTGACGAGCTGGCCGCGGGTGCCGACGAGGTTGTTGGCGGCGCGGAACTGCTGCGCCTTGTCCTCGGCCCTGCGCAGCTCGTCCTGCAATTCGCCGAGCCGGCTCGATACCGACGCGCCGGCCTTGCGGGTGATCCGCGCCTGCGCCTCCGAGACGGTGGCGAGGTAGGTCTCGGCGATCGCCTGCGCGAGGTCGGCGGATTTCTGGCGGCTCTCGCTGGTGACGGCCAGTTCCACCACGAAGCTGCGCTCCAGGCGGCGCGCGTTGGTGCGGTCGCGCAGGGCCCGCAACGCGGCGAGCTTCTCGTCCGGCGCGCCGCCGCCGGAGGCGCCGAGCAGCGCGGACAGGTTGCCCTTGACCGTGTCGAGCAGCGAGGAAGGCCGGACGAATTCCGGGTCCTGATCGAGCTTGAACCGGTTCACGACCTGCCGCAGCACGTCGTCGGAGATCAGGACGCGGATCTGGCTGTCCACGAGCAGCAGGCTCGCATCGCTCGCCTGATCGGCGGGCGTCACGCCGTCCTTGACCACCTGGATGCCGCGCGGATCGATCAGGATCTGCGTCACGGCGGCGTATTGCGGCGGCACCAGGGCGAGCCACGCCACCGCCGCCAGGGCGAACAGCAGGGCCGGCGCCAGAACCAGCGTCCAGCGCGCGCGCAGCGCCCGGCGGATCTCGCGCGGGTCGAGGAACCAGGGCTCCGGCGTCACGTCGGGCTTGCCCGGCTCGCTGCCGACGAAGATCCTCGATGGCATCCGCTCGACCATCGTCATCGCGATACTCTCAACACGGGGCGGTTTAGGGCCGGACCGGCCCACGGACGGAGACCCGGCCCGGGACGTCTGTCCCGGAACGGAACGTTCGCAGGCCGTCCGTTCCGGATCGGGACATCGGCGGCGGGCCGGGGGCTCGATCGGTCGTCATGCTTCAAGACGCGCGCCAAGCGGGGTGCCAAGCGGGGCACCAAGGGGCGCGCCAGGCGGGCGCAAGGCATGCCCCGGCGCCAGCGGCCCGAGGCCGGCGGCGGGTTCGGCCGCAGGGTCGGCTGCGGGTCTCGCGGCCGGGCCCCTCGCCGGCTCGCGGCCCATGGCGCCGATGCGGGCATAGGCCAGCACCGCCACGAAGGCGAGGACGTGGATGTTCCAGTCCTGGAAGATGCCCGGCGTGGTCATCCCGTTGAGGATCAGGAAGAACACGCAGGTCGCGACGAAGCGGCGCCCGGCGATGGCGAGCTTCAGCCCCCAGCGGACGGCGCTTCCCAGCACCACGGCGCAGAAGCCGAGACCGATCAGGCCGGTGCCGGCCCAGGCGCTCAGCAGCATGTTGTGCGAACTCTGGATCGCCATGCCCTCCGGGCCGAGGATGTCGGTGTAGGCGGCCGGCGGCACGAGGAGCTGGATGAACCGGTCCGCGGCCGAGAAGCCGGAGCCGACCAGATGGTCCTGGGTGCCGGCGATGAAGATCGGCCAGAAGGTGCCGCGCCCGGTGGCGCCCGCCAGTTCCTCCGCCGGCTTCTGCAGCACCACGGACAGCACGTCGAGAAGGCCCGGGAAGGCCGACAGGCCGAGCATCAGCACCATGAAGACCGCGAAGACGGCGGCGAAGGTGACGAGGCCGAGGATGCGCAGCCGGCGATGCGGCGAGGCGACCATCATGCCCGGCGCCGCCGCCACCAGCGCGCCGGTGCTCGAGGCCGAGCCCGCGACGATGAAGCCGGCCAGCGCCAGCAGCAGGTGGCCGCCCCGGTGCCGCACGCGATCGTCGAAGACGACGAGGAAGGCGTGCGCCGCGCAGAGATAGGGCACCATGTTGTGCTTGGCCGAGGAGAACACGATCCCGCTCGCGAGGCTGGCGAGGATGATCGGCGTGACCGCGACCAGCCAGATCAGCGTGAACAGCGCGAACAGGTTGGCCAGCCGCCGCTCGATGTCGGCGCGGTCGAAGATCACGATCGCGGCGAGGTAGAGGACCGCCAGCTCGACCGTCCGGTAGGCCGTGTAGGCCGGCACGATCGACCACGCGGTGCTGAGGCCGTTCACGAGGATCATCAGCGTGAACGGCAGGTAGGGCATCGAGAACGGCACCAGCAGGATGCGCCTGTCGATCGCGGTCCGGACGGCGAGATAGAGCCCGGTCAGCCCGGCGATGACGAGGGTGACGACGTTGGAGGCCGTCAGGCCCTCGTCGAGCACCGCGTTGCCGTCCTCCCGCGGGACGGTGAAGACGAGCGGCATCAGCGCGAAGGTGGCCACCAGGATGAAGGGCACCGTGAGCGGCCCGTTGAGCGGTCCCGTTTCCGTCGCGAGGTTGTGGCGCGCCAGCGGGTAGAGCAGCGCGAACCAGACCGCCACGGCGACGACGAGCAGGACGCTCAGCATTCCGGCGGTTCCTCGAAGACGTCGGCGCGTTTCGGTCGAATGGCCAAGACGCCGCTCCCGCTCCGCGCCGATCCTCGCCGAATCGGTGCCGGGTGAGGAATGGGTCGATCGATGTCGGCGAAGCGTCTCATACGACATCCGGTCGATGACTTCGGCCTCTCCTCCGTCATTGCGAGGCGAAGCCGTGGCCATCCGGGGCGCGCCCTTTCCGGACCTGTCCGCGCCCTGGATCGCTTCGCGGCCGCTCGCGATGACGGAGGGGGGCCAAACCCGAAGCGATCGATCGGAAACGGCATCGTTCGCCGGCGATATCGCCGCCGCGCGAAGACGCGCCGACGCGCCGGTCCGGAGGGTGGAGGGCAGGCCGCTTCGGATTGCCTGTCGCGTCTCCCTCCGGCCCCGGCACCCGCGGGAGGCCGGCTCTCCGGAGCGGTATGCGTCGTGAACATCGACGGCCTCCTCGATTCGCGGCGGCGCCCGGGGTGCGGACCCCATGGGATCACGCGATCCGACCGGGCGGGAGCGATTTCGTCCCGCCCCAGCCCGCATCCGAAATTGCGCGAAATCGACGCCAAGACGTGAATGCCGTGCCGCAACCGTATTGAGCGCCGATCGTCAGGCTTGGCAAGTCCTGGGGCGCGATCCTGGCGCGCGGATCGATTCGATCGATGGTTTCGAGTTTACCTTGAGAGCCTGTTTGACCGGCCGCCGTGTCTTCGTCAGGCCACGGCAAGGCGAGAGGAAAGCCCTGCTCCCCTCCCCACCCTCATCCTGAGGTGCCGGAGCGCAGCGGAGGCCTCGAAGGGGGCTCCAGATCCCGCGCGATCCCTGGAGCACCCTTCGAGGCCGCTCACGCGGCACCTCAGGATGAGGGCGAGATGGGAGCACCGCAGTCAAACAGGCTCTGACACTGGGGCGAGTCAGAATTCTTCTCCGCCGCGGCCGTGCACTCCGGAACCGCCCCTCCCGAGCGCCGCTCACGGACCGGACCGCCGACGCCCGAACCTCAAGAAATCACGGCTCCGGCGGCGCGCCCGGATTCTTCTCAATGCGGTCGCGGTGGGCGGCGGCGCGGGCGAGCAGCAGCATCGTCATCGGGGTGGTGATGGTGATGAACAGGCCGATCAGCGCGTCGCGCAGGACCACGTGGCCCTCCACCAGCGACAGCAGCAGCATCGAGCCCGTCAGGATCAGGACACTGCCGAGGGTCGCTCCCAGCGTCGGGGCGTGGACGCGCTCGTAGAAGGTCTCGAGGCGGATCAGACCGAGCGCCCCGGTCAGCGAGAAGCCGGCGCCGGTCAGCGCCAGCAGGACCACGAGGCCCGCGGCCCAGGCGGACAGGTCGGCGCCGGTCACCGGATCACCTCGCCCTGCATCAGGAACTTGGCGAGCGCCACCGTGGCGGTGAAGCCGATCATGCCGATGATCAGCGCGGCCTCGAAATAGAGCCCGCTGCCGGTGCGCATGCCGTGGACGACGATCGCCAGCATGCCGTTGAGGTAGAGCGTGTCGAGGCCGAGGATGCGGTCCTGGGCGCGGGGTCCCCGCAGCATCCGCCACGCGGCCAGCGCCATCGCCAGCACCAGCATGCCTTGCGCGAGGCCGAGGCCCCAGTCGAGGACGGAGGCGGCGCTCACGGGAAGATCTCCATCAGGGGGCGCTCGTAGCGGTCCTTGACGCGGCGGACCCAGCCCGCGCCGTCGGTGTCGTCGAGCAGGTGCATCAGCAGGCGCCCGCTATGGGAATCGTACTGCACCCACAGGGTGCCGGGCGTCGCCGTCAGGATGATCGACAGCACCGACAGCCCGAACGGCGCCGTCATGTCGAGGGGGATCGAGACGAAGCCGGGGCGCCGCGGGCCGCGATGCAGGCCGAGGATGATCCGCGCCACGTCGATATTGGAGCGCAGCATGTCGTAGAGCACGGTGACGGCGAGCCGGGCGGCCGTGCCGGGGCGGCGCACCCGCACCGGCGCCGGGCGCAGGGCCCGCATCACCGCGGGGACGGTCAGCCCGATCAGCAGCGCCAGCACGATGCCGCCCGGGCTCGGCGGCGCGTTCAGCAGCAGCCAGGTCAGGGCGAGGCCGGCGGAGAGGAACGGGTGGGGCAGGAGGCGGCGCAGGAGGCGGCTCATGATCCCGCTCCCGGCGCGGTGACGCCGTCGAGCACGGCGCGGACGTAGGCCTGCGGCTGCGCCAGCCAGCGCACGGTCGCCTCGGCATAGGCGAGCGCCGGTCCGCCCCACAGGGCGAGCGCGACGCAGGCCGCGAGCAGGAGGCTCAGGCTCGCGAATTCCGGCGGGCGCAGCACCGGGGGCGGATCGTCGTGGGGCACCCACAGGCTGAAGATGCCGAGCCGCACCAGCGGGATCAGGGTGCCGAGGCTGGAGAGCGTCAGCGCGGCGATCAGGCTCCAGGCCGCGGCGGTCATGGGGCCGTCGGCGAGCCCGGAGAACATCGCCAGCTTGCCGACGAAGCCGGCGAGCGGCGGGATGCCGGCGAGCATCAGCGTGCAGAGCAGGAAGCCGCCGCCGAGGATCGCCACCGCGGCGGGGATCGCCCGGCCGACCTCGGTGGCGCCGGCATCGTCGAAGGGGTCGCGGTACTCGTCGGCGAAGACGGGCTGCGCCGCGTCGGCCGGGTCGCGGCCCCGCTGCAGGATCTCGGCGAGCAGGAACAGCGCCCCGGCGGCGCAGGTCGAGCCGGCGAGGTAGTAGAGCGCGCCCGACAGCGCCGCCTCGCTGCCGGTGCCGAGGGCGGCGAGCACCGTGCCCGACGAGATCATCACCGCGTAGCCCGCCGCCCGCGTCAGGTCGCGCGCGGCGAGCAGGCCGACCGTGCCGAAGGCGACCGTCGCGAGGCCCGTGGCGAGGATCCAGTCCAGCCCGAAGCCCGCCGAGGTGCCGGCGCCGAACAGCAGCAGGCTCAGGCGCAGGACGACGTAGACGCCGACCTTGCTGAGGATCGCCAGGATCGCCGCCGCCGGGGCGGTGGCGGCGGAATAGGTGGTCGGCAGCCAGAAGCCGAGGGGCCAGGCGCTGCACTTGATCAGGAAGGCGATGCCGAGCACGGCGCAGCCGACCTCGAACAGGGCGGCCTCGGCGGGCGGTGCCGCGAGGCGCCGGGCGAGGTCGGCCATGTTGAGCGTGCCCATGGTGCCGTAGATCAGGCTGACGCCGACGAGGAAGAACAGCGAGGCGACGAGGTTGACGGCGATGTAGCCCAGCCCCGCCCGGATGCGGGTCTCGCCGGAGCCGTGCAGCACCAGCCCGTAGGAGGCCGCCAGCATCACCTCGAAGAACACGAACAGGTTGAACAGGTCGCCGGTGAGGAAGGCGCCGTTCACGCCCATCAGCAGCAGCAGGAACAGGCCGTGGAAGCGCGGTCCCGCCCGGCCCCAGCGGGCGAAGGAGAAGACGAGGGCGGCAAGCCCCAGCGTCGCGGCGAGCGTCAGCATCATCGCCGAGAGCCGGTCGGCCACCAGCACGATGCCGTAGGGCGCGGCCCAGTTGCCGAGGCGGTAGACCTCCGGCGCCGCGCCCGCCCGGCCGACGAGGACGAGGGCGGTGGCGAGCAGCACCAGCATCGTGGCGAGGCTCAAGCCCGCCTTCAGGCGGTGGCGCCGCTCGTCCATCAGGAACATCGCCCCGGCCGCGGCGATCGGCAGGACGACGGGCAGGACGACGAGGTGCTCGGACCAGGCGATCGGGGAGGCGCCGCTCATGGATGCGGGTTCTCCGGCGTGGGCTCGGCGTGGTGGGGCTCGCGGCCGTCGACGTGGTCGCTGCCGGTGACGCCGCGGGCGGCGAGCAGCACGACCAGGAACAGGGCGGTGAGCGCGAAGCCGATCACCAGAGCGGTCAGCACCAGCGCCTGCGGCACCGGATCGTCGACGGAGACGGTCTCCGGCCCGGCCCCGAGCACCGGCGGCGCGCCGACGGTGAGCCGGCCCATGGCGAAGATGAACAGGTTGACGGCGTAGCTCAGGAGCGCCAGCCCGAGCGCCACCTGGAAGGTGCGCGGGCGCAGCACCAGCCAGACGCCCGAGGCGGCGAACACGCCGATGCCCAGCGACAGCACGATCTCCATCTACGCCGCCCCCTCGCCGGCCGGTTCCGCTTCGGCCTCCGCGCTGCGGGTGCGGCGCAGGGATTGGTGCGCCAGGGCGACCAGCATCAGCGCGCTCGCGCCCACCACCAGCACCATGATCCCGAGATCGAACACCAGGGCGCTGGCCGCCGGCACCTTGCCGAGCACGGGCAGTTCCCAATAGGCGAAATAGGCGGTGAGGAAGGGGCGCCCGAAGGCCCACGAGGCCGCCCCGGCCGCCACCGCGATCAGCAGGCCGACGCCGATCCACGCGATCGGCTGGATGCGCAGGCGCTCCTCCACCCACTGCGCGCCGCAGGCCATGTATTGCAGGATGAAGGCCACGGTGAGCGCGATGCCCGCCGCGAAGCCGCCGCCGGGCAGGTCGTGCCCGCGCAGGAACAGGTGCAGCGACAGGAGGACGATGAAGGGAAACAGCCACGTCATCACCACCCGCGGCACCAGCAGGGCGTCGGCGGCGGTGTCGCCGGGCTTGCGGCCCTCGCGGGCGCGGTCGTAGGCGTCGTGGTGGCGCTGCTGCTTGGGCCGCTCCAGGCTGTCGGGCGCGGGGCGGAAGCGGCGCAGCAGCGCGAACACGGTCAGCCCGACGATGCCGAGCACCGAGATCTCGCCGAGCGTGTCGAAGGCGCGGAAATCGACCAGCAGCACGTTGACGACGTTGCGCCCGCCCGCCTGCGGATAGGCCGCCTCGACGAACCAGCGCGCCAGTCCGTCCGGGGCCGGGCGGGTCATCACCGCGTAGGCGAGGCCGGCGAGGCCGCACCCGGCGAGGAGCGCGATGCACAGGTCGATGATCCGGCGACGCCGGGCGCGGGCCTTCTCGGAGGCGGGGGCGGGAATCGCCGCGTCGCGCTTGGGCAGCCAGCGCAGGCCCAGCAGCAGCAGCACCGTGGTGACGATCTCGACCAGGATCTGCGTCACCGCGAGGTCCGGCGCCGACAGCCAGAGGAAGGTCAGGCTGCTGACCAGACCCGCTCCGCCGACGAAGATCGCGGCCGACAGGCGGTGATACTTCGCCCGCTCCGCCGCGCCGACCGCGCAGGCCGCGCCGACGGCCCACATCAGCGCGAAGGCGGGATCGAACGGCGTCAGGCGGCCCGGCCGGGACAGGTCGAGCCCGCGGGCCACGCCCGCGGCGAGAGAGGCCAGGAGCGCGGCCAGGAACAGGATGCGCAACTGCGGCTGGAGGCGCTCGGCCCCGAGCCAGCGCTCCAGGGCGCGGGCGCCCCTGGTCAGGCCGGTCATCGCGCGCTCGAACAGCCAGCCGCCGTCGAGCCGGTCCATCAGCCAGGGGCCGCCGCGGGGATTGGTGTTGATGCGCTGCCGGAACAGGAGATAGAGCGCCACGCCCCCGCCGAGCGCGCTCATGCTGAGCGCCAGCGGCAGGTTGAAGCCGTGCCAGATCGCGAGGCTGTAGGACGGCGTGTTCTCACCGAGCACCGCGCGCACGGCGCGCTCCAGGGCCGGGCCGATGGTCAGGTTCGGCACGAGGCCGATGGCGATGCAGGTCAGCACCAGAAGCTCGATCGGGATGCGCATCCAGCGCACCGGCTCGTGCGGCGCGTGCGGCAGGTCGTGCGGCGGCGGGCCGAAGAAGGTCTGCCGGATGAAGCGCAGCGAGTAGAGCATGGTGAAGGCGCTGGCGAGCGTCGCCAGCACCGGCAGGGCGTAGTGGAGCGGGTGGTCGCCCATGCCGTCGACCGCCTCCGACAGGAACATCTCCTTGGAGAGGAAGCCGTTGAGCAGCGGCACGCCGGCCATCGCCGCGGCGGCGACCATGGCGAGCGTGCCGGTATAGGGCATCGCCCGCCACAGGCCGGAGAGGCGGCGCATGTCCCGGGTGCCGGTCTCGTGGTCGATGATGCCGACCGCCATGAACAGCGACGCCTTGAAGGTCGCGTGGTTCACGGTGTGGAAGATCGCGGCCACCACGGCGAGCGGCGAGTCGAGCCCGAGCAGCAGGGTGATCAGCCCGAGATGGCTGAGGGTCGAGTAGGCGAGCAGACCCTTGAGATCGTGCTGGAAGATCGCGCTCCACGATCCGATCAGCAGGGTCGCCATGCCGGCGCTGCCGACGATCCAGTACCACGCGTCGGTGCCCGCCAGCACCGGCCACAGGCGGATCATCAGGAAGATGCCGGCCTTCACCATCGTGGCCGAGTGCAGGTAGGCGCTGATCGGCGTCGGCGCCGCCATGGCGCGGGGCAGCCAGATGTGGAACGGGAACTGCGCCGACTTGGTGAGGGCGCCCACGAGCACCAGCACCAGGGCCGGCAGGTAGAGCGGGCTCCGTCGGATCGTGTCGCCGGAAGCCAGCACGGCGTCGAGGTCGTAGCTGCCGACGATGCGCCCGATCAGGATCGTCCCGACCAGCAGGCACAGGCCGCCGGCGGCGGTGACGGTGAGCGACATCCGCGCCCCGTCCCGGGCCGCGGCGTTGTCGTACCAGTAGCCGATCAGCAGGAACGAGACGATGCTCGTCAGCTCCCAGAACAGGACGAGCTGGATCAGGTTGCCGGCCAGCACGATGCCGAGCATCGCCCCGACGAAGGCGAGGAAGTAGGAGAACAGCCGCGGCACCGGATCGGCGGCGGCCATGTAGTAGCGCGCGTAGAGCACCACGAGCGCGCCGATGGCGAGCACCAGCACCGCGAACAGCCAGGCGAGGCCGTCGAGCCGCAGCACGAGGTTCACGCCGAGGCCCGGCAGCCACTCGACCGCGTGGACGACGGTGCCGCCCCCGGAAAGCCGAGGCGTCAGCGCGAGGATGCAGCCGAGGCTTGCCAGCGTCACGAGCCCGGCCAGAGCTGCGGCGGCGTTGCGGGCTCGGCTCGGCAGGGCGCCCGTGAGCACGGAGCCGGCAAACGGCAGGATCGCGGCGGCGAGTAAGGCGTTGGACGACATCGACCCGGGCGAGATGCAGGCTCGGGAACGGCCTGAAGGACGAAAGGGGGGCGGCGAGTGCGAGCGGTGCCGACCGCCCGGAGGGCGCGGCGCTCGCGGAAGCATGTAGGGCATGCCTCGCGGTTCGGCAGCAAGAGAAAGGGGAAATGCACCCTTTCCTGGTGCCGCGTGAGAAACCGCACGTCGCCCGGGGTGGCGATACGCGCCGTCCGGATGGGGCTCGACGATGCAACCGTTGGAAAACGGAGGAGTCGGGGCGCGGCGGTTGCCTCACGCAGCCGGGCACCCGCCGGGCCCTTCCTGCAACGAAGCTCCCGAACGAGGATGCATGATCGTCACGACCGCCGACGGCACGACGGACCCGTCCGGGACGGATCGTCTGTACGCTCTCGGCGAACGGATCTGGCTCGCCGCGGAGATGGCGAGCGATCCGATCTGGGACCTTCACGAGAACCGCCTGGGCGTCGAGCCGCCCCTGCAGACCGTCGGCGGCATCCTCGCCACCACCCGCGATGCGTTCGATCCGCGGGCGCAGATCGAGGCGTTGCGGATCGCCGCCGAGCTCGGTGACGACACCGTCGCACGGCTGGCGGAACGGCTCCTCCAGGCGCGGCGGGCGCGCGCGATCCTGCAGGCGCCGCGTTCGGCCTATCTCCGATCCCTCGTCACCGTCGCCGCGGCGCGTGCCGCGACGCCCCCTCCCCCTGCCTGACGCGAGGGCTTCGATCCGGCCGCACCGGCTTCGTCAGAAGGGCAAGGCCGACAGGGCCCGTTCGAGGGCCTGACGCGCCATCTGCCGGGCCGCGCTCTCCGTCTGCGTCTCCGACGCGATGGCCGGCACGCGCACCGTCGCGGCCACCTCGACGATCCCGCGATCCGCCTCCGACCGGTCGAACAGCACCCGCACCACCACCTGCCGCCGGCCGTCGATCACGTCCTGCGTTTCCTGGGTCATCCGAACCGGCATCCGCATCTCCTCCCAGGCGGCCGCGCCCTTGCGCGGCTTCGACGCCTGCGGGAGAACGAACGACGATCGGGCCGAAGCGTTGCCTTCGATGGATCGAGACGGGCCGAGGCTCTCGGTTTTTGCTTTTGCATCGTCTTGTTCCGAAAGCCGGCAGCCACCTTTCGGGACGATGCTCCATGCGCCGCGCGAAGGAGAGGGATTGGCGGACGACGGCAGCCGGAGGGATGCGAAAGGCCGGAATCGAAGCGCGGTCCTTCCCGACGACCGGCCGACGCTTCGGAAAATCCTGAGCGTTTCATCGGCCGCGGTCCCGAAATCTGCACGGGCTGAGGCCGGAGTGTCCGGAGGCTGGACCCGGATCCCGTTTTGAAACGGATTTTCCAAGGAACATATCTTGCTGAAAGGGGACGAAGCTCAACCATCGACGTCTCCTCCGTCCCCGGTTGGGATCGGTGACGCTGTGCCGAGACGGCGATCGCCACGGGTCGCAGTTGCAAGTCGGACGAGATCTTGTTGAGATCCATCGGATACGGGACCGGACAATGGACGTGAAGAAAGCTCCCAACGTCGTCATCATCGGTCTCGGCTATGTCGGCCTGACCCTGTCCGTCGCCCTGGCGCGCCGCGGCGTCCAGGTCTACGGCATCGAGAAGCGGCCCGAGGTCGTCGAGAAGACCAATGCCGGGGTTCCGCATTTCGCCGAGGTCGGCCTCCGGGCCGCGCTCGCCGACGTGGTGAAGAAGGGCCGCTTCGTCGCCGGCACCACGACCGAGGGCGTGCCGCGGGCCGAGTTCTACATCGTCACGGTCGGCACGCCGCTCTATCCCGGCTCCCACGAGCCCCGCCTCGACATGATCGAGGAGGCGACGCGCGAGGTGGCCGAGCACTTCGGCGACGGCGCGACGGTGATCCTGCGCTCGACGGTGCGGGTCGGCACGACCACGGGCGTGGTCAAGCCGATCCTCGACCGCACCGGCACCGCCTACCATCTCGCGATGTGCCCCGAGCGGACGCTGGAGGGCGACGCCATGCGCGAACTCATCAACCTGCCGCAGATCATCGGCGGTGAGACGCCGGACGCCTCCGACGCCGCGGCCGCCCTGTTCAGCCGCCTGACCCACACCATCGTCCGGGTCGCGAGCCCGGAGACGGCGGAGATGATCAAGCTCGTCGACAACACCTCGCGCGACGTCCGCTTCGCCTTCGCCAACGAGGTGGCCCGCGCCTGCGACGCCCTCGGCATCAACGCCAACGACGTGATCCGCTACGGCAAGCTCGGCTACACCCGCACCGACGTCGCCGCCCCGGGCCTCGTCGGCGGCCCCTGCCTGGAGAAGGATCCGCACATCCTGCTGTCCTCGGTCTCGGGCCGGGGGATCGGCCTGGAGATCACCGCGGCCTCCCGGCTCGTGAACGAGCGCCAGCCGGCGGAGACGGTGGGAAGCCTCGTCGCGCGGCTGAAGGCGCGGCGGCCCGGGCCGTACAAGGCGGTGGTGGCGGGCCTCGCCTTCAAGGGCCGGCCGGAGACCGACGACCTGCGCGGGTCGATGTCGCTCCACGTCATCCGCGAGATGATGGCCACGCAGCAGTTCTCGGAGATCCGGGTCTACGACGGCGTGGTCCCGATCGAGCACATCCGGGCGATCGGGTCGGGCATCACCCCCTACGAGCGTCTCGCTTCGGCCTGCGAGGGGGCGGACGTGCTCGTCATCGCCAACAACCACCCGGAATATTCGAAGATCGATCTCGAGACGATCGTCGGCACGATGTCGGCCGACGCCTTCGTCTACGATTACTGGAACAATCTCAGCGAGATGCCGGCCGAGGTGCTGGAGGATCGCTACGTCACCGTGGGCAACCTCGTGGGTCGATTTCAATGAGCAGACTGGCTGTCACCGGCGCGGGCGGGTTCATCGGCGCCCATCTGACCCGCGCCCTCCTGGCCGAGGGCCACGAGGTCGTCGCGATCGACAACTACATCCGCGGCCGGGAATCGCGTCTGTCCGGGGCCGAGGGCGCGATCCGGCGGGCCACGCTCGACGTGCGCGACAAGGAGGCGCTGGTCGAGGCGCTGTCGGGCGTCGCGTGCGTCTTCCACCTCGCCGCCGTCAACGGCACCGAGAACTTTTACACGCAGCCGCAACTCGTGCTTGATGTCGGCGTGCGCGGGGCGCTCGCCGTCACCGAGGCCTGCATCGAGGCGGGCGTGCCGGACCTCGTCGTCGCCTCCTCGGCGGAGGTCTACCAGACCCCGCGGGTGGTGCCGACGAACGAGGACATCGAGATGGTGATCCCCGACGCGCTCAACCCGCGCTACTCCTACGGCGGCTCGAAGCTGATCTCGGAACTGATCGCCTTCAACTACGGCCGGGACACGCTGCGCAAGGTCCAGGTCTTCCGGCCGCACAACGTCTACGGGCCCGACATGGGCTGGAAGCACGTCGTGCCGCAACTGATCGAGAAGATCGTCGCCGCCGGCGACGGCGGGTCGATCACCCTCCAGGGCGACGGCAGCGAGACCCGGGCCTTCTGCTACGTCGGCGACGTGGTCGACGGCATCGTCCGGATGTGGCGCTCGGGCGAGACCATGAACGTCTATCACATCGGCTCGATGGAGGAGGTGGCGATCCGCGACCTCGCGCGGATCGCCGCGGACGCGCTCGGGCGACGCGTCGAACTGATCGCCGGGCCGGCGGCGGCCGGGGCGACGCCGCGCCGCTGCCCCGACATCGCCAAGATGGCGCGCCTCGGCTACGCGCCCGCCGTCTCCCTGCGCGAGGGCATCGCGCGCACGGTGGCGTGGTACCGCGACAACCCCGCCCCGGCCGATTCCAACCCGCTTCTGTGAGGGACGGCCCGATGGACAGCCTGGCGGGCAAGACCGTTTTCGTCGCGGGCCATCGCGGCCTCGTCGGCGGCGCCCTGGTCCGACGCCTGGACAGCGAGGATTGCGAGATCCTCACCGCCACCCGCGCGGAACTCGACCTGCGCGACCAGGCCGCCGTGCGCGCCTGGATGCGCGACCGGCGGCCGGACGCGGTGTTCCTGGCGGCGGCCAAGGTCGGCGGGATCCTCGCCAACGCCACCTATCCGGCCGACTTCCTCTACGAGAACCTGATGATCGAGGCGAACGTCATCGAGGCCGCCTTCCGCGAGGATGTCGAGAAGCTGCTGTTCCTCGGTTCGAGCTGCATCTACCCGAAATTCGCCGAGCAGCCGATCGTCGAGTCGAGCCTGCTGACCGGCCCGCTGGAACCCACCAACGCGTGGTACGCGGTCGCCAAGATCGCCGGGATCAAGCTCGCTCAGGCCTACCGCCGGCAGCACGGCCGCGACTTCATCTCGGCCATGCCGACCAACCTCTACGGGCCGGGCGACAATTTCGACCTGACCTCGAGCCACGTCCTGCCGGCCCTGATCCGCAAGGCGCACGAGGCCAAGCGCGGCGGGGCGAGCGAGATGGTGATCTGGGGAACCGGATCGCCGCGCCGCGAATTCCTGCACGTCGACGATTGCGCCGACGCCTGCGTACACCTGATGAAGACCTACTCGGGGGACGAGCACGTCAACGTCGGCTCGGGCGAGGACATCCCGATCCACGACCTGACCCGCCTCGTCTGCGACGTGGTCGGTTTCGAGGGCGAGATCGTCCGCGACACCGGGAAGCCCGACGGCACCCCGCGCAAGCTGATGTCGGCGGAGCGGCTGCGCGGGCTCGGCTGGGCGCCGAAGGTGCCGCTGCGCGCGGGCATCGCGGCGACCTATGCGTGGTTTTGCGAGCACGTCGCCGATGCCTGAGATCGATGCCGCCGCGGTTCCGGCCTCGGAGCCCTACGCGCTCCGGATCAACCGGGACGATCCCTACCTCGTCCCCGCGGACGGGGGGGACGCGCGCCGCCTGCCGGCGACCCGCATCCTCGGCGTGCCGGTGAGCGTCGTCGACATGCCGACGGCGAAGCGCACCATCGTCGATTGGGCACGGGCGCGGCGCACCAGCATGATCTGCGTGCGCGACGTGCACGGCATCATGTGCGCCCAGGACCGGCCCGACCTCAGGGCCGCGCACGAACGGGCCAGCATGATCACCCCCGACGGGGCGCCGCTCACCATCATCAGCCGCTACGTCCGCTCGCACGGCACCGGCCGCGTGCCGGGCCCCACGCTGATGGAGGAGATGTTTTCCGCAACGCAAGGGAGCGGCCTGCGCCACTACCTCTACGGCGGCAAGGAGGGCGTGGCCGAGCGGGTGGCGGCGAACTTCGCCCGCAAGTATCCGGGCAGCGAGGTCTGCGGCCTCGCCTGTCCGCCCTTCGGCGCGGTCGCCCCGGACCTCGACGCGCAGCTCACCGAGGCGATCCGGCGGGCCGAGCCCCATATCGTCTGGGTCGGCATGTCGACGCCGAAGCAGGACATCTGGATGAACGACCATCTCGACCGCCTGCCGGGCATGGTGCTGATCGGGGTCGGGGCGGCCTTCGACTTCCATTCCGGAGCGGTGAAGCGGGCGCCGAAGTTCATGCAGGCGCTCGCCCTCGAATGGCTGCACCGGCTGCTGAGCGAGCCGCGCCGGCTGTGGCGGCGCTACCTCGTCATGGCCCCGCTCTTCCTGTGGAAGGTGGCCCGCCGGCCCGAGCCGCGCCGGCCATGACCGGGAACCCCTTGCGCGTCCTCATCGTCCACAACCGGTACCAGATCCGGGGCGGCGAGGACGCGGTGGTGGAGCACGAGGCCGCCGCCCTCGCCCGCGCCGGCTGCACGGTCGAGACGCTGATCTTCCACAACGACGCCATCCGCACGCCGCTCGATCGCCTGCGCACGGCCTTCGAGGCGCCGCACGCGCCCCGCGGCATCGCCCGGGTCGTCGAGGCGGTGCGCCGCTTCCGGCCGGACGTGGTCCACGCCCACAACACCTTTCCGCTGGTCTCGCCGGCCGTGCACGGGGCGGTGCGGGCGCTCGGGCCCGTCACGGTGCAGACGCTGCACAATTTCCGCCTCGCCTGCGCCGGCGCCATGCTGATGCGCGACGGCGCGCCCTGCGAGACCTGCCTGACCGGCTCCTCCTACGCCGCCGTGCGCCACGCCTGCTATCGCGGCTCGCGGCTCGGCACCCTGGCGGTGGCGCGGATGATCGACCGGCACCGCCGGGCGGGCACCTGGACGCGGGACGTCGACGCCTTCATCGCGCTGACCGCCTTCGCCCGCGACCGCTTCATCGCGGCCGGGCTGCCGGCACGGCGCATCGTCGTGAAGCCGAACGGCCTGCCCGACCCCGGGACCCCCTCCGATGGACCGCGCGAAGACATCCTGTTCGCCGGGCGCCTCAGCCCCGAGAAGGGCGTGGAGACCCTGAAACGGGCGGCGGCCCGCCTCGCCGCGCCGGTCGATGTCGCGGGCGAGGGACCGTTGCGCGAGAGCCTGGAGGGCGCGCCCGGCCTCACCCTCCTCGGCGCCCTGCCCCGGGCCGAGACGCGGGCGCGGATCGGCCGGGCCGCCGCCCTCGTGGTGCCCTCGCTCTGGTACGAGGGGCTGCCGATGGTGGTGGCCGAGGCCTACGCCGCGGGCACGCCGGTCATCGCCTCGCGGATCGGCGCGCTGGCCCACCTCGTCGAGGACGGGGTGACGGGCCTGCTGGTGACGCCGGGCGACGCCGCCGACCTCGCCCGTGCCATCGAGCATCTGCGGACCCGCCCGGACGAGGCACGCCGGATGGGCGTGGGCGCCCGCGCCGCCTATCTGCGCGACTGGACCGAGGAGGCGACGACCGCCGCGCTGCTGGCGGTCTACCGCGGGGCCCTCGCCGCCCGCGCGGATACGGATCGCGCCATCGCCTGAGGGTCGGCCGCCTCATACCGTTTCCGATCGATCGCTTCGGGTTTGGCCCCCCTCCGTCATCGCGAGCGGCCGCGAAGCGATCCAGGGCGCGACAGATCCGGAAAGGCCGCGCCCTGGTTTGCCACGGCTTCGCCTCGCAAGGACGCAGGACAGGCCGAACTCATCAACCGGATATCGTATCATTCCCGTTCGGAAGGACGGGCGCCCGTCGAACGGCGAACCTCCCATCCACTCCCCCATCTTTCGAGGGGTCGCTCACGCGGCCACCTCGGGATGAGGCCGCGAAGAGGAGGGCCGTGTCGCTCGGGCGCTCACAGCGCGGATTTCCGCGCCGGCTCCGCGGCGGCGGTGCCCGGCGCGCGCGCCGCCAGCCGTTCGATGGCCGCGCTCACCAGCGCCTTCGAGGCGTGCAGCGTGCCGAGTTCGACCGAGGACATCGCCAGCATCACCGGCAGGAGATGCTCGGTCGGCGACCCGTCGTCGCGGAACAGCCCGAGGTCGTCGTCGGGCTTGAGGCCGACGCTGCCGGCGATCCGCGCCGCGTAGTTGCGGATGCGCGTCTCGTCGCCGGCGCAGACCGGGGCCGGCAGGCTGAGATCGAGCAGGCTTCCCTTCGGCAGCGAAGCGGCGATCGAGGGCAGGGCCGCGGCCTCCGCCGCCAGCCGGTCGGACGCCAGCAGGGCGGCGGGATCGGTCGCGCCGGAGCGCGCGGGCGCGCGGGCGGACACGGTGGTGGGCGTCGGAGCGAGGCTGGCGATCCGGGTCGGTGCGTCGGCGATGCCGGTGGCGATGTCGGCGGTGCCCTTCGGGATGGGCGCGATCGGCTTGCTCGAGCCTGCTCTCGCGGCCGCCGGTCTCGCCGCGGCGCGGCCGGGATGCCCGGCGAGGCGCGCGCGGGCGGACCAGGGCTGCACACGCAGGCCCCCCGCCGGAGGTGAGGCGACCCGGGCCACGCCGCCCCGCCCGTGGCGCGCGAGGAAGCGCGCCCGCAGCGTGCGGCCGATCCCCTGCGGCGCGACGGCTGCGGAGATCGCGGGCGCCTTCACCCGCTCGGGGCCTCCCGAGGATGCTCCCCGTGCCGCCGCGACCGGGATCGGGCGCACCGACCCGCACTCGGCCGGAGCCCAGCGCCGCACGATGGCGAGCGCCGTGCGCCGGCCGTGGTCGCGCTGGTAGCGGCGCAGGAGCTGCACCGCCGCGTCCGCGCCGTCCGCGGCGGTGGCGAAGCCGGTATGGCCCTCCGCGTCGCCGCCGAGCTCGCCGGTCCAGCCCGCCTGCTTGATGCACCAGTAATTGTTGAGCCGCACGCAGCGGGCGACGAAGCCGGGCTCGCTCGCGGCGTGCCGCACGACGAAGGCGAGGGAGCCCGGCGCGAGGTTCTCGCCCGCCTGGGCCCGCCAGTTCGACACCGCCCGCGCCACGAGGCCGAGGCTGGGCGGGGCCGCGGGCGCCGCCTCGGCCGTGCGCGGAAGAGTGCGCGCAAGAACGGGCAGGCGCGCCCGCGCCGCCTCGGCCGCTCTCTCGACCTGCGGCATCAGGGTCGTGAGGGCGAGGAGCGTTTCGAGGAGCACGCCGGTCTTCCCCTTCGATGTGTCGGCTCGGCCGTTCCCCGGGGGAACGGCGCAGGGCGGCGAAGGGTTCTGCGCCGATCGTCGGCCGGCGGGCGCTTCTCATACCAAGCTGCATGGAATCCGACCGATGGCCGGCTTCCCTGCGTCCGGCGGA
The DNA here is from genome assembly GCA_036946625.1 of Methylorubrum populi. Lineage (NCBI taxonomy): Bacteria > Pseudomonadati > Pseudomonadota > Alphaproteobacteria > Hyphomicrobiales > Methylobacteriaceae > Methylorubrum > Methylorubrum populi. The sequence goes on from JAQIIU010000001.1 coordinate 115,256, forward strand.
CGCCCGCCGCCGCGCCTTCGCGCGGGCAACCGACGATGAGTCGGGATCATCGCCGGTTGGTATCAATCGTCCTCCGTCTCCCCCGCGAGCTGGCGCGGACGCACGAAGTGCAGGAGGCGCCCGCCGCCGAAGGCGACGTCCGCCCATTCCGCGGCCTCGAATTCGAACGCCGCGAGCGCCGCGGTGGGGAACTTTTCACGCAGATCGCGCTGCAGATCCTTCGGTCCCTCGCCGACGAGGCGCAGCGCCAGGTCGCCGAGACCGGGGTTGTGGCCGATCACGAGAAGCGTCTTCGCCGTCGCGGGGGCGGAGCGGATCGCGTCGAGGATGCGCCCGGCCGGTGCCTCGTAGATCGAGGGCACCGTTTCCATCGGCGTCTCCGGACACGCCGCCCGCACCGCCTCCCAGGTCTCCCCGGTGCGCCGGGCGGGCGAGACCATGGCGTGGTCGGGGGTCAGGCCCTCGCGCGCCATGTAGGCGCCCGTCAGCGGTGCGGCCTCCCGCCCGCGGGGATTGAGCGGACGGTCGATATCGGCCACGCCCGGCGGGTAGGCGGATTTGGCGTGGCGCAGGAGCAGCAGGCGGCGCATCACTGGAAGCCGGCCACGGCGTGGGGGACGTAAGGCGCTTCGAGCCGCGCGATCTCGTCCTCGGTCAGGGTCAGATCGAGGGCGGCCGCGGCGTCGTCGAGATGCTGCGGCTTCGAGGCGCCGACGATCGGTGCCGCCACGCCCGGTTTCCGGATGACCCAGGCCAGCGCCACCTGCGCCCGCGGCACGCCGCGGTCGCGCGCCACCTCGGCCACCGCCTCGACCACCTTCCGGTCCGCCTCCACCGTGGCGTCGTAGAGGTTCTTGCCCACGAGATCGCTCTCCTGCCGGGCGCTGCCCTCGTCGAAGTCGCGGGTCAGCCGGCCGCGGGCGAGCGGGCTCCAGGGCAGGAGGGGGATGCCCTGGTCGGCGCAGAGCGGCATCATCTCCCGCTCCTCCTCGCGGTGGAGCAGGTTGAGGTGGTTCTGCATGGTGGAAAACCGCGTCCAGCCGTTGAGGTCGGCGGTGTAGAGCGCCTTGGCGAACTGCCACGCGAACATCGAGGAGGCGCCGATGTAGCGGGCCTTGCCCGCCTTCACCACGTCGTGGAGCGCCTCCAGCGTCACCTCGATCGGCGTGGCGTAATCCCAGCGGTGGATCTGGTAGAGATCGACGTAATCGGTCCCGAGCCGCTTCAGCGAGGCGTCGATCGCCGAGAAGATCGCCTTGCGCGAGAGGCCGCCGGCATTGGGCTGGCTTTTGAGCGGATAATACACCTTCGTGGCGAGCACGATGCTGTCCCGGTCCGCGTACTCCTTCAACGCGCGTCCGACGATCTCCTCCGACGTGCCGTCGGAATAGTAGTTCGCCGTGTCGAAGACGTTGATGCCGAGGTCCAGCGCCCGCCGGATCAGCGGCCGGCTCTCCTCCTCCCGCAGGGTCCAGGGATGCGGGCCCCGCTCCGGCACGCCGTAGGTCATGCAGCCGAGGCAGAGCGGCGAGATGTCGAGGCCGGTGCGGCCGAGTTTTTTCGTGTGCATGGGGCGATCACGCGGCGGAAGGGCGGAGCCGCTTAACTGGGGCGGCGATGCGGGATCGTCACCGTGCGGGATGATCTCCGCCGCGCGGTTTGAGCGGCGTACCCTCGTAAAGCGCCGCGAGCGGGCATTCGAGGCCGAATGCAGTGAGGAGCAGCCGTGTCTCGAATCCGATCAGAGTGTCCGAGCGCCAACCGGAAGCGGTCCGGATCGACAACCGGATCTGTGGCCGCTCCTGCTCGATGATGAGCACAGCCTCGCAGGACGGATGGGTCAGGTAGAGATCGCGCTTGATGTCGATCCATCGACGGTTCGGTCCGGGGATCACGGCCTCGTCGGTGCCCGAGACGATCTCCGCAAGCAGGTAGGCGCGCTCCACGAAGCGTTGGCCCGGCTCATAGTCCGAGCCGATGACCGCCACGTCCGGTTCCGGCCGGTAGGCATCGTCGGCACCGAGTTCGATCCCAGGCCTCTGGCAGGCCAGCCGCGCCGGATCGTGGGATTCGAGGGCGTCGTTGAGCAGCCGTTCGAGGTTGCTGGCGATGCGGTTATGCGCCAGCGAGGCGGGCGCCATCATGATTGGACACCCTGCCACCAGCTCCCATCGTTCGCGATCAGGACGCTGTTCCTGGAAGCGGCGGAAGGCGGGCGCGGACATCGCCTGCGCAGCATGGTCTGCGATTGCGAGCGGCACGACGGTGCTCTCCCGATCATGAGGCCCTTCCATCAGCCTGCCACAACGGCGATCCGAAAGCGATTCCGTCACCCGCCCCGCCCCTCCCGACGCATCATGAAGGCGAGCTTCTCGAACAGGCTCACGTCCTGCTCGTTCTTGAGGAGCGCCCCGTGCAGCGGCGGGATCAGCTTGGTCCGATCGCGCTCGCGAAGCGTTTCGGGCGCGACGTCCTCGGAGACGAGGAGCTTGAGCCAGTCGAGCAGTTCCGAGGTCGAGGGCTTCTTCTTGAGGCCCGGCACCTCGCGGGTTTCGAGAAAGACCCGCAGCGCCTCCTCGACGAGGCGGTGCTTGATGCCGGGGTAGTGCACCTCGACGATGGCCTTGAGCGTCTCGGCGTCCGGGAACTGGATGTAGTGGAAGAAGCAGCGGCGCAGGAAGGCGTCCGGCAGCTCCTTCTCGTTGTTCGAGGTGATGATGACGATCGGACGGTTGACGGCGCGCACCGTCTCGCCGGTCTCGTAGACGTGGAACTCCATCCGGTCGAGTTCGGTCAGCAGGTCGTTGGGAAACTCGATGTCGGCCTTGTCGATCTCGTCGATCAGCAGCACCGGCCGGTGCGGGGCGGAGAACGCCTCCCACAGCTTGCCGCGGCGGATGTAGTTGGCGATGTCCGACACGCGCGGATCGCCGAGCTGCGAATCGCGCAGGCGCGAGACCGCATCGTACTCGTAGAGGCCCTGCTGCGCCTTCGTCGTCGACTTGACGTTCCACGTCAGCAGGGGCGCCCCGAGGCCGCGGGCGATCTCCTCCGCCAGCACCGTCTTGCCGGTGCCGGGCTCGCCCTTCACCAAGAGCGGGCGCTCCAGCACGATCGCCGCGTTGACCGCCGTGGTGAGATCGGGCGGCGCGACGTAGGACTCGGTTCCGGTGAAGCGCATGGGGCCTCGCGTCGGGAGGGGGATCGGCTCGCAGTAACCCGGTGCGGAGCGGATCGGCAACCGGCCCTGGTTTTCTTGGCCAGCCTCAGTCGCCGGCGCCCGCCTCCGCGGGCTCAGGCTTTCGCTCCGCTCGATGCTTCTCAGGACCAAGGTCTTGAGAAGCCCGCTCCGCGCGGCGCTCTTGGTCGTGTCCCTTGGCGCCGCGAAGCCGCTCAAGCGGCTTCGCGCGATGGCCCTGCGTGATCCGCTACCGCTGCCTGTCGCTCAAAGCGCCTTCCCGTCGTGCCACACGCAGTTCGAGGCCAGGATCCCGAGGTTGACGTCCGATTTCTGCGGCTGCGGCAGGGTCTTGCCGTCCATGGCGAGGTCGATCTTGATCTCGACCTGTCCCTTCGACTCGTTCGAGCGGCGGGAGAAGTAGCAGTATTGCTGGAACGGCCGATCCTCGTTGGCCCTGAAGTTCCAGCCGGTGACGATCTGCCCGTCGAGATAGGGCACCTGCTTGAACACCGTGAAGGTGGTGTTCACCGGCGCCTGCGAGGCGGGCGCGGCGTCGGTGCCGAGCTGGGCCTTGGTCGGCGTCGGCACGGCGCCGGCCCGCTGGGGCGGCAGGCCTTCGAGCTTGAGGGTGTTGTCGGTGAGCGTCACCTCGCCCTTGGTCTTCAGCGTCACGCCGGCGAGCGCCGTCTGCATCGCCGCCGCGATCTTTTCCGCCGCCGAGTCGAACTGGTTCATGTACGCGTAGCCGTAGGAGGCGGCGCCGATGCCGATTCCGGCGAGCGCCGCGAAGGCGCCCGCTCCGATCGCCCGCAGCAGGAAGGCGCGGGCGAAATGCATCCGCGCCTCCGCCCGCAAACGGCCGTTGACGTGCTGTGCGAGCACGATGTTCTCGTGCGTGCCCTCGGTGTGGATGCTCATGGCCGGGCGCTCGACAGGGACTTACGCGGTGGCGCCCGCGGGGGCGTTGCCGGACGTGTTGGCGGGGGGCGGGGGCGGCGGCGCCACCGGGGCGGTGCGCCGCTCCAGCGGGATCACCGAGGCGTCCCGCGTCACGGGTTTCGGCTGGGCCAGCGCCATCTCCTGGCGCACGCCTTCGGCGATGGAGGCCAGCAGGTAGGGCGTGGCTTCCGGGTCCACCGCGGCGCCGAGATCGTCCTCGTCCATGAAGGTCTTGCGCACCGAGACCGCCGAGAGCGCCAGGATGGTCGAGGCGAAGGCGGCGCAGAGCGCGGGCACGAACACGAAGATGCGCAGGAAGGCGTGGACCTGCGCGTCGCTCACGTCGATCGGATCGACGCCGTAGACCATGGCGGTGAAGGAGTGGAGCTGCGAGCGGTTGACCGCATTGCGGTAGGCCTGCTCGGCATCGGCCACCTTGCGGTCGGCCGCGCCCCGGTCGAGCAGCCCGCGCGCCCTGCGCGCCTCCTCCAGATCCTTGACGATGGCGCTGCGGTCGCTGCCCGCCTTGGCGACCGCGGCGTTGAGGGTCGCCGTGCGCGGGTCGGTCACGCATTTGAGGTTCGCGTAGCGCATGCCCCGGCTGTTGGTGCCGTAGACGCGCTCGCAGCGCTGCGCCGGCAGGCCGGCGAGCTGCGCGGCGTTCTCGGCCGAGCGCCGCTCGATCTGCTCCAGTTCGCCCGCGTACTGCTCGACCCGGGCGTTGGCGGCCGCGATGCGGGTGTCGATGCTGTCGCGGTCGGCCTGGGCGTCCTTGAGGGCGGTCTTGGCCTTGGCCGCGTCCATCAGGCGGGGATGGAACATCATCTCGCCGAGCTGGGAGACCGACTTGGTGGTCACGCCCGCAGCGAACACGATGCCGATGATCGCGAGCCCCTTCACGAACCACGAGCGCTGCGTGCGCGCCAGGATGCCGAGCGGCACGCGGCACAGTTCGACCGCGGCGTAGACCAGGGGCGCGAGCAGCATGAAGTAGAAGGCACGGTCGTCGCCGTCGCTGTAGGTGTCCGCGAACAGCCACGCGCCGGCGAGCGAGGCGCCGATCACCATGAACTCGACGAGATAGGCGATGGCGACGTAGCCCCACTTGATGCGATAGCCGCGCTCGATGTCGCGCTGGTGCTTCCAGCGCTGCTGATCGAGCACCCACTCGCGCCGCTCGCGCTGCACGTCCCGGCTCGGAGGCTGTCTGCGAAGGAATTTCATGGGCTCAGGACTTGGGCTCAAGACGGCTGCGGGCCTCCGGAGGCGGCGGAACCCGCCACCTCCTAACATCGCGTTACCCGAGCGTAAGCGTGTATTGTGCCGAAGTTGTGCCGGCTGGTCCGATCGGCGGTGGATGGCGGCCGGCGCCGAGCGCCGCAGCGCGCGGCACGGAACCGCGCCGCGAAATCCGCCGCCCGCGGCCGAAAATCGGTTGCCCCGCGCGGGACCTGCCGCCCATGATGGAAACCTCTTCGCGGCATCGAAGCTGCGGGAGGCCCCTTCTCTCCCGTTCGAGCGCCAGCGTAACCAGCCGATGACCGACCCCGTGCAGGCCGGAACCCAGATCGCCGCGGAAGCGGGCACGCATGCGGGCGGCTACCGGGAGGCGATCCTCTTCCTCGTCACCGCCGGCATCGTGGTGCCGCTGTTCCACCGGCTGCGGGTGAGCCCGGTGCTCGGCTTCATCGGCGCCGGCGCGCTGCTCGGGCCGTTCGGCCTCGGGCGCTTCGCCGAGGCGTCTCCGTGGCTTGCCCCCTTCACCATCGGCAACCGGGCCGAGATCGCGCATCTGGCCGAATTCGGCGTGATCTTCCTGATGTTCATGATCGGGATCGAGCTGTCCTGGGAGCGCCTGCGGGTGCTGCGCCGGCTGGTCTTCGGCCTCGGCTCGATCCAGGTGATCGCCTCCGCGGCGGTGATCGCCGCGATCCTCGTCGCCCTGTCGCAGCCGGCGGCCGGTGCGGTGCTGGTGGGGCTCGCGCTGGCGCTCTCCTCCACCGCCGTGGTGCTGCCGGTGCTGGCCGAGCAGAAGCGGCTCGGCACGCCGGCCGGGCGCACCAGCTTCGCCGTGCTGCTGTTCCAGGATCTGGCGGTGGCCCCCATCCTGTTCGCCATCGCCGTGCTCGGCCGCAACGACGGCGGCGACCTCGGCGCCGCCCTGGCCCTGGCCCTGGGACAGGCGGCGATCGCCCTCGCGGTGATCGTGGTGGCCGGACGCGTGGCGCTTCGCCCGCTCTTCCACCTCGTGGCGCGCACCCGCTCGCCCGAGCTGTTCATGGCGGCCTGCCTGCTCGTCATCGTGGCGACCGCGCTGGTGGCGGCGGGCAGCGGCCTGTCGATGACGCTCGGCGCCTTCGTCGCCGGGCTGCTTCTGGCCGAGACCGAGTACCGCCGCGCCATCGAGGCGACCATCGATCCGTTCAAGGGGCTCCTGCTCGGGGTGTTCTTCGTCTCGGTCGGCATGAATCTCGACCCGGCCCAGCTCGTCGCCGCGCCGGGGGCGATCCTCGGCCTGTCGGTCGGCCTCCTCGTCATCAAGGGCGCCGTGGTGCTGGCCGGCGCCCGCGCGATGGGCATCGCCCGGCCGGTCGCCCTGGAGGCGGCGCTGCTGATCGGGCCCGGCGGCGAGTTCGCCTTCGTGCTGATCGGCGGCGCGATGGCGGCGGGCCTCGTCCCCGAGCCGGTCGGCGGCGCGGCGCTCATCGTCACCACCGTGACCATGATCGCGATCCCCGGCCTCGCCGCGCTCGGGCGCCGGATCGGGAAGCGGGTGTCGAAGGAGCAGCTCGGCCGGGCGCGGGCCGAGCCGATGCCGGACCCGCAGCAGAACCGGGTGATCGTGGCGGGCTACGGCCGGGTCGGACGGCTCGTCGGCGAGATGCTCAAGCGCCACGACATCCCCCACATCGCCCTCGATTCGGACCCGGCCCGGGTCGGCGAGCAGCGCCGGCTCGGCAGCCCGGTCTATTTCGGCGATTCGGCCAACCCGGAGATGCTGCGCCGCTCCGGCATCGCCGGCGCCCGTGCCCTGGTGGTGACCCTCGACAACCCGCGCGCGGTGGAGGCGGTGGTGCAGGCCGCCCGCGCCGAGCGGCCGGATCTCACCATCGTCGCCCGCGCCCGCGACGCCCGCCACGCCACGCAGCTCTACGAGATGGGCGTCGACGACGCGGTGCCGGAGACGATCGAGGCCTCGCTGCAGCTCTCGGAGGCGGTGCTGGTCGATGTCGGCGTGCCGATGGGCCACGTCATCGCCTCGATCCACGAGCGCCGCGACGAGTTCCGCACCATGCTCCGGCGCAGGGAGACGGAGGCGCGGCCGGTCTTCCGCGCCCGCCGCACCGTCGGCAAGGGCCGGGAGGCCGCCGAGGCCAAACCCGCCGCGCCGCCGGTCGACGTGCGGCCGGTGGGCGAGAGCGCCTGACGGGGCGTCGTTCCAGGGCCCGCCGCGATCAGGCCGGGGCGGTCGCCTGCCGCAGGGTGCTGCCCGCGGACAGGAAGGCCTCGACCGGCTCCGTCATCGGTGGACTCGCCGCCTCGATCCCGACGGTTTCGAGCAGGGCGCGGATCGGCACGAAGCCGCGCTCCTTCCGGTCGTAGAGGCCGGCCTGGACCAGGGCGATGGCCGCGACGACCCGGGTCGCCCGGACGATCAGGCGATGCTCGATCACGGCGTGGGTGTCGGTCCAGTGCACGAGCCGGGTCTCCAGGTCGAAGGCCTGGAAGGGGCGGAGTTCCCGGCGGAAGCGGATCTGGCCGGCGCTCACCACCGGCGTCCAGCCGTGCCGCAGCACCGGACGCCACAGGCCGGTGCCGATCAGGAGATCGGTGCGGCCGAGATCCATCAGCGTCCAGTAGCGGCCGTTGTTGAGATGCAGCGACGTGTCGAGGTCGTGCGGCCAGACGCGGAACCGCAGGCGCGAGACCCCCGAAGGCAGGCCGAGCTTCGGCCGCCGCCAGGCCGTCGCGATCAGCCAGAGGAGGCGGAGCCAGAGATTCATGGGTCACGTCGATGGTGCGCCGGGCCGGAGGCCGGCACGTTCGCCAAAGGCCGCGCTTTGTCCAGCCCTCGCTTCGGCGCGACGTGAGACCCTCGGGGCCAGCATCCCACCCCGAGCCGCGCTCCACCCGATCGATCGAACCGGGTTCGGTCCTCAGGCGTCGGCGGGTCCGGGCAGCGCGGCGACCAGGCCGCGGAACCGGTCGCCGCGCACCTCGAAGTTCGGGAACTGGTCGTAGGAGGCGCAGGCCGGCGACAGCAGCACGACCGGCGCCGGCGTGCCGGAGGCGCGGGCGGCCTGCGCCGCCGCGGCGGTCGCGGCCTCCAGGGTCTCGCAGCGGGTGAAGGGCACGCGCCCGTCGAGGGTGGCGGCGAAGGCGTCGCCCGACGCGCCGATCAGGTAGGCGTGCGCCACCCGGCCGAACAGCGGCGCCAGCGGCTCGATGCCGCCCTCTTTCGCCTTGCCGCCGACGATCCAGTGGATGTCGCGGAAGGCGAGCAGCGCCTTCTCGGTGGAATCGGCGTTGGTCGCCTTGGAATCGTTGACGAAGCGCACCGGGCCGATCCGGCGCAGGGGCTCCATCCGGTGGGCGAGCCCCGGAAAGCTCCTCAGGCCGGCGGCGATCTCGTCGCCGCCGAGGCCGAGCCGCACGGCCGCGGCGACCGCGGCGGCGGCGTTCTGGAGGTTGTGGTCGCCGAGCAGCGCGGCGCTGCCGGCGACCTGCGCGATCACGGCGCCGTCGGGCCCGCGCACCGCCCCGGCGGCGCAGACGAGATCGCCCGCCGCCGTGCCGTGGCCCTCGACATGGATGCGGATGCGCTCGCCCCGGCGGCGCTCGGCGATGGCCGCGCTGTGGGCGTCGTCCACGCCGACCACCGCGAGATCGGCGCCCGCGACCAGCCGCTCCTTGATCGCGGCGTAGGTCTCCATGGTGCCGTGGCGGTCGAGATGGTCGGGCGTCAGATTGAGCAGGATGCCGATGCCCGGCGCGAGCGAGGGCGTCAGGTCGATCTGGAACGAGGACAGTTCGATCACGTGGACGCGGGTCCCGGCGGGCGGCTCCAGGGACAGGATCGCGGTGCCGATGTTGCCGCCCATCTGCACGTCGCGCCCGGCATGGCGCAGGAGGTGCGCCGTCAGCGCCGTGGTCGTCGACTTGCCGTTGGTGCCGGTGATGGCGACGAACGGCGCGCCGGGCGCGAGCGCCGCCCGCTCGCGGCAGAAGATCTCGATGTCGCCGATGATCGCGACGCCGGCGGCGCGGGCGAGCCCAACGGTCCAGTGAGGCTCGGGGTGCGTCAACGGCACGCCCGGCGCCAGCACCAGGGCGGAGAAGCCCGACCAGTCGGCCTCGCTCGGATCGGTGACGGTGATGCCCTGCGCCCGGGCCCGGTCGCGGCTGGCCGCGTCGTCGTCCCAGGCCAGCACGTCGGCCCCGCCCGCGATGAGCGAGCGAACGGTGGCGAGTCCGGAGCCGCCGAGGCCGAACAGGGCGACCTTCTGGCCGGCGAAGGTGGTGGCTGGCGTCATGGCGATGCTCGCTCGCGGCGGCTTACCGAAGGAAGCGCCTCTCCTCCCCTCCCGTGGGGAGGAGAGGGGAGGTGGGGGTGGTTCAGGATGAGGCGTCCGGGTGCCGTCTGCACCCCTCACCCCGGCCCTCCCCATGAGGGGGAGGGAATGGAGGCTCAGCGCAGCTTGAGCGTGGCGAGCCCGATCAGCGCCAGGATCACGGCGATGATCCAGAAGCGGATCACGACCTGCGGCTCCTTCCAGCCCTTCTGCTCGAAATGGTGATGGATCGGCGCCATGCGGAAGACCCGTTTGCCCGTGAGCTTGAACGAGGCGACCTGGATGATCACCGACATGATTTCCAGGACGAACAGGCCGCCGACGACGGCGAGCACGATCTCGTGCTTGGCCGCCACCGCGATGACGCCGAGCAGGCCGCCGAGGGCGAGCGAGCCGGTGTCGCCCATGAAGATCTGCGCGGGCGGCGCGTTGAACCACAGGAAGCCCAAGCCCGCCCCGATCACCCCGCCGCAGACCACGGCGAGTTCGCCGGTGTCGCGCACGTAGTTCACCTGGAGATAGCCCGCGGTGAAGGAGTTGCCGACGAGGTAGGCGATGACGCCGAAGGTGCCGCAGGCGATCATCACCGGCACGATGGCCAGCCCGTCGAGCCCGTCGGTGATGTTGACCGCGTTGCCCGCGCCCACGATCACGAAGGCGGCGAACGGCACCCAGAACCAGCCGAGGTTCAGGAGCGCGTCCTTGAAGACGGGGAAGGCGAGCTGGTTCTGCAGCGCGGCCGGCGCGTAGACCGAGATCAGCAGGCAGGCCGCACCCGCGATCGCGAATTCGAGCAGCAGACGGAAGCGGCCGGAGAAGCCCTTGTGCGACTGCTTCGTCACCTTGAGGTAGTCGTCGTAGAAGCCGATCGCGCCGAAGCCGAGGGTGACGGCGAGCGTCACCCAGACGTAGTGGTTGCGCGGATTGGCCCAGAGCAGGATCGAGACCACGGCGCCGGCCAGGATCATCAGGCCGCCCATGGTCGGCGTGCCGCGCTTGGTCAGGTGGGTGGCCGGGCCGTCCTCGCGGATCGGCTGGCCCTTGCCCTGGCGCAGGCGCAGCAGCGAGATGATCCAGGGCCCGAACCAGAACACGAAGAAGCCCGCCGTGAACAGCGCGCCGCCGGTGCGGAAGGTGATGTAGCGGAACACGTTGAGGGGCGTGAGCGTGCCGCTCAGTTCCGACAGCAGATAGAGCATGCGTTCGTCCGCCCGCGGCAGTTCTTCTGAGCGTGCCCGGCCTCCTCGGAGCGCGGCGGGCCGGAGGGGCCGGGCGCGAGGGCCCGGCCGGTGATCTGAAGGTCAGCGAACCGCGTTCGGCGAGGCCTCGAGCGGATCCGGCGCGACCGCGTAGCGGGCTTTCACCGCTTCGACAATGCGGACCATGCGCATGGAATTCGAGCCCTTGACCATCACCGCATCGCCGGGCCGCAGGCGCGCGAGGACGGCATCGGTCAGTTCGGCGGCGGTGGGCGCGGCCGCGCCCCGCACCGTCATCGGCAGGGCCTCGAACAGGTGCGCCATCAGGGGCCCGGCGGTGAAGACGAGATCGATGCCGTTGGCGGCGACCGCCTCCGCCAGTTCGCGGTGGAGGCTCTCTCCCGCCGCGCCCAGTTCCTTCATGTCGCCGAGCACGGCGATGCGGCGGCCCTTCGGCCCGGTCTCGATGGCGGCGAGCGTGGCCAGCGACGCGCGGATCGAGGCCGGGTTGGCGTTGTAGCTCTCGTCGATCAGGAAGGCCTCGCCGTCTCCGATCCGCAGGGCCGTGCGCTCGCCGCGCCCGACCGGCGGCTTCAGGGCCGCCAGCGACAGGGCGGCGCGGGCGAGATCGGCCCCGAGCGCGTGGACGCAGGCGAGCACGCCGAGCGAGTTCGTCGCGACGTGCCGGCCGGGCGTGCCGAGCTGGTAGGTGACGGGGAGGCCCATGACGACGGCATCCACCACCGACACGTCGGGCCGGGTCAGGATGCGCTTGGCCCGCACGTCCGCCGCCTCGTGCTCGCCGAAGGTGATGACCCGTCCGGCCTTCGAGGCGCGGGCATGGGCCAGCAGGCGCTCGTAGTTCGGGTTGTCGCGATTGATCACCGCCACGCCGCCGGGCGCGAGCCCGGAAAAGATCTCGCCCTTGGCGTCGGCGATGGCCGAGAGCGAGCGGAAATGCTCGATATGGACCGGCTCGACCGTGGTGATCAGCGCCACGTCCGGCCGCACCATGGCGGTCAGCGGCAGGATCTCGGCCCCGTGGTTCATGCCGATCTCGAACACGCCGAAGCGGGTCTCCTCCGGCATCCGCGCCAGCGTCAGCGGCACGCCCCAATGGTTGTTGTAGGAGGCGACCGAGGCGTGCGTGGCGCCTTGCGCCGCCAGCACGTGGCGCAGGGCTTCCTTGGTGCCGGTCTTGCCGACGGAGCCGGTCACGGCGACGATCGAGGCCCCGGTGCGCGCGCGCGCGGCGAAGCCGAGGCGGCGCATCGCCTCCAGCACGGGATCGTCCCCCTCGCCCGGCACGGTGAGCACCGGGCCGACCCCCTCGAATTCTTTCGCACGCGCGGCCGCGATCACCGCGGCGCCCGCGCCCTTCTCCAGGGCGGCGCGCACGAAGTCGTGCCCGTCCCGCGCCGCGCCGCGGATCGCGAAGAACAGGTCGCCGGGTTCCAGGGTGCGGGTGTCGATCGAGGCGCCGGTGACGGCGCGCGGAGAACCGTGGAAAGAGCCGCCCGTTGCGGTTTCGAGTGCCGCGGGGGTCCAGAGGGGGGCGTCGGTCATCCGTTCAACTCCGCGATCGCGGCGCGCACGGTGTCGCGGTCCGAGAACGGCAGAACGCGTGGCCCCACGATCTGGCCGGTTTCATGACCTTTGCCGGCCACCACCAGCACGTCGCCGGCCTCCAAGTCCCGCACCCCGGCGCGGATCGCCTCGGCCCGGTCGCCGATCTCCTCCGCCCCGGGCGCCGCGGCGCGGATCGCCGCGCGGATCGCGGCGGGCTCCTCGTCGCGCGGGTTGTCGTCGGTGACGATCACCCGGTCGGCGAGGCGCTGGGCGATGGCGCCCATGATCGGCCGCTTGCCGGCGTCGCGGTTGCCGCCGCAGCCGAACACCACGACGAGGCGCCCGCTGGCGAAGGGGCGAAGCGCGCGCAGGACGTGCTCCAGCGCCTCCGGCTTGTGGGCGTAGTCGACGAGGCACAAGCCTCCGTTCGCCTCGCCGATCCGTTCCATCCGGCCCGGCACGCCGGTCAGGCCTTCGAGCGCGGCGAAGACGCCGGCGGGATCGGCCGCGCCGGCGGGGGGTGGCGAGCGCGAGGCCCGCCGCGACCAGGGCATTCTCCACTTGGAAGCCGCCGACCAGCGGCAGGCGCACGCGGTACTCGGTGCCCGCGTGGACGAGCGTCAGCGCCTGCGAAAAGCCCTCCGTGCCGGCGTCGAGCAGGCGGATGGTGCCGCCGCCGCGCCCGGTCGTGCGGACCTCGTGCCCGGCGGCGTCCGCCGTGCCGACGACGCGCTCGGCATAGGCGCCGTCGGCGTTGACGACGACCGGCCGGCCCTTCGGCAGCAGCGCCGTGAACAGGCGGAGCTTGGCTTCGAGGTAGTCCTCGATCGTCGGGTGATAGTCGAGATGGTCGCGGCCGAGATTGGTGAAGGCGGCGGCGGCGAGGTCCACCCCGTCGAGCCGGCGCTGACCGATGCCGTGGGAGGAGGCCTCCATGGCGAGATCCGTGACGCCCTCCTCCGCCAGCCGCGCCAGGGTCCGGTGCAGCGTCACCGGATCGGGCGTCGTCAGCGAGCCGTAGGCCGCGCCCCGGTTCGTGACGATGCCGACGGTGCCGAGGCTCGCGGCGTCGCGGCCCAGCCGCGACAGGATCTGGCGCACGAAGTCGGCGACCGAACTCTTGCCGCTGGTGCCGGTGACCGCGACCACCGTCTCCGGCTGGCGCCCGGACAGGCGGGCGGCGGCGAGCGCCAGCGCCCGGCGGGCATCGGCCACCGCGATCCAGGCGGCCGCGTCGGGGAGGTCGTCGGGGCGCCCCCCCTCCCCGGCCACGGCGACGGCGCCCGCTTGCGCGGCGGCGGCCGCGAACAGCCGGCCGTCGGCGGCGGTGCCGGGCACGGCCACGAACACGCCGCCGGACACGACCCGGCGGCTGTCGGCGGTGAGGCCGGCGACGGGGCGGTCGGCGATCGCGGCGTCCGCTTCCGCAAACAGGTCGCCGAGGGTCGGCTGGCTCATCGGAAAGGGTCCTTGCGGGTCAGGCCCACCGGGTACAGGCCAAAGGCCGATGCGCGAAGGGCGCCGCGCGGGCGATCGAGGCCGGCAAAAACCCCGGGGTGATCGCGACGGGCGAGTGCCCCGGGGGCCGGGCCGCCGTCACGGCCCGTCCACCATGGTCGCATGGTAGGCTCCGAGCTTGACCATCAGCGGGAACGGCTTGACCGGGGGGTCGAACCGCGGCGGCAATCCGAGGATCGGTGCGACACGCTCGATGATCTTGCCCGTCACCGTGCCGGAATTGTAGGCCGCCGTGGCGTAGCCGCCGGTTTCCGGCAGGCCCTGCGGCTCGTCCATGATCGTCAGGAACAGGTATTTCGGCTTGTCCATCGGCGCGGCGGCCATGAAGGTCGTGAACAGGCGGTTCTTGGCGTAGCGCCCGCCGATCACCTTCTCCGCGGTGCCGGTCTTGCCGCCGACGTAGTAGAGCGGGACCGAGGCCTTCCTGGCCGAGCCCTCGGTGGCGTTGAGGCGCATGATGAAGCGCATCGCCTCGCTGGCCTCCGGCTTGATGACGTGGCTGGCCCTGGCCCGCGCCGTCGCCTCGTCGCTCCTGAGGAAGGTCGGCGTCATCAGGTCGCCGCCGTTGATGATGGCCGCCACCGCCGCCGCCGCCTGGATCGGCGCCACCGCGATGCCGTGGCCGAAGGCGATGGTGATGGTGTTGATCTCGGCCCAGCGCGGCGGAAGGATCGGCGAGGCCGATTCCGGCAGCTCGGTGCGCATCCGGTCGAGCAGGCCCATCTTCTTGAGGAAGGCGCGATGGCCGGGCACGCCGACGCCCAGCGCCATCTTGGCCGAGCCGATGTTGGAGGAGTGGGTGAACACCTCCGGCATGGTCAGCACGCGGCCGGTGGCGTGATAGTCGTGGATCTTCTGCCGGCCCCAGTGCAGCACGCCGCCGCGGGTGTCGAAGGTGGAATTGACGTTGTACTTGCCGGAATCGAGCGCCATGGCGAGCGTCATCGCCTTGAAGGTCGAGCCCATCTCGTAGACGCCGACGTTCATCCGGTTGATGCGGTCGTCCGAGAGCGCGTCCTTCGGCTCGTTCGGATCGAAATCGGGGTAGGAGGCGAGCGCGAGAACCTCGCCGGTGGTCACGTCGAGGATCATCGACGCACCGGCCTTGGCCTTGAACTTCTCCACGCCCTTCACGAGTTCGTCGCGCACGGCGAACTGGGCGCGCAGGTCGAGGGAAAGCTGCACCGGCGAGAGGTCGGTCTGCTTCTCCACGAGCCCGAACTCGTTGAGCGCCTTGTTGCCGCGGTTGTCGATGTACTTCTCGATGCCGGCGATGCCGACGTTGTCGAGGTTCGTCGCACCGATGACGTGGGCGGCCGCCACGCCGTTCGGGTAGACGCGCTTGTGGTCGGGCAGGAAGCCGACGCCGGGAATGCCGAGGCGGTGGACCTCGAGCTGCTGCTTCGGCGTGATCTCGCGCTTGATCCAGACGAAGCCCTTCTTCGACGACAGCTTGGCGCGCAGTTCCGCCGCGTTCAGCTCGGGCAGGACGGCGGTCAGAAGCTCGACCGCCTCGTCCGTGTCGAAGGTCAGCGCCATCCGCTTCGGCTCGGCGAAGACCGAGACCGTGCGGATGTCGGTGGCCAGGATCTCGCCGTTGCGGTCGATGATGTCCGGGCGGATCGCCGTGGTGGCGGCGGCCGCCACCCGGTGATCGTCGCTGTTGCTGCCGGGCGTGGCCGCGATCACCACGAGCCGCACGCCGATGGCACCGAACACCGCCGCGAAGGCGAGGCCGACCAGAGCCACCCGGGCGTGCGAGCGCTCGATGGCGAGGCGGAACATGGTCCGGTAGAGCCGCGTCAGGGCCGAGGCCGGCGGCTCGCTCGTCACCACGCGCTCCGGCGCCGGCTCCGCCGCGTCGTGCGCGGCCTCGTCCGGCGAGAACGCTCGCGACGGATCGGGCGACGGGTCATCGGGCGACGGATCCTGGGACAAGGGAACGCTACCTCGAAGCCGCGGGCGGGCGGGTGGAGACGGTGCGGGTGGTGACGGAGCCCGTGGTGCGCGGCTCGTCGCGGGCGGCGGCCGATTTGTCCTTGGGCGTCCCGGTCGGCGTCGCGGTGGAGACCAGCAGGCGGGCGATCTCGTCGCCGCGGTCGGGCCGGTCCGGCAGGTCGGAGAGGCGGGCGAGGTGCCCGTCGCCGATCGGCTCCAGGGCGAGGTGGCGCTCGACCGCCTTCTGGAGCCGGTCGGGCCGGGTCAGGAGCTGCCATTCCGCGCGCAGGACGGCGATGGCCTGCCGTTCCTTGTGCAGGGCGGTCTTCAGCTTGGAGACCTGACCCGCCTGGTAGAGCGTGTCGTACTTGGTCGAGTAGGCGTAGACCGCCGAGCCGATCAGGCCGACGATCGCCAGGACGTTGAGAAGCCGGATCACCGCCGCGTCCCCCGTCCCTTCGCCTCGGGCAGGCTCGCCAGGGTCTCGATCGCGGTCAGCGGCGGCGGCGGCGGCGCATCGGTCCGCTCGGCGGCGCGCAGCTTCGCCGAGCGCGCCCGCGGATTGGCCTCGGTCTCGGCCTCCGAGGGCAGGACCGGCCCCTTGGTCACCGGCCGGAAGCTCTTCGGCGCCGGCCGCTCGACGCCCGGGACGTGGCGCGAGGCCTGCGCCGCCCGGCCGCTGCGGGCGGAGAGGAACTGCTTGACGATGCGGTCCTCCAGCGAATGGAAGGTCACGATCGCGAGCCGGCCGCCGGGCTTGAGCACGCGCTCGGCCGCGTGCAGGCCGCGGACCAGTTCGCCGAGTTCGTCGTTCACCGCGATCCGCAGGCCCTGGAAGCTGCGGGTCGCCGGGTGGATCGGGCTGCCGGGTTCGGGCCGGACCACGCCGGCGATCAGGTCGGCGAGCTGGGCGGTCGTCTCGATCGGCGCGCGGCGGCGCGCCTCGACGATGGCGCGGGCCACCGCCCGCGAGCGGCGCTCCTCGCCGAAATGATAGAGGATGTCGGCGAGCGTGCCCTCTTCGGCTCCGTTCACGAGGTCGGCCGCGTTCCGGCCCTCGCCGCCCATGCGCATGTCGAGCGGCCCGTCCTGGCGGAACGAGAAGCCGCGCTGCGCCTCGTCGAGCTGCATCGAGGAGACGCCGATGTCGAGCACCACCCAGTCGGCCCGCCTCTCGCCCTGATCGGCGAGCAGCGCGCCGAGGTCGCCGAAGCGGCCCTGCACCAGACGCAGGCGGCCCCCGGCCGCGTCCACGAGATCCGCGCCCGCCCGGATCGCGGTGGGGTCGCGGTCGATGGCGACGACCCGCACCCCCGGCTCGGCGCCGAGCAGGGCGCGGGTGTAACCGCCCGCACCGAAGGTGCCGTCGACGGCGAGCCCCGGCCGGTCGAGGGCGAGCGCGGCGAGAACCTCGGCGAGGAGGACGGGGACGTGGCGGGCCGATTCGGTCCCGGCCGTCTCGGATTTCGCCGTGCGCTGTGCCCGGCTCATCGGCACCGCCCCGCCGAACGCCCGCGGAATCCGGAGAAAGCTCGGGCGCCGTCCGACGAGCGATGGGTCATGGGAGCCTGCTGCATGGGCGGACCGCGCGGCGGCCCGGTCAGGTGTGGCGACGCCGATTCGCGGGCGGCTTCGGCCGCGCGCGCGGCGTCTCGCCGGGCAATCTGGGCGAGGGTTGGCCGATCCGAAACAGGGCGTCAACGGGATGGCTCGGGGTAACATGGGCCCTCGAAACGCGTCAACGAGCTTGACCATGCAGGCTGCCCCGATCTGACCGCATCAAGGTTAACCGAGCGTCAATGCGCCGGCTGTCTTCTTGAGGTTTACCATCGCGGCCGCCGGCAGCTCATGCCTCCGACATGCGCAACACGGCGATCCGTTTCTCCGGAGCCCGGAAGCTCTTGGCCGCATCGGGCGGGCCATGCCGAAATCGGAAAGAAGTCTTTGGGCGCGGCGTGGATCAGCCGGCCTGTAAGCCGGGTTCTGTAGGGCCCGCAAGCCAAGGCCTGCGGACGCGGCAGCCATTCCTCTGGGACGGCCGTTACCGGCCGCCTCGAGCAACCAACCCGGGCGACGAGCCTGGAGAGCGGGCCTGCCCTCCCCTCGCGGGGAGAGGCGTGTCGCCCCTATTCGGTTTTGCTCCCGGTGGGGTTTGCCGTGCCGTCCGCGTTGCCGCGTCCGCGGTGCGCTCTTACCGCACCCTTTCACCCTGACCCCGCGGAGGACGAGCCTTTGCGAGGCGGTCTGCTTTCTGTGGCACTGTCCCTGGGGTCGCCCCCGCCGGAGGTTATCCGGCACCGTCTCTCCATGGAGCCCGGACTTTCCTCCCCGCCGCGAACGACGGAGCGGCCGCCCGGCCGGCTGATCCGGGGCACGGATTGCGCCGCGGGGGGCGCGGGGTCAAGGCTGGAAGGGCATTTCTCGGTACGAGGGCGGGCCCACATCGGTGAGCCGGCAGCCGCACTCAGAGCCTGTTTGACAGCGGTGATCCCATCTCGATCCTCATCCTGAGGTGCCGACGCTGTGCGCGACGATCTACAGGCCTGCGTCGCCGCGCATCTGTATACCGGCACGGCCGGACGGATCGAGAACGCGCAGGTCGGGGTGTTCCTGGGCTATGCCGGGTGCCACGGCCATGCACTGATCGACCGGGCTCTGTACCTGTCCCGGTCCTGGACAGACGATCGCCCCCGCTGCCGGAGCGCGCCCGTGCCGGACGCGGTTCCGTTCGCGACCAAGCCTATTGCTGCAACGCCTTCACCTCGCACTGCGCGTACTCGCCGCTCGCCTTGACGTAGGCGTTGAGCTTCTGGACGTAAGCCTCTGCCAGAGGCCGGAAAGCCTGGGCCTGGGCGTTGTAGGCCTTGATCGCGTCGTTGTAGCTGTAGGCTTCCCAGCCGGGGCAGCCGTCCTTCTTGTCGAGGCAGGCGGGCCTTTCGGGAAGCTTCGGCTTCTCCGGTCGCGCCTCCGCCGGCGGGGGCGTCGGCGGCGTGCAGGGGGCGGCGAGCGCCGGTGCCGCGATGCAGGCGAGAGCCAGTGCCGAGAGGGTGCGCCGTACCATGGTCCGTCCCCGAGCCGTCGTTCCGCCGGTTCTGGCCGCCGAGTTGTGGCGGGAATGGGGTCGGACCGGCGCCATCGTTAACGCTCCGTCGCGCGGGATCGGGTAGAAGGCGGGTCATGCCGCGCATGCAAGCCCCCGCCGACATCGAAGCCCTGAACGAGGACGCCGCCCAGGCGCGCCACGCCGCGCTGTCCCGGGCGATCGAGCGGGCCAACCACCTCTACTACAACGAGGACGCGCCCGAACTGACGGACGCGGACTACGACGCCCTGCGCCGCGAACTGGAGGCGATCGAGGCGCGTTTCCCCGCGCTGACGGGCACCACCGAGGCGAGCGCGGGCGTCGGTGCCAGACCGACGGAAAAGTTCGCCAAGGTGCGGCACGCGGTGCCGATGCTGTCGCTCGGCAACGCCTTCGCCGACGCGGACGTGGAGGAGTTCGTCGCCCGCGTGCGGCGCTTCCTCAACCTCGCCGCCGACGAGCCGGTCGCCTTCACCGCCGAGCCGAAGATCGACGGCCTGTCGCTCTCCCTGCGCTACGAGGCGGGACGTCTCGTCATCGCCGCGACCCGCGGCGACGGCGAGGTCGGCGAGAACGTCACCGCCAACGCGCTCACGGTGGACGACATCCCGGAAACGCTGTCCGGCAAGGGCTTCCCTGAGGTGCTGGAGGTGCGCGGCGAGGTCTACCTGTCGCATGCCGATTTCGCCGCCATCAACGCGCGCCAGGAGGCGGCGGGCAAGCCGCTCTTCGCCAACCCGCGCAACGCCGCGGCCGGCTCGCTGCGCCAGCTCGACCCGGCGATCACCGCATCCCGGCCCCTTCGGTTCTTCGCCTATGCCTGGGGCGAGGTCTCGGAGCCCTTCGCCGACACGCAGTCGGCGGTGCTCGACCGCTTCCGGAGCTGGGGCCTGCCGGTCAATCCGCGGACCGGGCTGTGCCGCTCGGCCGCGGAGATGACCGCACATTACCGCGCGATCGAAGTGGGGCGGGCCGATCTCGGCTACGACATCGACGGCGTGGTCTACAAGGTGGACGACCTCGGTTTCCAGCGGCGGCTGGGCTTCGTCAGCCGCGCGCCGCGCTGGGCGCTCGCCCACAAGTTCGCGGCGCAGGAGGCGGTCACCGAGCTCCTGGCCATCGACATCAACGTCGGCCGCACCGGCTCGCTCAACCCGCTGGCCCGCCTCAAGCCCGTGACCGTCGGCGGCGTGGTGGTCTCGAACGCGACATTGCACAACGAGGGCTACGTGCAAGGGGTCGGCGCCGACGGCGAGCCGATCCGCGAGGGCCGCGACATCCGCGTCGGCGACACGGTGACGGTGGTCCGCGCCGGCGACGTGATCCCCAAGGTGATGGACGTGATGCTCGACAAGCGCCCGGCCGACGCCGTGCCCTACGTCTTCCCCGAGACCTGCCCGGCCTGCGGCAGCCGGGCGGTGCGGGAATTGAACCCGCGCACGAAGAAGATCGACGCGATCCGCCGCTGCACCGGCGGGCTGATCTGCCCGGCGCAAGGCGTGGAGCGGCTGAAGCACTTCGTCTCGCGCAACGGCTTCGACCTCGAAGGGTTCGGCCAGACCTATATCGAGGTGCTGTTCGAAGCCGGCCTCGTGAAGCAGCCCGCCGACCTGTTCCGGCTCGAATTCGAGCCCCTGAAGGCGGCGATCGTCGCCCGGCGCGAGGCGCTTTCGGCCCAGCGCCGGGCCGAGGGCGAGCCGCCGCCGAAGAAGCCGGCCAAGAAGAAGGGCGAGGAGGAGGACAAGGCGATCAAGAACCTGCTCGCCGCGCTCGACGCCCGCCGAACCATCCCCCTCAACCGCTTCCTGTTCGCGCTCGGCATCCCGCAGATCGGCGAGTCGACCGCCAAGGCCCTGGCCAAGCGATTTCCGGACATGCCGGCGCTGATGGCGGCGCTCGACGCGGCGGCGCGGGAGCAGGCGGGCCGCGACTGGCTCGAACTCTCGGCGCTCCCCCGGATCGGGCCGGGCACCCGCGACCGGCTGTTCGAGACCCTCGATCCGCTGCCCGGCGAGGCGATGCAGGATCTGAGCCTCGGCGCCCGCTTGCGCGGCCGGCTGACGCCCTCCCAGCGCGAGGCGGTGCTTAGCCATTACGGCAGCGAGGCGGACACGGATGCGGCGCTGGAGCAGGCGGCGACGCAGCGCCCCGGCGACGCCTACCGGCTGTTCGCCGACGACGGCGAGATCGGCCCGGTGGCGACGGATTCGCTGATCCAGTTCTTCTCCGAGCCCCACAACGACGCGGCGGTGCGGGCCCTGCTCGACGAGGTCGGCACCGAGCCGCCCGCCGCCGCGGCCTCGGCGGCGGCCTTCGCCGGCAAGACGGTGGTGTTCACCGGCACCCTCGAAAAGATGACCCGGAGCGAGGCCAAGGCCACCGCCGAGCGCCTCGGCGCCAAGGTCTCCGGCTCGGTCTCGGCCAAGACCGACCTCGTGGTCGCCGGCCCCGGCGCCGGCTCGAAGCTCAAGGACGCCGAGCGCCACGGCGTGACGGTGATCTCGGAGGATGCGTGGCTGGCGATGCTGGCGCAGGCGTGAGGCCGCAGCCCTTGGGCCGACAATGACTCTTGTCATACACTTCGCCGATCGCTCCCGAAGCAGCGGCACTCACAATGCGAAACAGCAAGCCCGTCACCGTTACCCTCGGCGAGATGCAGGAGCGGGTTGAGGCTCGCGTCCGTTCCGGCACTTACAAGTTCGGGATGTCGGCCCCATGGCGGACACCGCGAAAATAAGCACACGACGCTCTTGCCGCAGCTTCGCCATCCAGCGCAGCGCCACGGCAACTATGGAGTCGGCGCCTGAGTGTTCGGCCATGAGCGATGGCGGAGTTTAGCGCGGACTGAAATGAGAATGCTCAGCCGTTACGACTGCGGGGAGGCCAGGACAATCAAATCCCCTGCAAGTCATTGAAAATAAAGGCACATAGAGAGTCTGGCTGGGGCGCCAGGATTCGAACCTGGGAATGGCGGTACCAAAAACCGCTGCCTTACCACTTGGCGACGCCCCATCGGCCGCGAGTCGCCGGTTCTCTAGACGCGCTGGGCGAGACTGGCAACTGGCTTGAGCGCCCCACAAGGGGCGATCGCTTGAAGGGGTGCTTCAGGAAGCCGGTCTCGTCGAGAACCAGCACCGCGTCCGGGTCGGCCAACGTCTCCAGGGCATAGTCCCGCACCACATCGCGCAGGGGCATCCGCATCCCAGCGCCCGCGACCGAGCACCGCCTGCTGACACCAGGGACCGGGATCGCCCGCGGCTTCATCAGCCCGCATCCAGCCGGTCTTGCGCCGCTCCTCGCCGAGTTGCCCGTCCAGGAACGCCCCGGCCGAAGCGGTGACCCGCTCCTGGGTGAACAGCGGCCGCATGCGAGCCTTCACCTCCCGCAGCGACGTGGCCCACAGCCCCAGCGTCGCCTCAATCGAAGGCCCGGCCGTCCATGATGAACGAAGCATGGCACCGCAGGGAGGCAAAACCTCAACTAAAACACAACTGCAATGATAGCCTGGCGCCCTACAATCATAAGCTATTGTTGGTCGTGTCCCCCGGCGTAATGTCGCTTCTGATGCGCCATCACGATCCCTGGTGCAGGCTTGGTCTGATCAGGCTGCCGAGGGGTCATCGCCGATCGGGGCGATGCTTTTCAGCGTGACGTAGCGGACGCGCTGCACGGCCCACTCGTCGTCCTGTTCGAGCAGGATCGCACCGACGAGCTTGACCCGGTGCCGGGCGGGCAAACCCATGCAGGCGAGGACATCGCACTTCAAGCGTGGACGAGGCTTCCGGAAGGATCCAGGCCTGCCGCATGGCGGTTGCGGCCGGCATTCGCTATGAGGCTCGGCCGGAGCCGTCGTCGGCGGGCCGGACAGCGCAGGGTGTGATCGGATGAGCGGAACGGAGACCGGGGTCGGCGAGGAGGCCACCGCCGATTTCGGCTACGAGCGCGTGCGCCTGTCCGAGAAGCAGGGGCGCGTGGACGAGGTGTTCCGCTCGGTCGCGCGCCGCTACGACTTGATGAACGACCTGATGTCGGGCGGCCTGCACCGGGCCTGGAAGTCGCATCTGATCTCGATGCTGCGCCCGTCGCGCACCCGCCCCTACCGCCATCTCGATGTCGCCGGCGGCACCGGCGACATCGCCTTCCGCACGCTTGCCGCGGGCGGCCCCGACACCCACGTCACCGTGCTCGACATCAACGAGGCGATGCTGCGGGTCGGTGCCGAGCGGGCCGGCACCCGGTACGACGGCCGCATCGACTTCGTGACCGGCAACGCCGAGACGCTGCCCCTGCCCACCGCCCATTTCGACAGCTACACCATCGCCTTCGGCATCCGGAACGTGCCGCGCATCGACGTGGCGCTGGCGGAAGCGCACCGGGTGCTCAAGCCCGGCGGCCGCTTCCTGTGCCTGGAATTCTCGCGGGTCGACCTGCCGGTGCTGGAGAGGATCTACGACGCCTACTCCTTCCACGTGATCCCGCGCATCGGCGCGCGGGTGGCGGGCGACCGCGAATCCTACCGGTACCTCGTGGAGTCGATCCGCAAGTTCCCCTCCCCCGACCGCTTCGCCCGGATGATCGAGGCGGCGGGCTTTGCGCATGTCAGTCATCGCCGGCTCTCGGGGGGCATCGTCGCGATCCATTCCGGCTGGAAGATTTCTTGAGTTCGGGCGCGGAGGGGACGCGAGGATGCTAGGCGCCGTCTTCCACCTCGCCCGCGGCGCCCATGTCGGCTTCGTGCTCGCCCGCGAGGGCGGGCTCGCCTTGATCGACGCGGCGCAACTGCCACCGCATCTGCGGCTCGCGCTGAAACTCGGCCGCTCGCTGGAGCGGCGCGGCATCGCCGCCGATCCCGGCGCGAGCCCGCTGGAGCGGGCGCTGACCCGGCTCGGGCCCTCCTACGTCAAGTTCGGCCAGTTCCTGGCGACCCGCCCCGACATCGTCGGCATGGCCGCCGCACGCGACCTCGAACGGCTTCAGGACCGGGTGCCGCCCTTCCCGCAGGGGATCGCCCTGCGCGTGGTCGAGCAGGAACTCGGCAAGCCGGTCTCCGCCCTGTTCACCGCCTTCAGCGAGCCGGTGGCGGCGGCCTCCATCGCCCAGGTCCACAAGGCGAGCGTACTCGACGCCGACGGCACGCAGCGGACGCTGGCCGTGAAGGTGATGCGGCCGGGCGTTCGCGAGCACTTCGCCAAGGATCTCCAGGCGATGCGGTTCATGGCCCGCATCGTCCACGCCCTGTTGCCGGACGCCGAGCGCCTGCGCCCGCGGGAGGTGGTCGAGATCCTGGCCCGCTCCGTGACCATGGAGATGGATTTCCGCCTCGAGGCGGCGGCGATGTCGGAACTCGCCCAGAACACCGCGGGCGACGCGGATTTCCGCACGCCGCGCCCCGAATGGGCGCTGACGGCGCGGGACGTGCTGACCAGCGAGTGGATCGACGGCGTGCGCCTCAACGACCGCGCCGGCATCGTCGCGGCGGGCCACGACCCGAAGGCGCTCGGCCGGGTGGTGATCCAGTCCTTCCTGCGCCAGGCGATCCGCGACGGCTTCTTCCACGCGGACATGCATCCCGGCAACCTGTTCGTCGATCCGCAGAGCCGGCTGGTGGCGGTCGATTTCGGCATCATGGGCCGGCTCGGCCACGCCGAGCGGCGGTTCCTGGCCGAGATCCTGCTCGGCTTCATCACCCGCGATTACCGCCGGGTGGCGCAGGTGCATTTCGAGGCGGGCTACGTGCCGCGCCACCATTCGGTGGACGACTTCGCCCAGGCGATCCGGGCGATCGGCGAGCCGATCCACCAGCGCCGGGCCGACGAGATCTCGATGGCCAAGGTGCTCACGCTGCTGTTCGACGTGACCGCCCTGTTCGACATGAGCACCCGCACCGAACTGGTGATGCTTCAAAAAACCATGGTGGTGGTGGAGGGCGTCGCCCGCTCCCTCGATCCGCAGCTCGACATGTGGACCGGCGCCGAGCCGGTGGTGCGCACGTGGATCACCCGCCATCTCGGCCCCGTCGGCCGTCTGGAGGGCGCGGGCCGCGCGGCACTGACCCTGTCCGAGGTCGTCTCCGACATCCCCGACATCGCCCAGCGCATCCGCCGCATCATGATCCGCCTCGACGAGGAGGGCTCGCGCGACGTCAAGGCGATGGAGCGGATCGCCCGGCTGGAGCGGCGCCGGGCGGTGTGGTCGACGGTGGCCCTGTGGGCGATCGCGGTGGGGGCGCTGGTGCTGGCGTTCCGGTGAAGGGTCTTTTTCCGCACGCCGTTGGTCCTCGTTCGAACACGGCCGGAGCGTGCAGCAACGCACGCTCCCCGGTTCAGAACCTGTCTTCGTATTGCAACCGTTCAGCGAGCCGCGTTCAAACCCATCGTGCAGCCGGCCGGCTGCGCAACGACGGAGTCGAGGAATGAAGGCCGTGAACCGGATCGCGCTGACGCTCGGCGTGGCGATCGGCACCCTGGCCGGGGGCGCGGCGGGGGCGCATCCGGCGCGGGAGACCATCCGCTACGCGGTGTCGCCCTGCTACGGGACCTGCCCGGTCTACAGCGTCGCGGTGACCCCCGACGGGACGGTGACGTTCGAGGGCGAGCGGCACACCGCCGTCCGGGGCAAGCGCGAGCGGCAGGCGGGGCGGCTCGTCTATCGCAGGCTGGCCCGCGCCCTCGCTCCCTACCGCCCCGCTTCGGGTACGAGCGCGCGGACGCAGTGCGCGCAGCAGGTCAGCGACCAGCCCGGCTACCGCATCGCCTGGACCGGCCGCGACGGGGCCGAGACGGTGCTGGAGCATGACCGCGGCTGCTTCTCGCCGCGCAACGCTGCCCTGAACCAGGTGATGGACGCGATGCCGAAGGCACTGGGGATCGGCCCCTGGATCAAGGCCGCCCGCTGACGGCCCTGGGCCGTCGCTCGAAGCCGCTCGGGCGGCTTCGCGGCGCCAAGGGACACGACCAAGAGCGCCGCACGGAGCGGGCTTTTCAGGACGGATGTCCTGAAAAGCATCGAGCGGAGCGAAAGCCCAAGGGGTCGAGATGTCCGCGGAAGCCGGCGCCGGCGACTGATACGACATCCGGTTGATGACTTCGGCCTCTCCTGCGTCATCGCGAGGCGAAGCCGTGGCGATCCAGGGCGCGCCCTTTCCGGACATGCCCGCGCCCTGGATCGCTTCGCGGCCGCTCGCGAGGACGGAGGGGGGCCAAACCCGAAGCGATCAAGCGGAAACGGTATGAGGAGGCTGGCAAAGAAAACCAGGGTCATCGCTTCGAGCGATGGCCCTGTGCCACGGCCTCCCCGCCCTTGACGCGCGCGCCGCGAAGCCCCGTGGTGGCGCCCATGGCTTCCTCCTCTCCGAGCCCCCTCGCCGGCCGCCGCGTCCTCCTCATCGTCGGCGGCGGCATCGCCGCCTACAAGGCGCTCGACCTGATCCGGCGCCTGCGCGAGCGCGGCGCGCAGGTGCGCCCGCTGCTGACCGAATCCGCCCAGGAATTCGTCACGCCGCTGGCGGCGGCCGCGCTCGCCGGGGAGCGGACCCATACCGACCTGTTCGACCGTGAGACCGAGGCCGAGATCGGCCACATCAGGCTCGCCCGGGACGCCGACGCCGTCGTGGTGGCGCCGGCCACCGCCAACCTGATGGCGCGGATGGCGACCGGACACGCGCCCGATCTCGCCTCGACGGTGCTGCTCGCCACCACCCTGCCGATCCTGATCGCCCCGGCGATGAACGTGCGGATGTGGCTGCATCCGGCAACGCAAAGAAACCTCGCCACCCTGAAGGCCGACGGCGTCGCCGTGGTCGGCCCCAACGAGGGGGCGATGGCCGAGGCCGAGTTCGGCCCCGGGCGGCTGGCCGAGCCGCACGAGATCGCCGACGCACTCGAAGCCCTGCTGGCGCAGCGCGCCGCGGGCTCCGGCCTCGGGTTCCTGGCGGGGCGCGAAACCCCGAACAGACCGCTGGCGGGGCGGCACGTGCTCGTCACCTCGGGGCCGACCCACGAGCCGATCGATCCGGTGCGCTACCTCGCCAACCGCTCCTCGGGGCGGCAGGGCCACGCCGTCGCCGCCGCCGCGGCCGAGGCCGGGGCGCGGGTCACCCTGGTCTCGGGGCCGGTGGCGATCCCCGATCCGGCGGGCGTCACGGTCGTGCGGGTCGAGAGCGCCCGCGCGATGCTGGCCGCGGTCGAGGCGGCGCTTCCCGCCGACCTCGCGATCTTCGCCGCCGCGGTCGGCGACTGGCGCCCGGCCGAGACCCGCGCGGGCAAGATCAAGAAGGACGGCAGCGCGCCCCCGCCCCTGCAACTGGTCGAGAACCCGGACCTCCTCGCCACCATCGCCGGCCGCAGCGAGGGGCGCCCGGCCCTGGTCGTCGGCTTCGCCGCCGAGACCGATGCCGTCCTCGACAACGCGCGAAGGAAGATCGCGCGGAAAGGCTGCGACCTGATCGTGGCCAACGACGTCTCGGCGGAGGGCGGGGTGATGGGAGGGGCGGACAACATTGTCCACCTCGTCGCCCGGGACGGCGGTGTCGAGACCTGGCCGAAGCTCGGCAAGGAAGAAGTCGGACGGCGGCTGGTGGCGCGGTTCTCGGAGCTGCTCGCAGCGAGAAGGACGCCATGATCGTCACGGGCGAAAGAACGCCTGGAAACATTTCTCGCGCCCTGCTACCCTATGTTGCACAAGATGGATGAGGCGAGGCCATGTCCAAGAACGATCTGCACGTGGTCCCGCGGGGCGGGAAGTGGAAGGTAAGGAAGGCGGGGGCCACCCGTGCTTCTGCCGTCTTCGATACACAGCACGAAGCGATTGTCCGCGCGAGCGAGATCGCCCGCAGCCAGCAGGCCGAACTCTATATCCACGGTCAGGACGGTCGAATCAGGCAAAAGACCTCGTTCGGCAACGATCCCTATCCTCCGAAGGGATGATGACGTGACAGCCGTCGCGTTTGAGGACTGTGTCTTCATCAACTGCCCGTTTGACGCCGACTACGATCCGCTGCTCCAGGCAATTCTGTTCTGCATTGTCTATCTGGGCCTGACGCCGCGTCTCGCCCGCGAGCGAGCCGACGGCGGGGCCGTGAGACTCGACAAGATCGTCACTCTGATCGAAGGGGCAAAATACTCGATTCACGACTTGAGCCGCTGCCAAGCTCGGAAGAAGGGCGAACATTATCGATTGAACATGCCGTTCGAACTTGGGGTCGATTACGGCTGCCGCAAATATTATGGCGGCAACAGGGCCAGCAAGACAATCCTTATTCTCGAAGAACGCAACTATCGCTATCAGGCGGCTCTCTCCGATCTGGCCGGGTGCGACATCGAGGCTCATGGAGGCAGCTTCGAAACCGCCGTGAGGAAGGTCCGCAACTGGCTGGTCGCCGAGGCTGGCATCAAGGCCCAGGGAGCGGGCGCGATCTTGGACGCCTATGATGCCTTCCAGGGCTGGTACTACAAGAGGCAGCAAGCCGCCGGCTTCTCCGAACAGGACATCCTCGATTACGCAACGCCCGAACTCCTGGCTGCGATGAGGGACTGGGTCGCGTTGGGACGTCCGCTCTGAGCGGTGCCGGATTCCCAGCGGCGGCAAGACGTTCCTTCACGCCGACACGTTTCTTCGCCACCTGCCACGCTTGCTCCGCACGGATTCGTGACCGTCCCTCCACGCGCTTCACAGCGACAGGAGCGACATCATGGCCAAGGCCGCCCGGCACAGCATGGGCACTCCGACGAGCGCGGCCTCGACAGCCGCCACGTCCAGACCGAGCAGTACCGCGACCATGTCGGCGCACACCGAAGCGGCGGCCCCACCGGGCCGATGACGAACGTCTCGGGCGACGCCGGCAGCCCGCGCTCAGATCTGGCGCAGGAACAGGAGGGTCGCGGCGGCGCGGCGGACGACGGGGTTGCGCGCGTAGATCCAGGTCGGTCCGCCCTGGACGACGTTGCGGCTCAGGGCCCGCTTGAAATCGAAGACGCCCCGGTTGTCGGCCGGGTCGACCCCGCCGAAATCGAAGCTGCGGGCCCCCGCCTGCCGGGCCCGCTCGACGATCCGCCACACGGCGAGCGTGGCCGCGGCGGTCGCCCGGGCCCGCTCGTCGGAGGCGGTGAAGAAATCGGTCCAGCGCTCGCGCGCCGTGTGGACGATGCGCACCAGGATCGGCTCCCCGCCCTCGCGGACTTCGAGGAAGAGCAGGTGCGGGTCGCAGGCCGCGAGGTCGCGGTAGGCGGCGGTGTCGAGATCGCCGGTGAAGCCCTTGCGCCGCTGCAGGGCGGCGTACATCCGCACGAAGGTGTCGTAGGCCCGCAGGCGTTCGTCCGGCTCCGTCAGGAAGACGGTGGTCAGCTCGGCATTGGCCTGCGCCTTGCTCAGTTCCCGCCGCCAGCGCCGCTCGGCCGCGGCCAGGATCGCCCCCGTCTCCGGCGACAGGTCGAGCTCGATCGTGTGATCCTTGCCCGCGACCACGGGCACGAAGCGGTGCGCGAGCAGGGCGGCGATGCCCTCGGGATCGTGGGAGCGGTAGCTCTTGATCGCGAGCAGATCCGCCGGGCCCAGGGCGAGATGGTCGAGGAAGGCGCCGAGCAGGGCCTCGGTCCGCCCCTGTCCGCGGGCGGTCGGGACGAAGCCGCCCTGCACCAGGATGCGGCGCACGGGACCGCGGCGGCGCTCCTGGTACTGGAGGTAGCCGAGATCCTCGCCGCCCTCGCCGCACAGGGCGACGCGCCGGACCGACCAGCCGACGCGGCTCTTGTAGGTGCCCCAGATCCGGGACGCGTAGATGCTGGCGCCGGGCTGGCGCCAGAGCGCCTCGTCCCAATCCGCGGCCTCCGAGCGGTCGACGACCGCGACTCGAGCTGCCATGAACCCTCATTCCCCTGTCGGCCCCCCGGGCCGCCGCGGCTGCCCCGTCCGGGGCACCGCTGCGAACCTCGCGGAAGCTCGGGCCGTATCCTAAAGCATCATCCCGAAAGGTGGCTGCCGGCTTTCGGAAAAAGACGATGCAAAAGCAAAAACCGAGAGCATCGTCCTGGATCCGATATCCAGGACGATGCTCGAGCCGTCTTCCTGGCCATCAATGCCCAACACCCGTGAAAAAAGATTCGCGGCCGATGCCGCCCCGCCGCGGTTTCCACCGTCCCGTGGCGGCATCGGCGATGCGGGAAGGCGCTTGAGAAGGCTTGCGGGCGGGCGCCGTCGGCGGCTTGATGCCGGGTCAGATCGGACGCCGGGGAGGAGCATCATGGCGGAAGGCGCGGAAGGAGCAGCGGCCGGCCCGGCGGCCCGGGCAGAGCGGCTGGCGCGGTTCCAGCCGGCCTCGGGGATGGTGACG
Source organism: Methylorubrum populi (assembly GCA_036946625.1). Taxonomy (NCBI): domain Bacteria; kingdom Pseudomonadati; phylum Pseudomonadota; class Alphaproteobacteria; order Hyphomicrobiales; family Methylobacteriaceae; genus Methylorubrum; species Methylorubrum populi. Next base: position 145,581 of record JAQIIU010000001.1, read on the forward strand.
CCGCGCTTCTCGGGACTCGCGAGCTTCATGCGCCTGCCGGTGCTCGATCCCGGCGCGGCGGCGGGCCGGATCGAGATCGGCCTGATCGGCATCCCCTTCGACGGCGCCACCACCAACCGGCCCGGCGCCCGGCTCGGGCCCCGGGCCGTGCGCGAGGCCTCCACCGGCACGCGCACCCTCAACCACGCCACGGGGGTGGCGCCCTACGCCCTGGCGGCGTGCGCCGATCTCGGCGACGTGCCGGTCAATCCGGTGGACGCCGCCGAGACCGACCGGCGCATCGAGGCGTTCTACCGGCCGCTCGCCGCGGGCGGGATCGTGCCGCTCACGGTGGGCGGCGACCATTTCGTCACCTATCCGGTGCTGCGGGCGCTCGGCGCCGCCCGGCCGCTCGGCCTGATCCACATCGACGCCCACAGCGACACCGACGACGCGCAATATGACGGCACGCGGCTCACCCACGGCACGCCGTTCCGGCGCGCGGTCGAGGCCGGCGTGCTCGATCCGCGGCGCTGCATCCAGATCGGCATCCGCGGCAGCATGGACGCGCCCGACGAGCGGGACTGGGCGCTGGCGCAGGGCATGCGGATCGTCGCGATGGAGGAGGTCTGCGCCCGCGGCCTGCCGGAGGTGGCCGCGGAGGCCCGCGCCGTGGTGGGCGAGGGCCCGGCCTATCTCAGCTTCGACATCGACGCGCTCGATCCCGCCTTCGCCCCCGGCACCGGCACGCCGGAGATCGGCGGCTTCACCACGCGGGAGGCGCTGCATCTGCTGCGGGCCTTGCGCGGCCTCGATCTCGTCGGGGCGGACGTGGTGGAGGTCGCCCCCTCCCTCGATCCCACCGGCATCACGGCGCTCTCCGGCGCCGGCATCGCCTTCGAGATCCTGTGCCTGCTGGCCGAGCGGGTCGCGTCGCGCGGTTGATCGCGCCGCGAAGGACCGGGTTTCGAAAGGGCAAGCCCTTGTCCAAGCCCTTGTCATAAGGGTCCGAGGCAGAGCCCTGGTGGAGAGGGAAGCCGGGGTTTCACCCCGGCGCCCCACAAAGGGATTGATCCCTTTGGAATCCCGGGATCAATCCGGCACGGACGGGCCGTCCGCGGCGGCCCCGGCGCGGAAGATGATCGGGCGGTAGGCCCTGAGCAGGTCGGGATCGAGCTGGCCGGCCTGGGCCTCCATGATCGCGGCGGCTTCGGAGGCGGGGAGCGGCGGGCGGTAGACCCGGCGCTCGGTCAGGGCCGAGTGCACGTCGCAGATCGCCACGAGCCGCACGAGGTCGCCGATCTGCGCCGCCTTCAGTCCGTCGGGATAGCCCGACCCGTCGAGGCGTTCGTGGTGATAGCGCACCACGTCGAGGATCTCGGGCCCGAACGCGCCCTCCTTCGCCAGCAGGTCGGCACCGAGCGCGGCGTGGGTGCGCATCACCGCCCTCTCCTCGGGCGTGAGCGGACCCGGCTTGTTGAGGATGGCGGGCGGGATCAGGGCCTTGCCGACATCGTGCAGGAGCGCGGCCTCGGCGAGCCGTTGCCGGTCGCCGCGGGAGAAGCCGAGTTCGGCGGCGAAGACGGCGACGAAGCCCGCCACGCTCAGGGAATGCTGGTAGACTTGGATGTCGTGGCGCCAGACGAGGTCGAGCCAGGCGCGGATGCCGACCTCGGACACCGTGTCGAGCACGATCCGCGTCCCCTCCTCGGCCTCCGCCGGGCTCGGGGGCCGGCCGGCGGCGGCGTTGTCGAACAGCCGGGTGACGAGGGCGGTCGCCCGCCCCACCCGCGCCGCGGGCGTTCGGCCGCCCGCTTCCCGCGCTCGGCCCTCCGCGACGAGGCGCGTGAGCGCCGGGACGATGCCGGCGGATTGGCGCGGATCGATCACCGTCGGCGCGCCGAACAGGCGGACGGCGGCCCCGTCCTGGGAGGCATTGCCGCGGGCGAGATAGAGGCAGGGCAACCCGCTCTCGCGGATGCGCGCGGCGAGCCGCGCGACCCAGGCACTGTCCCGGTCGGCGGCCAGATCGACGACGAAGGCGGCCGGCCGGCGGGCGGGCAGGGCCGCGCCGGGTTCGATCACGCGGCAGGGCAGGACGAGAGCGATGCCGCGGGCCAGACGCTCCGCCCGCTCGCGGCGGTCGGAGACGAGGACGACGACGTCCTCGCGGCGCGCGTTCTGACGCTCGTGTCGGTCCCGGGGTTCCTGCATCGGTCATCCGTCGGCCGCGAGGCCCGTGCGGACTCGAAGCGGTATCCTCCGCCGGATATAACAAAAGTGTTGCGAAAAGCTTCGCGGTTTCCCGGCGATACAATCCTGACGTATTCGCCGGACGCAGAGCTTCGGCGTCGGAGCGGGGCTGCCGGACCCAAAGGTCCCGTGCGAGGAAACCATTGGCCCGCCGGCCCCCGCGGGACGCGTTCGCACCGCGCCCGCCGCGCCACGAGGCCTGACCGGCCCGCGACCGGAACCGTCTCGCACGAGCGCCCGCCGATCCCTTCGGGCGACGTCCGCGTCGCTGCCCGGAGATGCCGGCCTCTGTTCGATCATCGCCTGCAACCCGGAGGGCCTCGACGGGTTATCCGGTCAAGAGAGTTTCGACGATGGACGCTTCACCATGAGCATCTACCAGATCCGGCAGAAGAAGAGCGGTGCGATCCTCTGGACCGGCAGCGCCGACGACGAGCGCACCGCCCTCGACGCCATGGCCCGCGAGGCCGGCTACGCGGACTATTCCGCCCTTCCCGACACCTTGCGGGCGGCGGGCTTCGAGACGGCCAAGCTCGACCTGATCTTCTGAGATCCGGTCCGGCTTCACCGCGATTGGGGCGGGCCCGCTCGACTCCACGAGAGGGGCGTTGCGTCCATGCGTATGCCCCCTTCGCGTTCAGGGTGCCGCGTGCCTCAGGCGCAGCAGCCGGTCTCGGACGACAAGCGCGCCGAGGCCGGCTCCGGCATCCGCCCGCCCGCGGCACGCGCCACGGGCGGCTCCAGGCGGCGGAGGCGCAGCCGGTCGCGACCGCGGGCCTTGGCCTCGTAGAGCGCCGTGTCGGCGAGCGCCATCAGGGCGTCGAGCCCGGCCGGGCCGCCGCCGAACAGGGCCGCGCCGAGGCTGACCGTGGCGCCGGTCGGCAGGCCCCGGCCGCCCTCGCGGGCCATTCGGACGCGGATCGCCGCGCCGAGATCCTGGACCGCCGCCTCGTCCGACTCCGGCAACAGGATCACGAACTCGTCCCCGCCGAGCCGCGCCAGGACCGCCTCCCGCGGCAGGCAGGCCTCGAGCACGCCGGTGAGCGCCACGAGGATGCGGTCGCCGACGGCGTGGCCGTAGGTGTCGTTGATCGTCTTGAAGCGGTCGATGTCGAGCAGCAGCAATGCGCCCGGCCGCCTCCGACCGCCGGCCGCCATGCTCAGGATCCCGGCCGCCCGGCTCTCGAAGGCGCGGCGGTTGAAGGCACCGGTGAGGGGATCGCGCTCGGCCAGCGCCGTCATCGCTTCCTCCCGGCGGCGGCGCACGACCGCCGCCATCAGCAGGGCGAGCAGCACCTCGACCAGGAGGCCCTCGAACAGCGAGACCTGGATCAGCACGCCCTTGAAGCCGACGAGGCTGACGAAGGCACCGGCACGAGCAGCGCCTTGACGCCGTAGAAGGCGCCGTGGGCGGCGAAGACGATGCCGAGCCCGTCGGAGGCCGCCGTGCGCTCCTCGAACGGCGCGCCCGCGCGGGACAGGAGGCGATGGCCGGCCTTCAGCGCGACGGCGGCGACGAGGGCGGCGTTCGTCATCGCGAAGACCGGGGTGGGATCGATCCCCTTCGGCAGGAGCAGCAGCCCGGCCCAGGGCAGGAGCAGGCCCCACCAGAGCGGCGCGATCCGGCGTCCGGTGAAGCGCGCGGTGCCGGCCAGGAACAGGAGATGGGCGACGACGAGCAGGCCGTTGGCGAACCAGACCCCGGCGAGGAAGGAGGCGGCGCGCGACAGCGAGAGCGCGCTGCCGAGGACGATGACGGCGAAGCCGGCGCTCCAGAGGAGCAGTGCGGGATTGCGCAGCGTCCGCCACTCGACGGCCAGGAAGCCCGCCGCGACCGCGGCCGCCGCAAGGCTCATCAGCAGCATGGTGACCACGTCCATGGCGATTCCGGAACCCGCGGCAACGGTGACGTCGCCCCGTCCAGTAGCGATCGCAGTTGAACAAAGCGTTCCGCGGCTTGCCGTCTCCGCTCTTCGCCCGAGCGCGCGGAAAAACGGTCAGTTCGCGTGGCCGATCCGCATGCGGTAGGCGCCGTCGGCGCTGCGCTCGAACACCTCGGCGATGCCGGCATGGCGCAGGGCCTCGCCGGAGGTATCGGGCACGAGGTTCTGCTCGGAGACGTAGGCGACGTACTCGCTGTCCGCGTTCTCGGCGAGCAGGTGGTAGAAGGGCTGGTCCTTGCGCGGCCGGACCTCCTCGGGAATGGCGAGCCACCATTCCTCGGTGTTGGAAAATTCCGGGTCCACGTCGAACACCACGCCCCGGAACGGGTAGATCCGGTGCCGGACCACCGCCCCGAGGCCGAACTTGGCGGTTCTCATGCTGGTCTGGGTCATGACCGATAGATAGGCCTCGCGCGCCTTCCGTTCCAACGCGGGGCCAACATCCGCGACGATCAGGGCAGATTGTAGACCTTGGCCAGATCCGGGTCCTTCTCGGCCACCAGCCGGGCGAGATCGACGATGACCTTGGCCTGCTTCCAGGTGGCGTCGTCCTGCATCTTGCCGTCGATCATCACCGCTCCGGTGCCGTCGGGCATCGCCTCGACGATACGGACGGCGAAGCTCACCTCGGCCGGGTCGGGGGCGAACACGGTCTTGGCCAGCGCCACCTGGCTCGGATGCAGCGTCCAGGCGCCGGCGCAGCCCATCAGGAAGGCGTTGCGGAACTGCACCTCGCAGGCGGCCGCGTCGGAGAAATCGCCGAAGGGGCCGTAGAAGGCCTTGATGCCGTTGGCCATGCAGGCATCGACCATCTTCGCGATGGTGTAGTGCCACAGGTCCTGCTGGGCGCTCGACCGCTCGGCCTCGCCCTTGGGGTCGGCGATGACGCGATAGTCCGGGTGGCCGCCGCCGACGCGGGTGGTCTTCATGCCGCGCGAGGCGGCGAGATCGGCCGGTCCGAGGCTCATGCCGTGCATGCGGGGGCTGGCCGCGGCGATGGCATCGACATTGGCCACGCCCTCCGCCGTCTCGAGGATGGCGTGGACGAGGATCGGCTTGGCGACGCCGTGGCGCGCTTCGAGCTGGGCCAGCAACTGGTCGATGTAATGGATGTCCCAGGGACCCTCCACTTTCGGCACCATCACCACGTCGAGCTTCGCGCCGACTTCGGCGACGAGGGTGAACAGGTCGTCGAGGATCCAGGGCGAGTTCAGCGCATTGATGCGCGTCCACAGGCCGGTGCCGGAGGCCGCGAAGTCGGTGGCACGCGCCATCTCGACGAAGCCCTTGCGCGCCGCCTCCTTCTGGTCGGCGGGGACCGCGTCCTCCAGGTTGCCGAGCACCACGTCGACCGTCCTGGCCAGCTCCGGCACGCGGGCGCGGACCTTCTCGTTGTGGGGCGGCACGAAGTGGATCATCCGCTCGAGCTTGATCGGCAGTTCGCGGAACGGCTCGGGTGCACCCGCGGCGAGCGGCTGGAAGAAGCGGCGCGGCAGTCTCATCGGATCCCGGTCTCCGTCTTTTGGCGTATGGCCTCCCGGTTAGAGCGCCGCACCGCGCGCGTAAAGCCGACCTTGGTTCACGCCTCCGGCTGGAAGACCATTTCCGGCGCGTCCGAAGCTTTCGCGAAGCATTCAGGCCGCCCGGGCGCCACCCCGGATCGTGAGACGGACGACGAAGGGGACGCGGAACGGCAAAGCTTGCCCGGCGAAGCATTTCGGAGGGGCAAACAGGACGGAACGGACCGCCGCGAACCGTGTTTTCCGGCCGAGGCGGGCTGTCGAACACCGTCGGGAGACGTGCGTCGATGCCGAGACTGTTCAACGAACCGACCCTGCGAAACGTGACCGCCGGCCGGCGGTTCGGCCGGCCCCTCGCCGGCCTCCTCGTCGCGCTGACCCTGTCGCAAGGGGCGCTCGGTGGAGCGCTCGCGGCCGAGCGGGCGAAAAAACCCTCCGACGCGCGGCCGGACTACACCGCCGCCGAGGCCGCGACCGCGCGGCCCGAGGGCCTGCCGGCCTCGGTGCGCATCGCCGGCGACGACGCGACCGCGTTCCAGGCGCTGATCGACGGGGCCCCCCGCGCCTCCGACCCCTGGCTGGTGCTCTCGGGCGGGGGCGAGAACGGCGCCTTCGCCGCGGGCCTGCTCGCGGGCTGGAGCGAGCGCGGCGACCGCCCCGATTTCGGCATCGTCACCGGCGTCTCGACGGGGGCCCTGATCGCTCCCTTCGCCTTCGCCGCACCGACGATGGGAGCCCGGGCCGACGCGGCCCTGCGGGAGAACTACACCGAGATCTCGGCGGCCGACGTGTTCGAGTTCGGCGGGACGCCGGATTCCCTGACCGATACGTGGCCGCTCAAGGAGCGGATCGGGCGCGCGGTGACGCCCGCGCTGCTCAAGGCGGTGGCGGCCGAGCACGCCAAGGGCCGCCGCCTCCTGATCGCCACGACCCAGATCGACAGCGAGCGTCCGGTGCTGTGGGACATGGGCGCGATCGCCCGGCGCAGCGCCGAGACGGGCGATCCCCGCGCGCTCGCCCTGTTCCGCGCGATCGTGCTGGCCTCGACCGCGGTGCCGGGCGTGTTCCCGCCGGTGGCGATCCCCGCCGAGGTGAAGGAAGGCGCGAACGCCAAGTCGTTCGCGGAACTGCACGACGACGGCGGGGCGATGGGCCCGTTCTACCTCGCCCCGGCGGCGGCGGTGGAGGGCGAGACGCGGCTGCACCTGCCGACGAACCGGGTCTACCTCGTCGTCAACAACCGGCTCGAACCGGAATTCCAGATGGCCTCGCGCACCACGCTCTCGGTGCTCGGCCGCACCATGTCGGCGGCGATCAAGGCGCAGACCCGGGCGGCGCTCGCCCTGACCCGGACCTACGCCGAGCGCACCGGCCTCGACCTGCGGGTGGCCCTCATCGACGGGCGCTTCACCAAGACCTCGGAGAAGCCGTTCGACCGGGCCTACATGCAGGCCCTGTTCGCCCACGGCGAGGCCCTGGCCCGCGACGGAAGCGCCTTCACCGAGTCCCATGCCCCCGCCACGGCAGCGGGCCGCCAGGACAGCCGCCGGGCCTCGGACACGACCGGCACCGTCACGGCCTCGCGCTGACGGGAGGGGACTGCCCATCGATCGAGCGACGGTCGGCAGCCTCTTTTCCTTCCGGCTCCGATGGAAACGCGCCGCTCTCCGTCATCGCGCGGCTCGGCGCAAGCGATCCGGGGCACCGCTCTTTCCGGAAAAGCCGCGCCGCAGGAATCGCTTCGCCTGCCGGGATGGTGACGGTGGGCGGCGCTGGACGCCTCGACGGATCCTGCCGGCTGGCGTCGCGGTCCTGGATTGCTTCGCCATTCGGCTCGCAATGACGATGCGGGTCATTCTCCCCGTCCTTTGCAGAGCCTGCTTTGACTGCGGTGATCCCACCTCTCCCCCTCATCCTGAGGTGCCGGAGCGCAGCGGAGGCCTCGAAGGGGGCTCCAGGGATCGCGCGGGATCTGGAACATCCTTCGAGGCCGCTTCGCGGCGCCTCAGGATGAGGTGGGGATGGGAGCAGGGCATTCCTCTCGCCTTGCCGTTGCCTGACGAAGACACGTCGGCCGGTCAAACAGGCTCTGAGCCGCCTATCCCTCCTCCGCATCGGCCGGTGCGTAGACCGCATCGCCCAGGCGCTTCAGCGGGCCGCCGGGGCCGGAGCGCTTCCACAGCCGGGTGTTGAGCGCCGCCACCGGATCCTGCCCCGGCAGGAAGAACCCCTGCGCCGCGATGCGCGCCAGGATCTCGCTGGCGTGGAGCGGGCGGCCCGCCTCCTCCAGCACCGCCAGGGCCGCCTCAATCACCGCCCGGCCGTAGCGGCGGGCGAGCACCGTCTCCGACAGGCCGGCTTCCGGTTGCGCGCCGGGGGCCTGCGGAAAGCGCTCCACGCCGCCCGGGCCGAGGTTTTCGCCCCGGGGGGGGACGGGCTCCGGCACCGCCCGCTGCGGCGCGGCGGCGGGCGTCTCCGTCGGCTCGCTCCCAGCCGAGGCGGGCGGGCCGCCGAGACGGCGGCCGAGATCGAGGTAGAGGAGGAGGTCGGCGATCCGGCGCTCGATCGCGTCGCGCTGCCGCCGCAATGCGTCCAGCCGCGCCTGGGCCTCGGCTTCCGACAGGACCATGATGGCGTGTTCCGGCTGATTGTTCCCGGAATGGGAAAAGGAATGGGAATGAACGATGCCACATTCCGGAATGGAAGACCAGCCGGTTCCATTCCGTCCGGCTCCACCCATGTTCCTTCAATCGAAGGGATGGCGATCTCGTTCCGTTGCCGCGAACAGGGTTCCGTTCTGGCTTATTCCAAGTGCGGCTTTTCCCATCGCCACCGAGATCTTCCACCAGTCGGCGATGAGGATCTCTCAGAGCCTGTTTGACTGCAGTGATCCCATCTCGCCCCTCATCCTGAGGTGCCGCGTGAGCGGCCTCGAAGGGTGCTCCAGATCCCGCGCGCGATTCCCGGAGCCCCCTTCGAGGCCTCCGCTGCGCTCCGGCACCTCAGGATGAGGGTTCAGGATGGGAGTAGGATCTTCCTCTCGCCTTGCCGTTGCCTGACGAAGACACGGTGGCCGGTCAAACAGACTCTCACCGTCGGCCACCCCCGCGACCGCGGGGCGGCGGCGCATCCGCCCGATCGCTGATCCCGACCATCGGTCGGGATCAGCGCCGCTCGGTATTCGGTGAAATTTTTGGAATTCCGGCATAGATGGAATATTCCGTCTCTCCGTCATTCCGAAAAATTCCGTCAGGCGCGCACTGCGGTTGCGGCCGCGCGCGCGGTGCGGGCAGCCTTGGGCGGCACCAGCAGGCTGCCCGGATCGGCCGGGTGGAGCAGCATACCGCCTTCGTCGAGATCGATCCGCAGCCGCGGAAACACTTCGAGCAGGCCGGCGAGGTCGGCCTTGAAGGCTTGGCGGAAGCTGCGCAGGCTGGCGTTCTCGGCTCCGAACTGACGGTGCAGGTTGTCCCAGGTGAGCCGCAGGGGCCGCTGCAGGGCGCGCAGGCGGTAGCCGGTCCAGAACAGCAGGTCGAGCTTGCGCGCCGAGCCGGAGAAGGCGCGCGCCGCGCGGATGTCGACCGGCAGGGCGTGGCGGATCAGGCTGTCGTAGAAATCCTGATGGAACGAGACGGTGCGCTGCCAGACGAGGCCGTCGTCGCCCCGCCGCCAGAGTTCGAGATGGCGAAAAGGGGGCACGTTGAGGGTCGAGGCCTGCCCCTCCCCGTCCCACAGGCCGATCTGCATCGAGCAGGCCGCGAGCCGGTTGAGCTGTTCCTTGAAGGCGCCGATGGTGCCGCGCTCGCCGCCGGTGACGGCAAATCCCATCGCCTTCATGAAGCCCGAGAGGCTGTCGGCGACCTCGATGGTGGGGCTGCGCTGGCGCACCGCCTCGGTGCAGAGGTGCAGGAGCACCAGCCGTGCCTTGGGCCCGTAGGGCAGCCCCTGCGCCTCCATCTCGCCGGTGACCGGGTTCTTCAGGCGCCCCGCCGACAGGCTGAGCGAGTTGCGCCCGTATTCCCGCACGAAGTCGCGGGCGGCGCCCGGATCCCGGTAGGGCAGGCCGCACAGGGCCAGCACCGAGTGGAGGTGCTGGAGGTTCTCCGGCGCCGTCGGCTCGTTCTCGATCACCTCGCGCACGGCGTCGCGGCGGCGGCGGTCGCGGCCCATGGCCTCGCGGCGCCGGCCCTCCGCCCCCGCCTGCGCCCGGGCGGCGTCGCGCTCGCGCTGGCGAAAGAACAGGTGTTCGACGATCGGCGCGAACAGGAACCCGCCCCGCGCCGCCTCCAGCTCCGCCCGCAGGTCCGCATCGCGGATCGCGGCGATCTTGGCCTCCAGCCCCGCCATCACCTGCCCTTCAAGGCCTCCCGCTGCGCGTCACGTCGTGTCGCCTTCCTCAGAGCCGGGCCTCGGACGGAACGCGTCGAGGAGCCTTCAGGGCCGCAACCGATCTGTCGCGATTCGGCTCCGCGGAGTCCCGGGGCCCGCCGGAGTTTTCCCGGGAATCCACGCTTGGGCCCCCGAGTCCTGCACAGGCGCGTCGCCCGCAGGCCTTCGGGGGGCCGCCGGGGGTCACGCAGAGTTCGATGCGTCGGCCGACCCGCCGGAATCCGCCCGCGCAGAGTTCGATACGCCCGCCCGCCGCGGACTTGTCCCCACGATCCCCCGCCCGAACCGGTTTCGCACGCCGAATCCGGTACGCATCCACGCAGAATCCGATGCGGCAGGCCCGGGTCCCAACGCCGAATCCGATGCGCATCCGCGCAGAGTTCGATGCGGCTCCGCGCAGAGTCCGATGCGCAAACAGGTCTCAAGCCACGGTTCGAAAAGGGGTTTTTCAGACACCCTATAACCTGCTGAACTGACTCCAGAAGAATCCTTAACAGATAGCTTTCCTAAGGATAGGCGAGGTGCGTTCGGCAAAACGAACAGCCCTCTCCCCACCGCTTTTCAAGGGGAATAAGAGGAATTTTGCACAGGCTGTGCCCCTCTCCTCCTCCGTTCGAAGCCTTGGCACGGGCGCTGGCTGCACGACGACAGCGGACGATCTATGAGCGGTGGCTTGCCGCGGGCGGGTGGATGAAGAGCGGGACGGGATCGATGGACGGGGCACCGATCGACAGGCTGCTGGCGCTGATGGCGCGGCTGCGCGATCCGGAACGGGGCTGCGCCTGGGACGTGCGGCAGAGCTATGCCAGCATCGTTCCCTACACGATCGAGGAGGCCTACGAAGTGGCCGACGCGGTCGAGCGCGGCGACCGGGCGGATCTGCGCGACGAACTCGGCGACCTCCTGCTCCAGGTCGTGTTCCAGGCGCGGATCGCCGAGGAGGAAGGCGCCTTCCGCTTCGACGACGTGGCCGAGGCGATCTGCGCCAAGCTGATCCGGCGCCACCCGCACGTCTTCGACACGTCCGGAGATTTCCTGCCGCCGGAGCGGCGCCCGACCGACCCGGCGGCGATCAGGGCGGCCTGGGAGATCATCAAGGCGCAGGAGCGGGCGGAGAAGGCGGCGGCCGGCAAGGGAGCCGGCAAGGGGGCCGGCGAGGCGGAAGCGGCGGGTCCGCTGGCCGGGGTGTCGCGCGCCCTGCCCGCCTTGGCCCGGGCCGACCGGATCTCGAAGCGCGCGGCTTCCGTCGGCTTCGACTGGCCGGACGCGGCCCAGGTTCTCGCCAAGGTGCGCGAGGAGACGGATGAGGTCGAGGAGAGTTTGAGCGCGGGCGAGCCGGAGGTGGTGTTCGCGGAGATCGGCGACCTGCTGTTCTCGGTCGCCAACCTCGCCCGTCACGCCGGCGTCGATCCGGAGGAGGCCCTGCGCCGCGGCACCGCCAAGTTCGAACGCCGCTTCACGGAGATGACCGCCCGCCTCGCGGCCGAGGGACGGAGCCTGGAGGACGCCGCCCTCCCCGCCATGGAAGCGGCGTGGCAGGCGGTGAAGCGCGACGAGAAGACGTGAGGCTCAGGTCGGGGATCCCCGAAGAGCCGGCGGGTTTTCAGGGCAGAGCCCTGAAGGCGGCGAAGCCGATTTGCAGGGCTGTGCCCTGCACCCGCGAAAGGACTCGTCCTTTCGAAACCATGACGGCGGCGGCTCAACCCTTCGTCCGCGGTCCGCTCTTCGGCGCCGGTTTCGGACCCGGTGCCTTCGGCTTCAGGCGCTCCACGACCTGTTCCAGGGCGCGCTCGACCGCCGCCTGCTCCGGCGGCGCGGCCTCAGCTTGCGGGCGTTTCGTCCGGCTCGGGTCGCGGCTCTTCGGCATGGGCGCGAGCCTAGACAGGATCGCGGACCTAGGACCACCGGTTGAACCGGTCCCGATACTCCACCGGCCTCGTTTTCCTCAGAGAAAAGCCTTGCGTCTTTTCGGGTTAAGCCTAACGGGGAGTCCCGTCTTCGCGCGCTCTTCGCGCCGCGAACGGCCAATCGATGGCGCGCACGGCATAGAGCGCCCACCACACCATCACCGGCTGAAGCGCGAGGCGCGGGCCGTGATACCACCACGTCTCGGGGATCGGCGGGACGGAGATGCCTTGAACCGCGTGCTTGACGTTGGCGGGGAACACGCAGACCGCGTAGAGCGCCAGCATGATCCCGGTGATCCGCCGCAGCCGCGGCACGAACAGCGCGAGCGCGGCGGCGATCTCGCACAGGCCGGTGCCGACCACCACGCGGCGCGGCTGCGGCACCCAATCCGGCATGATTGGCAGGAAACGCTCGGTCGCGGCGAGGTGGACGACGCCGATGAAGCCGTAGAGGCCGATCAGGCCGAAGCGCAGCCAGCGGCGGTCGTCGCGCATCCCGGTCAGGCGGCTCGGTCGTCCGCGGAGCCCGTCTTGCGCTCGCCCGAGGGCGTGCTGCCGCGGGCGGCCTCGTCGGTCCGGTCGCGCTGCTCGTCCGCCATCCGTCCCTCGCGCCTCGCTCCCGTGTCGTGACGGAGCAACGTTTCGCGTGGGCGGCGGTTCGCCGGGCGCGCCGGACCGTCCTGCCCTACACGGCGATGCCGTGCAGGTCGTAGGCGTCGGCCCGCTCGATCTTCACGGTGACGATGTCGCCCGGCCGGACGGGACGGCGCGAGGCGACGTGGACGCTGCCGTCGATCTCCGGTGCGTCGGCCTTGGAGCGGCCGCGGGCCACGCCCGGCCCGGCCTCGTCGATGATGACGGGGAGGCGCTTGCCCACCTTCGCCCGCTGCAGCTTCAGCGAGACCCCGGCCTGCGCCTCCATGAAGCGGCGCTTGCGCTCGGCCTTCACCTCCGGCGGCACCGGGGCGGCGAGGTCGTTGGCGGGGGCGCCCCTGACCGGCTCGTACGCGAAGCAGCCGACGCGTTCGAGCCGCGCCTCGCGGATCCAGTCGAGCAGTTCCTCGAACTCCGCCTCGGTCTCGCCGGGGAAGCCGACGATGAAGGTCGAGCGGATGGCGAGGTCCGGGCAGGTCTCGCGCCAGCGCCGGATGCGGTCGAGTTGGCGTTCCTGGTTCCCCGGCCGGCGCATCCGCCTGAGCACCGAGGGGCTCGCGTGCTGGAGCGGCATGTCGAGATAGGGAAGGATCTTGCCCTCGGCCATCAGCGGGATGACCTCGTCGACATGCGGGTAGGGGTAGACGTAGTGCAGCCGCACCCAGGCCCCGAGTTGCCCAAGTTCGGAGGCGAGGTCGTAGAAGCGGGTGCGCACCGCCCGGTCCCGCCAGGGGCTCGGGGCGTAGCGGGTGTCGATGCCGTAGGCCGACGTGTCCTGCGAGACGACGAGCAACTCCTTCACGCCGGCCTTCACCAGCTTCTCCGCCTCGCGCAGCACGTCGCCCGCCGGGCGGCTGACGAGATCGCCGCGCAGGCTCGGGATGATGCAGAAGGTGCAGCGGTTGTTGCAGCCCTCGGAAATCTTCAGGTACGCGTAGTGGCGCGGGGTGAGCTTGACCCCCTGCGGCGGGATCAGGTCGAGGAACGGGTCGTGGGCGGGCGGCGCGGCCTCGTGCACGGCCGCGACCACCGACTCGTAGGCCTGCGGGCCGGTGACGGCGAGCAGGTTCGGGTACTTTTCGCGGATCTCGTCCGGTTGCGCGCCCATGCAGCCGGTGACGATCACCCGGCCGTTCTCGGCAAGAGCCTCGCCGATCGCCTGGAGCGATTCGGCTTTCGCCGAATCGAGGAAGCCGCAGGTGTTGACGATGACCACGTCCGCCCCGTCGTGGCGGCGCGACAGTTCGTAGCCCTCGGCGCGCAGATGGGTGAGGATGCGCTCGGAATCGACGAGCGCCTTGGGGCAGCCCAGCGACACGAAGGAGATCCGCGGCGCGGCGGCGCCCTTGCTGTCCGAGGGAGAGGCGGTAGCGGTCATGACGGCTCATTGGGGGCGGGCCTTCGTCGAACGAGGGCCGCGCGTCCTGCATCGATGGCGGTGGATGCGCCGATATAGCCGTATCGTGGCGCGGTTGCGAGCGTGGCCGGAAGGGATCGTCGGAAGCCCAATTCGGCGCGCTCGGCATCGGCTTGTCGCTCGCCATCCATGCCGGGTCGGAGGAGGAGAGTGAAATTTAGAAAAATGGCGATTTCAAAGTGCCTTGTGTCCGTATCCTGAAGTGCCTTCTCAACGCTCTTCCGGGTGCCGCGCATACCCCTCCCGCGGGCCCGGAACGCGGGGGCGATTGACGGACGGGTTCCGCGCGCCCTTGGGTAGGTCACGAAAAAAGCCGCGCAAGGCATGACGACCGAGCCCATGGTCTGGACCCGCGAGATTCCCTTCATCGATCCGGTCGCGGCCGCCGCGCGGCTCGCCCGGTGGCCCGGGCTCGCCTTCCTCGACAGCGCCATGCGGCACGACACGCTGGGGCGCGTCTCGGTGCTGGCCGCCGACCCGTTCGGGCGCTTCCGGTATCGCGACGGCCGCGCCACCCTCGATGGACGGGAGGTGCCGGGCTCTCCCATCGAGGCGTTGCGGGCCTGCCTCGCGCCCTATCGGCTGGCGCCCCGTGCCGACCTGCCGGCCTTTCCCGGAGCGGCGATCGGCTACTTCGCCTACGATCTCGGGGCGAGCCTGGAGCGGGTCGCTCCCCCGGCCCGCCGGGCGGGGCTGACCGACGACATCGCCTTCAACCTCTACGACACGCTGCTCGCCGTCGATCACCGGCGGCGCACCTGTCTCCTGATCGCCACGGGCTTTCCCGAGACCGATCCGCTCGCTCGGGAGAGGCGGGCAAAAGAACGGCTCGACGCCTTCGCCGCCCGGCTCGCCGGCCCGGCCACGCTGCCGGAATGGACCGGCGCCCGGCTCGCATGGCGCTCGAACTTTTCGCAGCAAAGCTATGAGATCGCCGTCGAAAAAGTCCGAAATTACATTCGCGCCGGCGACATCTATCAGGCCAACATCGCCCAGCGCTTCGCCGCCGACCTGCCGCCCGGCTTCGATCCGTTCGCCTTCTACCGTCGCCTGCGCGAGACCAACCCCGCGACCTTCGGCGCCTACCTCGCGTTCGAGGGCCTGACGGTGGCCTCCTCCTCGCCCGAGCGCTTCCTGAAACTGGAGGGGCGGGCGGTCGAGACGCGGCCGATCAAGGGCACGGTGCGCCGTGACCCCGATCCGGCCCGGGACGCCGAGATCGCCGCCGCGCTCGCGCGCAACCCGAAGGAGCGGGCCGAGAACATCATGATCGTGGACCTGCTGCGCAACGACCTGTCGCGGGTGTGCGAGCCGGGCAGCGTGCGGGTGCCGACCCTGTGCGGGCTGGAATCCTATGCCGGCATCCACCATCTCGTCTCGGTGGTGACGGGCACGCTCCGGCAGGGTTCGGACGCCCTCGACCTCATCGGGAAGACGTTTCCCGGCGGCTCGATCACCGGCGCGCCGAAGCTCAGGGCCATGGACATCATCACCGAGATCGAGGGCGATGCGCGCGAGCTCTATTGCGGGACGATCGGCGCGCTGGGCTTCGACGGCGCGCTCGATACGTCGATCGCGATCCGCACCGTGTTCATGGACGAGGCCCGGGCCGTGCTCCAGGTCGGCGGCGGCGTGACGCTGCTCTCCGAGCCCGGCCCCGAATACGAGGAGACGCTGACCAAGGCGGCCCGCATCTTCGCGGCCTTCGAGGAGGGCACGCCGTGATCCTCGTCGTCGACAACTACGATTCCTTCGTCTTCAACGTGGTGCGCTACTTCGAGGAGCTGGGCGAGCGGGTCGAGGTCGTGCGCAACGACGCGCTGGACGTCGCCGGCATCCGCGCCCGCGCGCCGGAGGCGGTGGTGATCTCGCCCGGCCCCTGCACCCCGGCGGAAGCGGGGGTGAGCCTGCCGGCGATCCGCGACCTGTCGGGCGCGGTGCCGATCCTCGGCGTCTGCCTCGGCCATCAGGCGATCGGCGCGGCCTTCGGCGGCCGGGTCGAGCGGGCGGGCCGCCCGCTGCACGGCCACGCCACGCCGATCCGGCACGGCGGCACGGGGCTTTTTTCCGGGCTGCCGCAGCCGATGCAGGTCGGGCGCTACCATTCGCTGATCGTCACCCCGACGCCGGAGATGGAGCGCCACCTCACCGTCGACGCCGCCTCGGGCGAGGGCGAGGTGATGGCCCTCACGCACCGCACGCACCCGACCTGGGGCATCCAGTTCCACCCGGAATCGGTGCTGACCGAGAACGGCCACGCGCTGTTCTCGAATTTTCTCAAGGGCGCCCGCACTTGGCGGGCTCGGCAGGACAGTGCGGAGAAGGCGCCCGCCGATGCTGTGGTGTGACGGGCGGCTGGTCGAGGGCGGCACCCTGCCCTTCGCCATGGGCGATCGCGGCCTGCTGCTCGGCGACGGGGTGTTCGACACGGCTCTTGCCCTTCGGGGTCAGGTTGCCTTCGAGGCCGCCCACGTGGCCCGCCTCGCCGCCGCCGCGGAGGCGCTCGGCTTCTCCGTCGCCCGCGAGCGGATCGCCGAGGCGATGCGGGTGCTGGCCGGCACCGCCCCGCTCGCGGCGATCCGCACCACGCTGACCCGCGGCCCCGGCCCGCGCGGTCTGGCGCCGCCCCCTGAGCCGAGCCCTTTCCTGTTCGGCAGCGGCGCGCCGGCGCGGGCCGCCCTGTTCTTCGCGCCCCTGCGGCTGACGCTCACGCCCATCGCCCGCAACGAGACCTCGCCGGCCGCGCGCCTCAAGACGCTGGGCTATCTCGACGCGGTGCTCGCCGCCCGCGCGGTGCAGGCGCAAGGGTTCGACGAGGCGCTGTTCCTCAACACGAAGGGCCGCGTGGCCTGTGCCGGCACCGGCAATGTCTTCGGGGTTTTCGGGGGGAGGCTCGTGACGCCGCCGCCGGCCGAGGGCGTGCTGCCGGGCATCGTCCGGGCCGAGATCGTTTCGAGGATCGCGCCCGCGCTCGGCGTGCCGGTCGAGGAGCGCCCTCTCCTGCCCTCCGAGCTGGAGGAGGCGGAGGCCCTGTTCGTCACGAATTCGCTGCGCCTGCTCGCGCCCGTGACGGCGCTCGGCGCGCGGGTCTACGACAGCGCGGGGCACGAGACGGTTCGGAGAGTCTGCGCGGCTTTACGGGAGACGGTGGCGGCGGCGTGCGGCGTCGGGGTGGACGCCCTCGACCCGTGATCGCGGATGCCGTGATACGACATCCGGTTGATGACTTCGGCCTCTCCTGCGTCATCGCGAGGCGAAGCCGTGGCGATCCAGGGCGCGACCTGTCCGGACAGGTCGCGCCCTGGATCGCTTCGCTACCGCTCGCGATGACGGTGCGGGCCACCCTCTCCGTCATCGCGAGGCTCGGCGCAAGCAATCCGGAAGCGCGACGAGCGCCGTCTGTGGCGCGACCCGATCAGCCGAGCGCCGTGCCGGCGATGCGTCCGACGCTTGCCCGCTCCATCTGCTCCCAGGCCCGCGCCAGCGAGCCGGCGAGATCGATGCCGCGCACGGCATCCTCGACCACGAAGACGTCGAGCCCCGCAGCGCGGGCGTCGAGGGCGGACCAGAGGACGCAGAAATCGGTGGCGAGGCCGGCGAGGAACAGTCGGGTCAGGCCGCGCTCGGCGAGGTAGCCGGCAAGCCCCGTGCGGGTCTCCCGGTCAGCTTCCAGGAAGGCCGAGTAGCTGTCGATCTTCGGATGATAGCCCTTGCGGATCACCAGTTCGGCCCGCTCCGCCCGCAGGCCGGCGGCCCATTCGGCGCCGTGCGTGCCCTGGATGCAGTGGTCCGGCCAGAGCACCTGTTCGCCGTAGGGCATCGCCACGGTGTCGAACGGCCGCTTGCCCGGGTGGCTCGACGCGAAGGAGGCGTGGCCGGGCGGGTGCCAGTCCTGGGTGAGGATCACGTGGGGCAGGCGTTCGGCGAGCCGGTTGACGGGTGCGATCACCGCATCGCCGTCCGGCACCGCCAGCGCCCCGCCGGGCAGGAAATCGTTCTGCACGTCGATGACGAGCAGAACGTCGTGCTCGGTCAGCTTCATCGCCAAGTCCCGGGATCCAAGGGACAAGTCCCTTGGTGGGGCCGGGCGAAGCCCGGAATCCTTTTATCCCGTGATCCTGCGATCACGGTGTCATCACCGTCGCGCCGGTCGTCTGCCGCCCGGCGAGGTCGCGGTGGACCTGGGCGGCGTCGGCGAGTCTGGCGCGGGCGTGGATCGGGATCTTCACCGCCCCGCTCGCCACGGCCTCGAACAGCTCGGCGGCGTTGGCGTCGAGGCTCTCGCGGGTGGCGATGTGGGTGAACAGGGTCGGGCGGGTGGCGTAGAGCGAGCCCTTGGCGGCGAGGATGCCGATGTCGAAGGCTTCGATCGGGCCGGAGGCCGAGCCGAAGCTCGCGAAGATGCCGAAGGGCGCGAGGCAGTCGAGGGAGGCGGGGAAGGTCGCCCTGCCGACGCCGTCATAGACCACCGGCACACCCTTGCCCCCCGTGATCTCCCGCACGCGGGCGGCAAAATCCTCGTCGCGGTAGAGGATGACGTGGTCGCAGCCGTGCGCGCGGGCGAGCTCCGCCTTCTCGGCCGAGCCGACGGTGCCGATCACCGTGGCGCCGAGATGCTTGGCCCATTGCGTGGCGATGAGGCCGACGCCGCCGGCGGCGGCGTGGAACAGGATCGTGTCGCCGGGCTGCACCCGGTAGGTCCGGCGCAGCAGGTACTGCGCGGTGAGGCCTTTCAGCATCATCGCCGCGGCGGTCTCGTCGGAGATGGCGTCGGGCACGTGGACGACGCCCTTGGTGTCGACCACGACCTCCTCGGCATAGGTGCCGGTGGCGCCGGCATAGGCCACGCGCTCGCCGAGGCGGAAATCGGAGACGCCCTCGCCGAGCGCATCGACCACGCCCGCGCCCTCCTTGCCGAGGGTGAAGGGGAGCGAGGGCGCCTTGTAGGCGCCGGAGCGGAAGTAGATGTCGATGAAGTTGACGCCGATGGCGGTCTGGCGGACGCGGATCTGGCCGGGGCCCGGATCGGCCGAGGGGACGTCCTCGTAGACCATCGCCTCCGGCCCGCCGTACTCGTGCACCCGGATCGCCTTCGGCATCGCGTCCTCCCGCTCGGTCCCGACCTCTTCGGATAGGACGCGAGATATCGGGCCGGTGCGGGCCGGCAAGTGTCAGGCGGCACCTTGCCCGGATTTCTCGGAACGGTTCGCGCCGGCCGCGCGGAGCGCCCTACCCTTCCCGTACGGCGACCTGCATGCCGGTGCCGGACAGGCAGCGCTCGATGCGCTGGGTCAGTTCCGGGGTCAGGGCCCGCACCTGGACATGCAGGGTGCCGGTATCCTCGGGGCGGACGCTGATCCGGTAGCGCAGCCCCTCGTCCTCCATCTGCCGCAGCAGGTTGGTGCTCGCGGTCGTCATCGCGGCGATGTGCTGATCGATCAGCTCCGACTTCATCATCCGCGGCTGCCCTCCCCGCCGGTTCCGTCGCCGCGCCGCGCGGCACCATGCCGGCTCGCCTCGCCCTCGCGCCGCTGCCGGGCGCTCTGGACCGGAGGAAAAAGACGGGCGAGCCCCTGCGCGACGCCCGTGAGCACGGGGTCGAGGGGGCCGGACCGCGCCGGCTCGGTCTCGGGCCGCGAGGTGATGAAGGTCTTCATGTCGAACGCCCCCTCAGACGTCGATGGCCGGTGTGATCCGCGGGCGTCGCGACGAGAGCGCGCACCCCATAACATAGGTTGGCAATGCCGGACGATGGATTTGGTTTCATTCCGGCCCGACACCGCTGCCTCCGATTCCTTCGCCACCCTTGACCGCGCACGCACGGCGCCTCTGTAGGAAGGAGGGAGACCGCAGCCGTCTTCCAACCTCTCCTGCTCCCCTCGCGCGCGCGCCGTGTCGCGGTGTCCCGAAGGAGTCTCCCGTCGTGACGGTCCCGGTGCAGACGTCCTCCTCCCGTACCGCCCCCGCGGGGGCGCCGCCGCGCTTCGAGGTGGCGGTGGTGGGAGCCGGAGCGGCCGGGCTCGCCGCCGCCCTGGCGCTCGCCCGCGACGGCGTGGCCACGGCGCTGGTCGGACGCCACGCCCCCGTCGCCGACGGGCGCACCGTGGCGCTGCTCGACGGCTCGGTGCGCTTCCTGACGGTGCTCGGGGCATGGTCCGAGATCGCGCCGCACGCGAGCCCGCTGGCCGAGCTTCAGATCGTCGACGACACCGGCAGCCTGTTCCGCCCGCCGCCCGCCCGCTTCTCGGCCGCCGAGATCGGCCTCGACGCCTTCGGCTGGAACGTCGAGAGCGCCCGCCTCGTCGAGACCCTGCGAGGCCAGGCCCGCACCACCCCGAGCCTCACCCTGTTCGAGGCGGATTCGGCCGGGATGCGGATCGAGGGCGAGGCCGCGGTGCTGGATCTGGAGGATGGGCGCAGCCTGGAGGCGGGGCTCGTCGTCGGCGCCGACGGGGCGCGCTCGCCCCTGCGCGCGGCTTCGGGTTTGCGCACCCGCGAATGGACCTACCCGCAGGCGGCGCTGACGACGCTGCTCGCCCACGAGCGGCCGCACCGGGACGTCTCGACCGAGTTCCACACCCGCAACGGCCCCTTCACCCTGGTGCCCCTGCCCGGCGGCCACCGCTCCAGCCTCGTCTGGGTCACGGCGGAGCGGGCGGCCAAGCGCCTCGCGGGGCTCGACGACCGCGACCTCGCCGCGGCGGTGGAGCATCGGGCCCGCTCGATGCTGGGCGCCATGCGGATCGACGGTCCCCGGGGGCTCGTGCCGATGCGCGGGCTCTCGGTGGCGAGCCCGGTGGCCGGGCGCCTCGCCCTGATCGGCGAGGCCGCCCACGTCTTCCCGCCGATCGGGGCGCAGGGGCTGAATCTCGGCCTGCGCGACGCGGCGGCCCTGCGCGACGCGGTGTTTTCCGCCCGTGAGGCCAATCGCGATCCGGGGGCGCCGGCCTCGCTCGCGGGCTTCGGCCGGGCGCGGGGCGTCGATGCGCGGCTGCGGGGCGCGGCGGTCGATTGGCTCAACCGCTCGCTGCTCACCGACTTTCTGGCCGTCGATGCCGCGAGGGGCCTCGGGCTGATCGCGCTCGCGGCGATTTCACCGCTGCGGCGCCTCGTGATGCGCGAGGGCGTCCAGCCCCGGCTCGGCGCACCGAGCCTGATGCGCTGAATTTTTTGGGAAGGGCGGGGTCTGATACGCCATCCGGTTGCTGACTTCGGCCTGTCCTGCGTCATCGCGAGGCGAAGCCGTGGCGATCCAGGGCGCGCCCTTTCCGGACCTGTCGCGCCCTGGATCGCTTCGCGGCCGCTCGCGAGGACGGAGGGGGGCCAAACCCGAAGCGATCAATCGGAAACGGTATGACAGGCGCGCGGCCGAACCCCGAAAAATCACAAAAAATCGCCGTAGAGGTCGACCGTCTCGAAGCCGCGCGGGGCCAGCCGCTCGGCGAGCACGCGGCGGTGGCAGCGGGCCGGGTCGCGCTCGAAGCAGAGCAGGCAGACCGGTTGCCGCGCGGCCAGCTCCGCCAGGGCGTCGAGGGCGAGATCGCCATCGGCGGTGTCGAGCACCGCCTCGCAGTAGATCCGGCGCATCAGCCCGGCATCGTGGGCGCGGGCCGCCTCGCGGCCGGATTTGGGCGTACCCAGCCCCCGGTAGTGCTCGTAGCCGAGGCCGGCCCCGGTCAGTCCCGCCTTGAGCGCGCCCTTCGAGAAGCCGCGCTTGCGCGAATTGGCCACCGCCCGCACGTCGGCGAGGACGGCGACCCCGGCCTCCTTCAGCGCCGCGTGCAGGCGCTCCGGCGTCAGGCCTTCGTAGCCGATGGTAAACAGGGTCTTGCGCATCGCGGTCTCGGGGAAAATCCAGGATCGGCAACGTTTTAGGGCGAGGCCGCGCGGCCGTCGAACCGATCCGGCCGCGTCCATGTGCCTGTGATGCAACGCCTTCCGGAATTCTGCCGCAATGCCGGCAAAGTCCTGTTAACCGGATGAAGGGCATCGAATACCCATTGAAGTCGCACGCGAGAAGTGGCGGGCCATCGATGTCGCTGGACACCGGGATTTCCTTGAGCCTCGCGCCGGCTTCCCGCGGATGGCTGAAGCGCGGGCTCGCCGCCCTGATGCTCTCCGGCCTCGCGGCCTGCGCCTCGCAGAACGACTTCTATCCCACCAAGGGCGACGCCAAGCCCCATCCCGGCGTGGCGCGGGCGAAGCAGCACCCGATCCAGGGCATCGACATCTCGAAGTGGCAGGGGCCGATCAACTGGGCCTCCGTCAAGGGCTCCGGCACGCAGTTCGCCTTCATCAAGGCGACGGAGGGCGGGGACCATGTCGACGAGCGCTTCCGCGAGAACTGGGACGGGGCGGGCCGGGCCGGCGTGCCGCGCGGCGCCTACCACTTCGTGTTCTGGTGCCGCTCGGCCGAGGACCAGATGGCGTGGTTCAAGCGCAACGTCCCGAACGATCCGACCGCCCTGCCCCCGGTGCTCGACGTGGAGTGGAACGGCCACTCGGCCAAGTGCCCGAAGAAGCTGCCCAAGGCCCAGGCGCTGGCGATGATCCAGTTCATGCTGGACGAGATGGAGAGCTACACGGGCAAGCGGCCGATCATCTACACGGACATCACCTTCCACAAGGACGTGCTCGAGAACGAGCTGCCCGACTACCCCCACTGGGTCCGCTCCACGGCGGCCGAACCCGAGCAGCGCTTCGCCAACCGCAAGTGGATGCTCTGGCAGTTCACCTCGACGGGCCGCGTGCCCGGCGTGCGCGGCGACGTGGACCGCAACGCCTTCTACGGCAGCCCGACCGAGTGGGCCTCGTTCCTGGCGACCGACTGCGACCCGCGGGAGCATCGGCGCCTGTCGAGCCAGGGGCTGTGCACCGGCAAGTGACGACCGAAGCCGCGCCTCGTGTCGGCGCGAGGCGCACGGCACGTGTCCCCCAAGTCGATCGTGTCATAGGATGTGTTGCTTTTTTGTCTGACCTCATACAGGCTTGCGGAACGACTTGATCACGGATCGGATTTTTTCGTTTTCGATCGCGGATATGTATACTTGTAGACAGACTATGCGTTCGGCTTTGCGCTAGAGGCTCACCCCGAAAGATGGCCGCCGGCCTAGGCACGGGTCGATGCGTCGGAGGCCGCGCAAACCGATACGACGGATTTCGAGCCTTCCATGCCTTCGGCCTCAGAGTGCTGCTTCGAAGGCAACCTGCTGCTGAACTGCCTGAGCCCCGGGGATCGCTCCCTGCTCCTGCCCTTCATGGAGCGGTTCGCGTACCAGCGCGGCGAGACGCTGTTCGCCGCCGGCCGCGAGGTGGACTTCATCAGCTTTCCCCTCGAACAGACCGTGATCACCCTGGTGATCTCGATGATCGACGGACGCAGCGCCGAGACCGCCACGATCGGCCGCGAGGGCGCGGCGGGCGGTGTCGTCAGCAACGGCGGCCTGCCCGCCTCGACGCATGCCCTGATCCAGATCGGCGGCCCGGTCCTGCGGATGGAATCGGTGCGGCTGCAGGAGGCCAAGCGGCAGTCGGAATCCCTGCGCAACCTGTTCACCCGCTACTCCGACTGCCTGCTGGCGCAGGTGCTGCAATCGGTGGCCTGCAACGCCCTGCACCCGATCGAGGAGCGCTGCCTGCGCTGGCTCCTGACCCTGCAGGACCGGCTCGACAGCGACGTGCTGCCGATCACCCAGGAGGCGCTCGCGGCGATGCTCGGCGTGCAGCGCACCTACCTCACCCGCATCCTGCGGATGCTCCAGCAGCAGGGCCTGATCGAGGTCGGGCGCGGGCGCATCACCATCCTCAGCCGGGTGGCGATCGAGGAGGTCGCCTGCGAGTGCCATGCTTGCGTGAAGCGCCATTTCGAGACCGTGCTCGGCGCGGTCTACAGCCCGAGCGGTCGCCTCGTCGCGATCGAGCCGCCGGATTGACGCCGGGCGGCCGTCACCGTGACCCCTCGCCGATCGCCCCCGCACGATGAGACGTGCCTCGCCGAGCGCACGGCCCCCGTCCCGCGGACCGGCCGCGTGCGGAGGCACGGCGTCTCCGCAGGGCGTCTTGTGCGGGACATGTCGGCGATGCACCATCGCGGCAGTCCGGACGATGGACCGCTGCCGGCGGCCTCCGAGGGCCGCCTCGATCATCCGGCTTGCCGGGCCCGTCCATGAGCCGACCGTCCGACGATCGCGCATCGCCCCGTGAGGCCGAGCGGCTGGCCGCCCTGGCCCGCTACGGCCCCTTCGACACGCCGCCTCAAGGCGCACTCGAAGGCGCGTTCGACGATGCCGTGGCGCTGGCCGTGCAGCTCTGCACCGCGCGGCTCGCCTTCGTCGGCCTGGCCGCCGGCGAAGGGCCGTGGATCGAGGCCGGCCTCGGCCGCTCGGTCGCCCGCTCGCTCCGCCGGCACACCCTGGCCGGGCGCGGCGTCCTCGTCATCCCCGATCTCGCCGACGATCCGCGCGCCCGCTCCGACGCGGCGGCGGCGGGCGCGGCGGGGATGCGCTTCTATGCCGGCGCGCCCCTGCTGGCGCCGGAGGGCGTGGCGGTCGGCGCCCTGTGCGTGCTCGACGCCGCGCCCCGGCCGGACGGTCTGAGTCTCGCGCAGGCGGCGGGCCTCGCGGCGCTCGCCCGCACGGTGATGGCGCAGCTCGAACTGCACCGGGGCCTCGCGGCGCGAAGGACCGAGGCCGCGGCGCTGGCCGACGCCGCGCTGCACCTGCGGCTCGCCGTCGAGGCGGCCGGCGTCGGCATCTTCGACTACGACCTCGCGGCGGGCACCCTGACCTGGGACGGACGTACCCGCGCCCTGTTCGGCGTCGGGCCGGACGAGGCCGTCACCTACGAGGGCACTTTCCTGGCGCGCCTCCACCCCGGGGACCGGGCCCGCGCCGACGCCGCCGTGCGGGCGGCCCTGGACCCCGCCGGCTCCGGCCTGTTCGACTGCACCTACCGCACGGTCGCGGGCGACGGCACCCTGCTCGCCTGGGTCGCGGCCCGCGGCACCCTCGTCGTCGAGAACGGCGCCGAGGGCGGCGTCGAAGCGAGGCGGGCGCGCCGCCTCGTCGGCACGGTGCGCGACGTCACCGCCGAGCGGACGGCCCAGGCCGCCGTGGCGGCCACGGAGGAGCGCTACCGCCTCGTCACCCGCGCCACCAACGACGCGATCTGGGACTGGGACCTCACCACCGACCACGTGCTGTGGAACGAGGCCCTGTCCAAGACCTACGGCTGGGCGCCGGAGACGGTCGAGCCGACCGGCCGCTGGTGGCTCGCCCATGTCCATCCGGAGGATCGGGCCCGGATCGAGTCGGATCTCCGCCGCATCATCGACGGCGACGGGCACGACTGGCGCCACGAGTACCGCTTCCGCCGCGCCGACGGCTCCTACGCCGAGGTGCTCGACCGCGGATCGATGGTGCGCGGGCCCGGCGGCGTGCCGCTGCGGATGATCGGCGCCATGCTCGACCTGACCGAGCGCAACCGCGTCGCCGCCCAGCTCCGGACGGTGGTCGAGGGCGCCAATGTCGGCATCGTCCAGATCGATCCGCGCACCCTGGTCGCGCTGGAGGCCAACGCCAAGCTCTGCGCGATCTGGGGCGCCGCGGAGGCCGACATCGTCGGGCACTCCGTCGCCAAGTGGACGCCGGAGGAGGACGCGGCCGAGCGCGACCGGCTGCACCGCCGGCTCGCGGCGGGAGAGATCGTGCGCGAGACCCTGGAGAAGCGCTACCGCCGCAAGGACGGGCGCCTGATCTGGTGCCGGGTCAACCTCGTCTCGCAGGTGCGCGGCGACGCGATCCAGACCACGGCGATGATCGAGGACATCACCGGGGAGAAGCGGGCCGAGGCGTGCCAGAAGGCGCTGATCGAGCTCGGCGACCGGCTGCGCGACGCCGCCGATCCGGCGGAGGTCTCCGCGGTCGCCGCCGCGATCCTGGGGCGGACGCTCGGCCTGTCCCGGGCGGGCTACGCGCCGCTCGGTGCGGGCGCTTCGGACGGCCCGCTCGCGTCGTTTCCGGCCGCGCTGGCACGGCTGGAGCGCGGCGAGATCCTCGCCGTGGCCGACATCGCCGCCGATCCCGGCCTCGCGCCGGACGCGGCGCGCTACGCGGCTTCCGGCACCCGCGCCCTGATCGAGGTGCCGCTGCTGCGGCGGGGCGCGCTGTTCGGCCTCGTCCGCGCCCATGCCGCCGAGACCCGGGCCTGGAGCGCGGGCGAGATCGACTTCGTCCGGGAGGTGGCCGGACGCGTCTCGGCGGCGCTTGCCCGGATCCAGGCGGAGGAGCAGCAGCGCTTCCTCAACCGCGAGCTGAGCCACCGCCTCAAGAACACCCTGACCATGGCCCAGGCCATCGCCTCGCAGACCCTGCGCAACGTCACCGACGCCGCCACGGTCAAGGACGCGCTGCTGGCCCGGCTCGTGGCGCTCGGCAAGGCGCACGACATCCTGCTCTCCGGCGAGGGCGAGGGGGCGGGGCTCGAAGCGGTGATCGCGGGGGCGCTCGCGCTCCACGACGACGGCGAGCCCGACCGCATCCGCCTGTCCGGCCCGCCGATCGAGGTGGGGCCGAAGGCCGCCCTGTCGCTGGCGCTGATGATCCACGAGCTGGCCACCAACGCCGCCAAGTACGGCGCCTTCTCGGTGCCGGGCGGGCGCGTCGGCGTGGACTGGACGGTGTCGCGGGCGAGCGGGCCGGTCGCGGAGCCGGTGGTGACGATGGTCTGGGCCGAGAGCGGCGGCCCCCCCGTCGTGGCGCCGTCGCGAAAGGGCTTCGGGTCGCGCCTGATCGAGCGCGGGCTCTCCGGCGCGGTCGGCGGCGAGACGCGCACGACCTACGCGCCCGCGGGCGTCACCTGCCGGATCACGGCCCCGCTCGCGGGCCTTCGCGAGAGGGAGTGATGCGCTCCCCGCCTCGATCGCGGCGAAAGCTGCGATCACCGGCCTTCCGCAGGGGCGGCCGGATGCCGGCGAAAAGCGTGCGGGCGAAAAGAGTGGGGGGGCGGGGGCAACGAACCGGCGTTTCGCCGCTTGACGGGGGGAGGCCGCCCGAGGAACGCCATGGATCAGCCCGCGCCCCCCGATCCGCGCAGCGACGCGCGGCCCGATCGACGCTCCGATGAACGCCTTCTGGCCCTGGTCGTCGAGAGCGAGACGGTGCTGCGCATCGAGACGGCGGATCTGCTGGCCGAGGCGGGTTTCGAGGTGCTGGAAGCCTGGAGCGCACCGACCGCGATCCGCCAGATCGAGCGCTACGGTGATATCCGCCTCGTGGTCGTCGACGCCGACCTGCCGGAGGGCCGGTTCGCCCTGGCCCGGGATGTCGCCGCGGGCTGGCCGGACCGGGCCGTCGTCGTCCTCTCGGCCGGCCCCCCGCCCGCCCCCGGCGAGCTTCCCGACGGGGTCCGCTTCGGGCCGAAGCCCCTCACCGCGGCCCTCGCGCGCGCGGCACGGGAGCGGCTGGCGGGGTGAGGCAGGCCTATTCGGCCGGCACGGCCTCGCCCTTCCCGCGCCCTTCGGTCCCCTTGCAGCTTGGTATACGGCGACAACACCGCCGTGCTGAAAGGGCTCAAGCCCGGCACGCTGGTGGTGACCGACCATCTCCAGAGCCTGCGCCAGAACCTCAAGGTCGAGCCGCGGGTCGGCGACGAGGTCAGCGCCGTGCGCGACACCCCCGCCCAGGGCGAGGCGCGGCATCGAAACCCTGTTCGACCACGGCGATCCCATACGCCGCCCTCATCCCGAGGTGCCCGCGCCAGCGGGCTGTGACGGATCCTCCGGATGCCGCACGATCCCTGGAACACCCTTGGAGGCCGCTCACGCGGCACCTTGCATGAAGGGGGTGAACGGGATGTTCCCGGTCGAACAGGCACGGAGGGGCGCGGCGCCGGGCGTCATGGATTGGCGGCCGGTACTTCGCGCGGATGGTGCCGCGAACCATAATCCGCCAAAATCCTCGCGCAGGTCCCGCTATGCACCTATACCGAACGTCGTTACCCTGCATGCCCGGCTCTTGGCCGGCTTGAAGCTTCGGTGACGTGGAAAACTGTTTTCGAAAAGACAACCGGTCCACCCAAGATGGTCGAAGCCAAGTATCTCGACGGATCGGCCCTCTACGGCGACGACCTCGCGCCGGGCGAGATCGCGCGATGGTACGCGCAGGAGGAGCAGGGCTTCTACCGGCTCGCGACCGAGGTCTACAAACTCGAAGCCTCCGGCGCGTACAGCTACGAGTACGACGCCCTGAACGCCTTCCACGGCTTCGACCGGCTGCGGGGCCGCCGCTTCGGCACCTGCGTCGCCCTGGGCTGCGCCGCGGGCGACGACGTGGCGCCGCTGGCCGACCGGGTGAACCGCTTCATCGGGATCGAGCCCGCCGAGGAATGGTGGACCGATCGGATCGGCGGCCGGCCGGCGCGCTTCATCAAGCCGCTTCCCTCCGGCGACATCCCGCTGCCCGATGCCGACGCCGACCTGTTCGTGAGCCTCGGCGTGCTCCACCACATCCCCAACGTCTCGCACGTGCTGGCCGAGGCGCACCGCATCCTGCGGCCGGGCGGGCTCATCGTCTTCCGCGAGCCCATCACCTCCATGGGCGACTGGACGAAGGCGCGCTACGGCCTGACGCAGAACGAGCGCGGCCTGCCGCTGCCGTGGCTGCACGGCCGGCTCGACCGGATCGGCTTCGACATCGTGCGCGAGGCGCCCTGCATGACCAACGCGCTGGCCAAGATCGCGGGCAGGATCCTCCCGGGCCATCTCTACGCCCGCCGCGGCTACGTCGCCCTCGACGCGGCTCTGAGCCGGTTGCTCGCCTTCAACATCAGCTATCACCGCACGGCGTTCCTGAAGCGGATCGCCCCCTCGAACGTCTTCATGATCGCGGCCAAGCGCTGAAGCCCGCGCGGGCGAGGCGCCCCTCCCCCTCCCCCTCCCCCTGGCCGGCTCCCTTTTCCCTCAGGCCGCCCGCACCTGCGCCAGGAAGCCGCCGACCTCCCTGCGCAGGGACGCGGCCTGCCGCGCGAGGTCGCTCGCCGCGCCGAGCACCTGGCCCGATCCGGTGCTGGCGTCGTCGGCGGTGCGGGCCACGCCCGCCACGTCGTCCGAGGCGCGTCGCGTCCCTTGCGAGGTCTCGACCGTGGTGCGGGCGATCTCGGCGGTCGCCGCGCCCTGCTGCTCGACCGCGGCGGCGATGTCGCTCGAGATCCGCGACAGGTCGCGGATGGTGCGGGCGATGCCGGTGATGCCCGTGACCGAGGCGCCGGTGGCGGTCTCGATCTCCGCCATCCGCCCGGCGATCTCGTCGGTGGCGCGGGCGGTCTGGGCGGCCAGCCCCTTCACCTCCGCCGCGACCACGGCGAAGCCGCGCCCGGCCTCGCCCGCGCGCGCCGCCTCGATGGTGGCGTTCAGCGCCAGCAGGTTGGTCTGGCCGGCGATCTCCGAGATCAGCCCGACGATCTGGGCGATGCCGTTCGCGGCCGCCGCGAGGCGCTCGACCTCGGCCGCGGTGCGGGCGGCCTCCTCCTCGGCGGCGCTCGCCGCGACCGCCGAGTGGCCGACCTGGGCGGAGATCTCGCGGATCGAGGCCGACAGTTCCTCCGTGGCGGCGGCGATGCCGTCGGAGGAGCGCGCGGCCTGCGCCGAGGCCTGCGCGGCGGAGGCGCCGAGCGACGAGGTCTCGCCGGCCGCCGCGCTCATCGCGCGGGCGGCGGCCTCCAGTTGCTGCGCGGCCGCCGAGACGCCCTCGACGATGCCGCCGACCCGGGCCTCGAAGCCATCGGCCACCGCCATCATCGCCGCGTGGCGGCGGGCGGCCTCCTCCTCGGCGCCGCGCTCCTGGGCCGCGCGGATACGGGCCCGCTCGGCCACGCTGTCGCGGAAGGCCAGCGCCGCGGCGGCGATCGCCCGCAGCTCGTCCGGCCCCTTCACCGGGATCTCGACCTCGGTTTCCCCGCGCCCGATCGCGGTGAGCGCCCGGGCCATCCGGCTCAAGGGGTGGGCGATGGCCGAGCCGAGCCCGAAGGCCAGCGCCACCGAGAGCAGCAGGGTGGCGAACGCCGCCCCGGCCCACAGCGTGACGGCGCGCTCGGCTCCCGTGCGGGCCTCCGCCGCCGCCCGCCCCAGCCCGGCGGTGAGCCGGTCCTCGACGCTCTTCAGCCCGTCGATCCGCTGCGTGGCGAGGCGGAACCAGCCCTTGGCGTCGGTGAAGGCGGGCACTTGGCCGGGCAGCGTGTCGAGGGCGAGGCCGCGGATCCGCGCCACCTCGCGGGCGGCCTCCGAGCCGTTCGCGGCCTCGAAGGCGGCCACGTCCTCCGCCGGGCTCGCCGCCCGGAACAGTCCCTCGAAGGTCGCCTGATCCGCCGCGAGGGCGGTGAGCCGGCGCAGGCCGGGCCCGTCGAGGCTGGCCGCGGCGAACACGGCGGAGGCCGCCGCCCGCTCCTGGCCGGCGAATTCCTTCAGCGCGAGGAAGGCGGACAGGGCGGAGACGCGGGCGCCGATGGCGGGGTCGGCGGCGACCTGCGCCACCTCGCGCACGGTCCCGAGGGCGCCCGCGATGACGCCCGAATAGAAGGCGAGGTTGGCCGGCACCGCCGGTTCCAGACGGTCGACCGCGCCCCGGTGGCGGTCGATTCCGGCCAGACTCGCGCGCAGGGCTGCGGCCTTGCGCGAAGAGTCCGATCCCGCTTGCAGCCCGGCGGCCTCCAGATCCGCGACCAGGGCGGTCCGCGCGGCATCCGTCAGCTTGCGCTGCGCGGCGAGTTCCGGAGCGAACTGGGTGCCCTTCGAGCCGAGATAGAGGCTCGAAGCGCCGCGCTCCTTCTGCGCTTCGTGCACGAAGGCACCGATCCGCACCGACAGGCCGACCAGCTCCTCCATCCGCGCCATCGCCCGGCCCTGCCCCGCCCGCTCCGCGACCGCCACCCCCGCGACGACGCCGAAGGCGAGGCAGGGGATCAGCGCCACCGCGACGATGCGGGCACGCAGGGAAGAGGGCAGCGCGGTGGAGAGGGCAGACGAGGAAACACGCGAACGCATGACGGCACGATCCGGCTAGAAAGCGTCCCGGACCGTGCGACGGTCACGTAAAGTAAAGATTTCACGGGCGTGCAACTGCTTAAAGTTTACGCGATCGCACCATCATTTCACCATCGGCGACGCTGCCCGAGGCAGCGTCAGCCCCCATTCAACGCGGAGAGTTCGTCGATGCCGCCGCCGTCGCGGTAGGCCGCCCTGCCGGTGCGGTGACGCCGGGCCTATCACGGCGGCACCGCCATGCAGGCGCGCCTCGCCGTGGCCGGTTTCCTCTGCGTCGCGCCGGCGTGGTGGCTCACCGAGCGGGCCGGCTTCCTCGCCGGCGGGCTCGTGCTCCTGGCGAACTGGACCCTGCACGCTGATCGTGATCATGCCGCTCAACCATCGGCTCGAAGCGATCGCGCCCGCCGCGGCGGGCCCGGAGGTCCGCACCCTGGTCGAACGCTGGGGCCGCCTGCATGCGGGCCGCTTCGGGCCTCGGTGCGCTCGCGACGCTGATCCTGATCCGGGCGCTCGCCGCATCCGCAACGACTCGAACGTTCAATGCCGGCATTGCCGTCGTACCTGTTCCGTTCTAGTGGTTTCGGGCCGCCCGGAGCCCATCTTCCGTCCCCGGAACCTGTTCTTCGCGCGCGGCACGCCCGTTGCCCGCCCGAACGGATTCGAGGGCGCCACAACCGGGTCGCCCGGATCGCCGCAGAGAACTCTTCGTCCATGGCCACAGCCAAAGCCCGCAAAGCAGAGACCGCGGCCAAGGCCGAAGAACGGACCGACGCGCGGCTCTCCGCCCTGTTCGACGCCGCCGGCCCGGGGCCTCGCGACACGCGCGTCATCGCCGTGCGCGGCGCCCGCGAGCACAATCTCAAGAACGTCGACCTGACGATCCCCCGCGACAAGTTCGTGGTGTTCACCGGCCTGTCGGGCTCGGGCAAATCGTCGCTCGCCTTCGACACGATCTACGCGGAAGGCCAGCGCCGCTACGTCGAATCGCTCTCGGCCTATGCCCGCCAGTTCCTGGAGATGATGTCGAAGCCCGACGTCGATCAGATCGACGGGCTCTCGCCGGCGATCTCGATCGAGCAGAAGACCACCTCGAAGAACCCGCGCTCCACCGTCGGCACCGTCACCGAGATCTACGACTACATGCGCCTGCTCTGGGCGCGGGTCGGCATCCCCTATTCGCCCGCCACCGGCGAGCCGATCGAGAGCCAGACCGTCTCGCAGATGGTCGACCGGGTGCTGGAACTCCCGGAGAAGACCCGGCTCTACCTGCTCGCGCCGGTGGTGCGCGGCCGCAAGGGTGAATATCGAAAAGAAATCGCCGAGTTCCAGAAGAAAGGCTTCCAACGCCTTCGCATCGACGGCGCGTACCACCCGATCGACGACGTGCCGAAGCTCGACAAGAAGCTCAAGCACGACATCGACGTGGTGGTGGACCGCATCGTCGTGCGCGACGACATCGCCTCGCGGCTGGCCGATTCCTTCGAGACCGCGCTCGATCTCGCCGACGGCATCGCCGACATGGAGTTCGCGGACACTCCCCCGGAGGGGCAGACTCCCAAAAAAATCACGTTCTCGTCGCGCTTCGCCTGCCCGGTCTCCGGCTTCACCATCCCCGAGATCGAGCCGCGCCTGTTCTCGTTCAACAATCCGTTCGGCGCCTGCCCGACCTGCGGCGGCATCGGCCACGAGATGCGGATCGATCCCGAACTGGTGATCTCCGATCCCGCGCTGACGCTGAAGCGCGGCGCGGTGGCGCCCTGGGCGAAGTCGACCTCGCCCTATTACGACCAGACGCTGGACGCGCTCAGCCGTCATTTCGGCTTCAAGACGAGTGTGGCGTGGTCGGCGCTGCCGGCGCAGGCCCGCGACGTGATCCTGTTCGGGACGGGCAAGGAATCGGTGCGCTTCGACTACAACGACGGCCTGCGCTCCTACTCGGTCAACAAGCCGTTCGAGGGCGTGATCCCGAACCTGGAGCGGCGCTACAAGGAGACCGAGAGCGACGCGAGCCGGGAGGAGATCGGCCGTTTCATGAGTGCCACCCCTTGCGCCGCCTGCGGCGGCAAAAGGCTCAAGCCCGAGGCGCTCGCGGTCAAGATCGCCGCCCAAGACATCGGCGACGTCACCGCGCTCTCCGTGCGCGAGGCGCATCGCTGGTTCTCCGAAATCTCGGAAAAGCTCACGGACAAGCAGAACGAGATCGCGGTTCGAATCCTGAAGGAAATCCGCGACCGGCTGACCTTCCTCGTCGATGTCGGCCTCGAATACCTGACGCTCGCCCGCGGCTCGGGCTCGCTCTCGGGCGGCGAGAGCCAGCGCATCCGGCTCGCCTCGCAGATCGGCTCGGGGCTGACGGGCGTGCTCTACGTGCTCGACGAGCCGTCGATCGGCCTGCACCAGCGCGACAACGAGCGCCTGCTCGGCACCCTCAAGCGCCTGCGGGACCTGGGCAACTCGGTGATCGTGGTCGAGCACGACGAAGACGCGATCCTCCAGGCCGACTACGTGGTCGATGTCGGGCCGGGCGCGGGCATCCACGGCGGCGAGATCGTCGCGCAGGGAACCCCGGAAGAGCTCCTGAAGGACCCGGCCTCGCTCACCGCGAAGTACCTCACCGGCGAACTCGCGGTGCGCACGCCCAAGGCCCGGCGCAAGCCCGGCCGGGGCATGCTCGGCGTGGTCGGCGCACGCGGCAACAACCTCAAGGAGGTCACCGCACGGATTCCGCTCGGCACCTTCACCTGCATCACCGGCGTTTCCGGCGGCGGCAAGTCGACGCTCGTCATCGACACGCTCTACAAGGCGGCGGCCAAGCGCCTCAACGGCGCGCTGGAGCACCCTGCCCCGTTCGAGCGGATCGAGGGGCTGGAGCATCTCGACAAGGTCATCGACATCGACCAGTCGCCGATCGGCCGCACGCCGCGCTCGAACCCGGCGACCTACACGGGCGCCTTCACCCCGATCCGCGACTGGTTCGCCGGCCTGCCCGAGGCCAAGGCGCGGGGCTACCAGGCCGGGCGCTTCTCCTTCAACGTGAAGGGCGGGCGCTGCGAGGCCTGCTCGGGCGACGGCGTCATCAAGATCGAGATGCACTTCCTGCCCGACGTCTACGTCACCTGCGACGTGTGCAAGGGCAAGCGCTACGACCGCGAGACGCTGGAGGTGCGCTACCGCAACAAGTCCATCGCCGACGTGCTCGACATGACGGTGGAGGAGGCGGCCGACCTGTTCAAGGCGGTTCCGTCCATCCGCGAGAAGATGGAGACGCTGGCCCGCGTCGGCCTGCACTACGTCCGCGTCGGCCAGCAGGCGACCACGCTCTCCGGCGGCGAGGCGCAGCGGGTGAAGCTGTCCAAGGAGTTGTCGAAGCGGGCCACCGGCCGCACCCTCTACATCCTCGACGAGCCGACCACCGGCCTGCACTTCCACGACGTGGCCAAGCTGATGGAGGTGCTGCACGAACTCGTCGACCAGGGCAACACGGTCGTGGTGATCGAGCACAACCTGGAGGTCATCAAGACCGCCGACTGGGTGATCGACATGGGCCCCGAGGGCGGCGACGGCGGCGGCACCGTGGTGGCGCAGGGCACGCCCGAAGAGATCGCCGCGAGCACGGCGAGCCATACCGGCCGCTTCCTGCGCGACGTGCTCGCCCGCCGCCCCACCGGGCAGACACCGGCCAAGGCGGCGAAAACCCCTGCCAAGCCTTCTGCCAAGCCTTCTGCCAAGACGGCAGCGAACAAGACGGCCGCCGGCCGGGGGCGTCAGGCGGCCGAGTAGGGCACCGGCTCCGGGGATCGGCGAGACCGACACAACCCATGTCGGCCGGATTCCCGGCCCCCGGACGATTCCGGTCGGGCCCCGATTCGGGGCGCCGGACCGTTCGTCCGCCGCGCGGCGACGGGGCATGACTCCTGACAGGCCGGCGATGAAACTCCGGTTGCCCGCTCGCGCTTGCGCAATTGCCCTGTCAGTCTTTGCCGAAGAATCCTGTTCGGCAGCAGAAGCCAATGGCTTGATGGCAATGTCCTATTTCGCTGGAATGGCGTCAGAAGAACGGAGGTGGATCAGGCTAAAGCACGTTAAGAGGCCGTTAAGGGCTTGGTTGCTTCGCAGCAAAAATGCGTCTTTTGCGCAACGGTGTGATCCGAACTGCCGAGATTGCAGGCAATCCCCTGTCTTTCGCGGTCGGCCTGTAGAATAGTTCCCGACGTCGAGACTTGAGGTGCGGCCGTAGGGGGCATCGGCCCGGCCAGCCCGCTCTGGGAGCGAGGCAGGCGTGAGGGAGATGCAGGGGCTACGGGGCGGACGCCTGAAATCCTTGGGAAGGAACGAGAAAATGATGAAGAACTGGCTCGCCGCGGGCGCGATCGCGCTCACGGCCGGAATGACGACGACCGTCGCCCAGGCCCAGACGACCACGATTCCCGGTGAGCAGGTCGGTCTCGCCACCGGCGCCCCGCTTCCCGAGGGCGTGTATGCCATCAACACCTTCACCTACCGCAGCCAGGACAATGCGGCGATCGACACCGCCGTCAACATCCCGGTGCTCGTGTGGGCGACCCCGTTCGTGCCGATGGGCGGCCGCCTCGAGCTGCTCGTCGCTCCGCCGACCGTGTTCACCTTCAGCCGTGTCGCGGGCGGCCGTGACACCTCGATCAACGTCGGCACCTTCGTCGGCGCGATCTGGGCGTTCGACCTCGGCGGCAACATCGGCGTCAGCCTGCTCGGCGGTTCGTACCTCAACGAGCTCAACGCCGGCCGCGGCGCCGGCCTGAACCTCCTGGCCTCCAACACCTACCGTGTCGGCGGCGCCGTCAGCTACACCGGCGACGGCTGGAACCTGACCGCCAACCTGACCTACAACTTCTACGACTCGCCCAGCCGCTTCGACGGCCGCAACGGCATCCCCGGCTTCTTCGGTCCGGTGCAGATCTCGGACGCGTTCAACCTCGACCTGACCGCGACCAAGAAGTTCGGCAAGTTCGAGATCGGTGCGATCGGCTACGGTACGGTCAACCTCGACCCGAACCTGCTCGCCTTCGTGAACGACCCGACCAGCCGCATCGGCCGCGGTGGCCGGTTCGCCCTCGGCGGCCTCATCGGCTACGACTTCGGACCGTTCACCGTCCAGGCCTACGTCGCCCGCGACGTCGTGACCTCGGCCGGTCTGTCGGAGAGCACCGACGGCTGGTTCCGCATCATCGCCCCGCTCTACACCCCGGCCGCCCCGGCGCCGGCGCCGACCCCGCTGGTCCGCAAGTACTGATCGGGCCGATCGGAACGGGGGGCGCCGCCGGCACCCCCGGCCACCAGGGTTACGAAGCCGTCCGGCCGCGAGGCCGGGCGGCTTCGTCCGTCGCGTTCACGGAACTCGGACCGACGATACGCAACCGTACGACGGAAGCCCTCCGCATGTCCCCTCCCCACAAGGGGGGAGGAGAGGCGCCTCGGCTCGCCCACGCAGGGTTTCGACCCCCTCATACCAACCGGCGCTGATCCCGACGCATCGCCGGTTGCCCGCGCGAAGGCGTGGCGGTGGGCGTCCACCGGATGCAGGGAAGCCGACCATCGGTCGGCGTCGAGGCAGCCTGGTATCATGTGAATCCAGGAGCCCCGGTCGGGCCCGTCCGCGGCCCGCCGACTGAACCAGCGGCGCGCGGCCCGCCGCCGGAGGCGATGCACGGGCACCGCACGCGATTGCGGTCCGAGGCCGCGGGCCTCGTCCCCGCTCCATGGGGGTGGGACGGGTGTCGGGGGAAACCGCGCCGCCTATCTGAGGGAGGCACCGTCGGTGAAATCCGGGCCTCCCCAGCCGCAAGCCTTCTCGAAAGGCCGGTCCACGCGCGGTGATGGCAGGCGGGGCGCAGGGAATATTTCGAAACGATGTCCGCGCACGGCGAATTCAGGATCCCGGCCGCCCTGCAACCGAAGGCCGGCGACTACGCCTACGATCTGGAACGGGCGCTGACCTCGGTCGTCTCCCTCTCCACCCGGGTGCCGGCCGAGGCCTTCACCGCCGAGACGCTCGGCACCGAGCGGGCGGGCAACGGCGTGGTGATCCGCGAGGACGGGCTGGTGCTCACCATCGGCTACCTCGTGCTGGAGGCCGAGAGCGTCTGGCTCACCACCCATGACGGACGCTTCGTGCCGGCCCACGTCGTCGGCTACGACGGGGAGACCGGCTTCGGCCTGGTCCAGGCGCTCGGCCGCCTCGACCTGCCGGCTCTGAGGCTCGGGCGCTCGGCCGCGCTGAAGGTCGGCGAGCGGGCGGTGATCGCCGGGGCGGGCGGGCGCTCGCACAGCCTCTCGGTCGAACTCGTCGCCCGCCAGGAATTCGCCGGCTACTGGGAATACGTCCTCGACGAGGCCCTGTTCACCGCGCCCTCGCATCCGCACTGGGGCGGCACCGCCCTGATCGGGTCCGACGGCGCGCTCGTCGGCATCGGCTCGCTGCAGCTCCAGCAGGGCGGCTCGGGGGCGGGCCGGGCGATCAACATGGTCGTGCCGATCGATCTCCTGCCGCCGATCCTGCCCGATCTGGAAAGCCGCGGCCGGGCCGACCGCCCGCCCCGCCCCTGGCTCGGCCTCTACGCCACCGAGGCCGAGGACGGCGTCGTGGTGATGGGGCTCGCCGACCGGGGCCCGGCGGAGGCCGCCGACCTGCGCGCGGGCGACGTGCTGACCGAGGTGGCGGGCGAGCCGGTAGCCGACCTCGCCGGTTTCTTCCGCCAGGTCTGGGCGCTGGGCGAGGCGGGCGTGCGCGTGCCGCTCACGGTCAACCGGGACGGACGCCTGACCCGGCTCGCCCTGACCTCGGTCGACCGCGACCGCTTCCTGATGGGGCCGAAGCTGCATTGACCGCCGGCCGCACCGCGCCGCTCCGGCGTCAGCGGCGGGATGCCGCGCTCGCGCAGGGCGCGTTGCACGGCCAGGCCGGCGATGAGGACTCGGCCGGCCTGTTCCTTGTCCATGGGCGACGCCTCGTATCCTGAAAGGGGTTCTCCGCCGGAAGGGCCGGCGTCGAATCGCCCGCCCAGGGCAATCGCTTGAAAGCGATTGCCCTGGCTTTTGCCGGCCTCAGTCGCCAGCGCCCGCCTCCGCGGGCTCAGGTTTTCGCTCCGCTCGATGCTTCTCAGGACCATGGTCCTGAGAAGCCCGCTCCGCGCGGTGCTCTTCGCGCCGCGAAGCCGCTCATGCGGCTTCGAGCGATTACCCTGATCGCCCGCATTGATCGTAGGCCGGGGCGGTTCTATCCCGTCGCGATGACGAACCCGATCCACATCGTCGGCGGCGGCCTCGCCGGCTCCGAGGCCGCCTGGCAGATCGCGCAGGGCGGCCGCCCGGTCGTGCTGCACGAGATGCGCCCCCGGCGCGGCACCGACGCCCACCGGACCGACGGGCTGGCGGAACTCGTCTGCTCGAACTCGTTCCGCTCGGACGATGCCGACGGCAACGCCGTCGGCCTGCTGCATCAGGAGATGCGCAGCCTCGGCTCGCTGATCATGCGCGCGGCCGACGCGAATCAGGTGCCCGCGGGCGGCGCGCTCGCCGTCGACCGCGAGGGTTTTTCGCAGGCCGTCACCGCGGCGCTCGCAGCGCACCCCGACGTCACGATCGTGCGCGAGGAGGTCGCCGGCCTGCCGCCCGAGGCATGGGGCTCGACCATCCTCGCCACCGGCCCCCTCACCTCCCCGGCGCTCGCCGAGGCCGTCGGCGCGCTGACGGGCCGGGATTCGCTCGCCTTCTTCGACGCCATCGCCCCGATCGTCCACCGCGACTCGATCGACATGGGGCGTGCGTGGTTCCAGTCCCGCTACGACAAGGCGGGCCCCGGCGGCACGGGGGCGGACTACCTCAACTGCCCGATGGACCGGGAGCAGTACGAGGCCTTCGTCGCGGCCCTGATCGCGGGCGAGAAGACGGTGTTCAAGGAGTGGGAGGCCTCGACCCCCTATTTCGACGGCTGCCTGCCGATCGAGGTGATGGCCGAGCGCGGACCCGAGACCCTGCGCCACGGGCCGATGAAGCCGGTCGGGCTCACCAACCCGCACGACCCGACCGTCAAGGCCTACGCCATCGTGCAGTTGCGCCAGGACAACGCGCTCGGCA
The DNA here is from genome assembly GCA_036946625.1 of Methylorubrum populi. Classification (NCBI taxonomy): domain Bacteria; kingdom Pseudomonadati; phylum Pseudomonadota; class Alphaproteobacteria; order Hyphomicrobiales; family Methylobacteriaceae; genus Methylorubrum; species Methylorubrum populi. The sequence continues at coordinate 184,790 of JAQIIU010000001.1, forward strand.
CCCTGTTCAACATGGTGGGCTTCCAGACCAAGCTGCGCCACGCCGAGCAGGTGCGCATCTTCCGCACGATCCCCGGACTGGAGAACGCCGCGTTCGCCCGGCTCGGCGGCCTGCACCGCAACACCTATCTCGACAGCCCGCGCCTGCTCGACGCCACCCTGCGCCTGAGGGCGCGGCCGTCCCTGCGCTTCGCCGGCCAGATCACCGGCTGCGAGGGCTATGTCGAGAGCGCCGCGGTCGGGCTGATGGCCGGGCGCTACGCGCTGGCCGAGGCCGGGGGACGCGCACTCGAACCCCTGCCCCCAACCACGGCGCTCGGGGCGCTGATCGGTCACATCACCGGTGGCCACATCACCGGTGGCCATGTCGAGGCGAGCGAGGATGCGCGCGCCAGCGTGCCCCGTTCGTTCCAGCCGATGAACGTGAATTTCGGGCTGTTCCCGCCGCTGGAGCGGATGCCGCGCAACGAGACCGGCCGGCGCCTGCGCGGCCCCGAGAAGGCGGCCCTGAAGAAGCGGGCGCTGACCGACCGGGCCCGGGCCGACCTCGCCGCCTGGATCGCGGGTGAGGGTCTTTCGAACGCAGCGGCGGAATAGAGCGGCTTCGCCGGTTTCAGGGCTCCGCCCCGAACCCCGCCAAAGGGCCGCACGGCCCCTTGGAAACCCGAGACTCAGAAAGCCGAGGGCTTCGACCACACCGTGTGGTTGACCTGATCGATATAGGACAGGACGATCCGCACCACCTTGGTCGAGACCGCGCCGCCCTGATAATCCGGTACGGCGCCGGCGAAGCGGCGGCCCTCTCCGATGCCGTCGCGCACGGCGCGCACCGCCTCGACGAGCGAGGCCTTGCCCAGCGGCGCCACGATCAGCGTGCCGGCATCCATGCCCTCGGGCCGCTCGTGCGCATCGCGGAACGTGACCGCCGGCAGGTCGAGGAGGGCCGCCTCCTCGGCGATGGTGCCGCTGTCGGACAGGACGCAATGGGCGCTCGTCTGAAGCTTCACGTAGTCGATGAAGCCGAAGGGCGGCAGGAAGCGCACGCTCGAAGGCAGGGCGATGTCGCCCACCGCCTCCAGCCGGGCGCGGGTGCGCGGATGGGTCGAGACGACGATGGGCAGGCCGAAGGCGGCGTGCAGGCGGCCCAGCTCTTCCAGGAAGACCCGCAGCCGGGCCGGCGAATCGACGTTCTCCTCCCGGTGGGCGGAGACGATGAAGAACCGGTCCGGTTCGAGCCCGAGCCGGGCCAGCACGTCGGAGGCCTCGATCTTCGGGCGGAACGCGGCCAGCACCTCCTCCATGTGCGAGCCGACCTTGAAGATGCGCTGCCCCGGCAGTCCCTCCGCCAGCAGGTAGCGGCGGGCGTGCTCGGTCAGCACGAGGTTCACGTCGCTGAGGTGGTCGATCACCTTGCGGTTGATCTCCTCCGGCACCCGCTGGTCGAAGCAGCGGTTGCCCGCCTCCATGTGGAAGACCGGGATCTTGCGCCGCTTGGCCGGGATCACGGCGAGGCCCGAATTGGTGTCGCCGTAGATCATGACCGCGTCGGGCCGCTCCTGTTCGAGGACGGCGTCGGCGCGCTCGATCACCCGGGCGATCGTCGCGGCCGCGTTCGGCCCGGCCGCTTCGAGGAAGTGGTCGGGCCGGCGGATGCCGAGGTCGTCGAAGAAGACCTGATTCAGCTCGTAGTCGTAGTTCTGGCCCGTGTGGACGAGCACGTGGTTCGTCAGCCGATCCAGCCGGCGGATCACCAGCGACATCTTGACGAGTTCGGGCCGCGTTCCGACCAGGGTGAGGATCTTGCGCAAGGGGTTCCCCGGGGCGGATGTTACGACGCGGCCCGCGCCCGCGGGGCGGGCTTCAAGGCCTGCTGGATGTAGTCGAGCCTCAGCAGCAGATCGATGATCTGCTGCTGGTTCATCCGTTGCGTGTTGTGCGAGGTGTAGTCGTCGGCGGCCGAGATCGCCGTCTCGCCGGAGGTGAAGAACTTCGAGTAGTTCAGGTCGCGGTCGTCGGCCGGGATGCGGTAGAAGCCGTCCATGTCCTCGGCCCGGGCCATCTCCTCGCGGGAGACCAGGGACTCGTACAGTTTCTCGCCGTGGCGCGTGCCGATGATCCGGATCCGGCTCTTCGCCTCGAAGATCGTGCGCAGGGCCTCGGCGAGATCCTGCACCGTGCAGGCGGGCGCCTTCTGCACGAAGATGTCGCCCTGGCGCCCGCGCTGGTAGGCGAACAGCACGAGATCGACCGAGTCCTCCAGCGACATCAGGAAGCGGGTCATCGCCGGGTCGGTGATGGTGATGTCGCGCCCTTCCTTGATCTGGTTGACGAAGAGCGGGATCACCGAGCCGCGCGAGGCCATGACGTTGCCGTAGCGCGTGGCGCACAGGATCGTGTCGTCCTTGGCCAGCATGCGCGACTTGGCGATCGTCAGCTTCTCCATCATCGCCTTGGACAGGCCCATGGCGTTGATCGGGTAGACCGCCTTGTCGGTCGAGAGCACGACCATCCGTTCGACGCCGGCGGCGACCGCCGCGTTCAGCGCGTTCTCGGCACCGAGGATGTTCGTGCGCACCGCCTCCATGGGGTAGAACTCGCAGGACGGAACCTGCTTCAGCGCGGCGGCGTGGAAGATGTAGTCGACGCCCTTCACGGCCTGCGCGATCGAGTTGTACTCGCGCACGTCGCCGATGAAGAAGCGGATGCGCGGATCGCGCAGCAGGATGCGCATGTCCTCCTGCTTCTTCTCGTCCCGGCTGAAGACGCGGATCTGGCCGATATCCGTGGCGAGGAAGCGCTGGATGACGGCGTTGCCGAACGAACCGGTGCCGCCGGTGATGAGGAGTGTCTTGCCGGAGAACATCAGCGGACTCGTGAGAAGGATTCTTCGTCGAAGCGACGCATGCTGCGGATCAGGTCCGGCCAGGCGGGCGGCGCGTAGCCGGTGGCCGCCCGGAACCGGTCCGAGTTGAGGGAGCGGTCGATCGCCACCGCATCGTCGGGCTCGATCTCGGTCGCGACGCCGTAGACTTGCCCGACGAGGCCGAGCAGGTCGAACTTGCTGATCGGGTCGACGCTGACGTGATAGACGCCGCGTAAGGAAGGGGCCGGCAGCACGTGATCGGCGATCACCCGCACCAGTTCGTCCGTGGTGAGGCCGGAGAAGATCGCCCGCCGGTAGCCGCGCACGCGCCCGCTCTGGGCGAGGAACCACTCGACGAGGCCGTTGCGGCTGCCGGCCTCACGGCCGATGATCGAGGTGCGCAGGGTCACGGCGTTGGGGTAATCGACCTCGCCCAGCAGCTTCGAGCGTCCGTAGAGATCCTCCGCGTCCGGCGCGTCGCTCTCGCGGTAACCGCCCTTGCGGCCGGTGAAGACGCAATCGGTGCTGACATGGACGAGGCGCGCGCCGACGAGGTCGGCGAGCCGCGCCAGCCGATGCGGCAGGATGGCGTTGATGGGAAGCGCGACGAGGGGATCCTCGGCGGAGGCGAGCTGCTTGACGATCCCGACGCAGTTCAGGACCACGGCGGGCCGCACCTCGCGCAGGAAGCCGGCGAGCGCGTCCGGGTTGTCGGCATCGACGCCGAGCACGAGGTTTCGCGCCAGATCCGCCGGAAAGATCCGCTTGGCCGCCGCGGATCGCGCCGAGCCGTGGACGTCACCGGGAAACCGGTCGGAGAGGGCGCGGAAGGCGGCGCTTCCCAGCATGCCGGAAGCGCCCAGGACTGCGATTTTCAATGGTTCATCCTCTGCCGGCGGAGGGCCGCTTCAAGCGGCGCGGAATGCGCCGGATTCCGGCGCGGCGGCGATGGTCATCGAAGGGCGGCTGCGGAAGTCACGAAGCCACGCTGCGAGCAGGCCGTGTCCCGCGTCCCAGCCAAGCTCCGGCGAGCGCCCGTCGAGGTAGTCGAGGGCGCAGGCGATCGCGAGATGTCCGAGATCGACGGGCGCCCGCATCCAGTCCGGTTCCGCCTCCAGCCGGTCGAGGATGGCCGCGATCGCCGCCTCCTGCCGGGCGACGACCCGGGCGATCCGCTCGCCTTCGGGGCCGAGCCGCTCGACGAAGCGGCGGATGACCGCCTCGGCCAGTGCGTCCCCGAGCGCCTCGCGCCGGAGCGTGTCCCAGCGGCCGGCATCGGCCGGCACCAGCCGGTGTCCGGCGAGCTCGTCGAGATAGCGGGCGATGACGGGCGAATCGAACAGGGCCGTCCCGTCGTCGAGCAGGAGCGTCGGAACCTTGCAGGCCGGATTGTCGCGACGCAGGGCCGTATCGGTCCAAGGGTCGACCCGCACGAGGCCGACGCGCGCTTCGAGGCCGAGCTCGGCGATTGTCGCCAGGATCTTTCGCGAGAAAGGAGACCGTGGCGCATAGAAAAGACGCATGGTCGCGTATCCAGCTTCACTTCGTCGACCACATTTCTACCTGGTTCGGCATGGATTCGATGCATGGCGATGAAGATTTCTAAATGAGAAAGATTTATCAATCTCTTGAGGCTATCTTCTGAGATTTCCATGCCGCGTTCCTCAGCTCTCGATGGTGTTCGCCGAGGGAATCTCCGGTGCGGCAGCGATTTCGGATTCTCCGGTGGAAGATCGCTTGCAGGATCGCGTGGTTTCAGGGCGCGGACGGGCGAAACCTTCACGAATCTGCCGCGCCCCGAACGGCTGCGATCGTATAAATCTTAGCGGAATGAGATGGAAGATCAATTTAAAGCAGAAATATCTTTAGGATTGTCATCTCAACTTAGAGTAATTCGATGCAGATCTGCGACTTGCGCTGAAATTCACCCGATCGCAGGCTTTGTTTCGCTGTGCGGGCGCTGGATCTGCCCTCGTGAATGATCTAGGGAGGCGCGCAAGGATGCGGGGTGCATAAACCCTCGGAGCTGCAAGGGCGCATCATGCATCGGGGAATGCTGGGGAATGGATGCGGTGGGCAACCAAGGTGTCGAAAGCCGCGACCGGGCAGTACGACTTGCTTGGCAGGCAGAAGTCGTATCGATTGCAGTGCAACATCTCGGCATCGATCTCCTTGAGCGTGATGGGTCTCATCACGATCGTGAGGATCTGCATGTATGGCTGTCCCGCACGTTCGATCGCAGCCTGATTGCCGCTTCGGGACTCTTCGATCCTGATTTTTACCTGTCCGTGAACGCGGATGTCGCGCAGGCGAAGGTCGATCCTCTTGAGCATTACCTGCAATACGGAGCTGCCGAGGGGCGGCGGCCAAGTGCTGCGTTCGACGGCGCTCTCTACGTCAGCGCCCACGCTGATCTGAGGCAGTCCGACCTCAACCCTCTCGTTCACTACCTCAAGTACGGACTCGGGGAGGGCCGCCTGGCGGGCGTGCCCCGCATCCTTCCGACGCCCGTTAGGGCGGCTGCCGGATCCGGCACGGTGGGCGGCCTCTTCCACCTTCCTGTACATCGGCCGGAACAGAGCCCCTACGTGGCCGTGCTGGAGCAGCATCTCGCTTTGGAGACGCAGGCGCAGGCCCGCGAGGTCGAGGCGGAGGGTTTGCGAGCCCAGATCCGATTGCGGGACGAGGAAACTCGCGCACAAGCCGAGGAACTCGCTGCGGCCCGATCGGCAGCGCAAGGGCGGAAAACGGAAGGCCAAGCTGCTGTGCAGGTGGCGGTGATCCCTCCGGATCCGCCCTTGTCCGATCCCGAACCGGATGCCCTGCTGCCTGGTCTCCCGGTCCGGATCGACAAGGACGCGCCCCGCCCACCCAGGCGCGCCGACCTGGACGGCGAGTTCTGCCTCGTCAAGGCCTTCGGCTCATCGCAGATCTTCCTGTTGAGCGGCCGGTATCCGAGCGTCGTCCGGTATCCAATGCCGCCGCCCGATGGAATTCGGGATCTCGGCTTCGAGTCGGACGCTGTGAGCGAGATTCCGGCCCCCTTTCTCGATACGATTCCCTTCGGAGCGCCGCGCTTGAAAGCGAGGGGCGAGCCGCATATCGTGTTGATCTGTAGCGCATTCGCGTTCGGCCGTGCCGGCCAGACGATCGTTCTCGACGCTCTGGCAGGTGGCTCGAGCCGGACGACGCTGGTCTCGCTTCGCGAAGGGCCCGGGCTGGCGGCTTTCGAAGGCCGTTTCGAAGGCCCGATCGTTCTGCCTGAAACCGAGCCGTTCTACGCGCAGCACGGCCCTAAGGACTGGGCCGCGAACTCGATCGATGGGAATGCCGGTCTCATGAATCGCTTCGGCGGTATGTTGAGATCGCTTGAGGCTCGTGTCGAGGTTCTCACGGAAAGGCTGAGGGATTCGAACGTATCGGCCGTCGTGGCATGCAGCGGCGATCACCCGGACCTACCCCTCGGAGCTGCGTTGGCGCGTCGGCTCGGCGTTCCATTCTGCGCCTATCTGTTCGACGATCCGGTCTTCCAATGGCAGGACGGCCGGTTCGACAGCCCCCATGCGCGCTTGATGGAGCGGCAGTGGATCACCGAGGCCTCTGCCATCCTGACACCAAACGAGGAGCTTGGTCGGACGGTGCGGATACGGAACGAAGATCTCGAGATTCGGTATCCGTTGATCGTGCGTAACCCCATTGGGCACAACATTTCGATTCAATCGGAAGCGCGGCCGCCGAAAGCTGTGGGTGAGCCATGGATCATTGCCTATACCGGCTCGGTATACCACGCTCAAGCTGATGCCTTCCGCAATTTACTTGAAGTCCTTGAACAAATCGACGAGCCGTGGGAGATCCACATAGCATCGGAGCAGGACGCGGAGCGGATCAGGCGTGAGGGCATCGGCAGTCCTGCTATCCGCCTGCTCGGCAGCCTGACCCGTGAGGAAGCCGTATCGCTGCAGCGGCGGGCTGACGTCCTCTTCCTTCCGCTTGCCTTCGAAGCGATCCCGGATGTGATCCGTACGTCTGCTCCGCTCAAGACCGGCGAGTACCTCGCGTCGGGGCGGCCAATCTTGGTGCATGCGCCGCAGGATGCGTGGTTGAGCCGCTTCTTCCGCGAACGCGGTTGCGGGGTTGTGGTCGATCAGCCGAAGACCGAGCCACTCAAAGCCGCCCTGAGCCGGCTGAGACACGATCAGAACCTGCGCCAGGAGCTGCTCCGAGCGCAGGTGAAGAGCGCGCAGGAGTTCAGGCTGGACATGGCGCAGCGCGCTTTCCGGGCAGCGATTGCGAACGTGGTAGCAGAGGGCATTCGATGAAAGGCCCTTTGGTCGGCGAGGATCATCGCCCCCCTCGCATCCTGTTTGTCGCCATGCAGTCAAGCCCTCATACGGCCCGCTGGATCGAGATGATCGCCGACCAAGGGTGGGATCTTCACCTCTTTCCGATCAATGGTGTCGCACCCTGCGACAGCCTGTGCGGCGTTACCCTGCATCAACCACAGATCGCCGCACCACGCCCCGAGGAGCAGATCGATCTTCCGCCTCCGCCCTTCGCACGCGATCGGTCGCCGGGGCTGAGGATCCGTCCGTTCCCACTCCGGTTGCAGGACATCGGCGGGATCGAGGGGCTCCGCACGGGGCAGGTCAGCCTTGGACCTTCGGGGCGGACCGCGCCGGTCAAACAAGGTCCGGCGGCGCTGGCAGCCGTCATCGCCGAATTGAAGCCGGACATCATCCATTCCCTCGAGTTCCAGCATGCAGGCTATCTGGTGCTGCAGGCCCGCGCCCTGTTCGGCGAGCCTTTCCCGACCTGGATCGCGACGAATTGGGGCAGCGACATTTTTCATTTCGGTCACCATGCCGGACACAAGGTTCAAATCCGGCAGATGCTGGAGCAGGTCGATTTCTACTCCTGCGAATGTCATCGCGACATCCTGCTCGCCCGCGATTTCGGTTACCGAGGGCCTGTCCTGACCGTTCTGCCCAATACGGGTGGGTTCGACCTGAACCACTTGGAGGGATTACGGTCCGGCATTCCCGCCTCGCAGCGCAGGCGCATCATGGTGAAGGGCTATCAGCATTTCGCCGGGCGCGCGCTCACGACGTTCGACGCCCTGGAGGGGATTGCTTCCGCCCTGAGGGGGTACGAGATCGTGCTCTATTCGATCAGCCACGAGCCGCTCCAGAGGGCTCAGTCCCTGATCGCCCGGGGTATTCTCGACATCCGCATCGTGGGCGCCGCGACGCATGACGCGATGCTGCGCTACTTCGGCTCGTCGCGCCTCTACGTGGGTACCAGCATCTCTGATGCAATCAGCACTTCCGTGCTGGAGGCGATGGCGATGGGCGCATTTCCGATTCAAACGAACACGTCCTGTTGCGACGAGTGGTTCGACGACGGAGTGGGCGGCTTCATCACCACCCCGAACGACGTCGCTCTCATCCAGAGACGGATCCTGACGGCGCTGCACGACGATGAACTCGTCGACAATGCCCAGCGGATCAACGCGGTGACCGTTCGCGAGCGTCTGGACCGCCGCCGCCTCGCACCTCGATGCGTGGGCTTCTACGAGCCGGCCATCGCGCAGTCACAGCAGGCGGCCCGTGCGCGCCCTTCAGCCGCTCTCTCGTGACCGTTGTAGGCCGTGATGAAACTGCTCCTTCTCGCCGATATCCCACCCTGCCGGAACTACACGGGTGGGCTCGTACTGGCAGAGCAGTGCCGGTTGCTGCCGCGGGGCTCCGTCAGCGGCTTCATCGTGCTCAATCCGCTCCTCAAGCCCGAGCTTTTCACGGACCTGGCCCATCTTCCGTTGGAGATCGCGGACAAGCCGAGCGAGCACGGCGAGTGGGAGCACGGGCTCGACGGTGCCATCGCTGCTGAGCGCCATAAGGCGACGGTGTTGCGCGACGAACTCGTGGCGCGAGCCGTGGCATTCGGACGGCGTGAGAAGGTGACGGCAGTCTGGGCGATGCTTGAGGGCCAGACGATTGTCCGCATGGCGCTCCCGGTCGCGCAGGCGCTCGGTGTACCGCTCTGCACCCAGGTTTGGGATCCCCTGTCGTGGTGGCTGCGCGAGCACAAGGTCGATCCGGTGAACGCGGCCGAGGCTACGGTGCAATTCGATGCCACGCTGCGGGCCAGCCGCGCCTGCGCCACAGCCTCGTGGAACATGGCCGAACACTATAGAAAGACCTATGGCATCCGATCTGTCCCCCTGATCTCAGGCTTTGCCGAGAGCAGCGGGAGGAGGCCGCCACTCCATCTGCACCGGGCCGACGAGGTGACGATTGGGATGATCGGACAGTTCTACGCAAGTGATGCATGGGAAGCATTGATCTCGGTTTTGGATCGTGAGAACTGGCGTATTGGCGAGCGCACGGTGCGAATATACTATCTTGGTGCTGCGCTCGCCGCGGATTCGCACTTTCGCAACCTCGTCCATGGCGGCTGGCTCAGCCCAACGGACGCGATTGATGCGCTGAGCTGCAACGCCGATATCCTGTATTGCCCCTATCCCTTTCGGCGTGACATGGCGGAAGTTGCGAGGATGAGCTTTCCCTCCAAGCTCGTTATGTACGCTGCCGCCGGCCGTCCTATCCTGTGTCACGCCCCTTATGATTCCTCGCCAGCCTGCTACCTCGATCGGAACGGCGCCGGCGCTGTGGTGAACACACTCGACGGCCGTTCTGTTTTCGAAATGATCCGATGGATGGTTGGAGACCTATCGGTCTACGCGCGTTTCGCTGCGGCCGCGCAACAGGCATTCCGCGCCGACTTCACGCATGCTACAATGGCAAGAAACGTCGAGGCATTCCTATCCTGACGGCCGAGGGTTTTTCCGTCACGCTGTCGCCGACGGCAATTCTCAAATCCCGTCTCAGGCACTTTCTCGAACCGAGCTGCGACTGCTCCGGCTGGAAGCGCCCTCACCAACCTAGCAGGATCTGATGCAGCGATCGCGTGAGGAAGCGGAGGAGTTGATCCGAGCCCTGGAAATGGTCTGGGGCGAGCAGTCCAATTTGGCCAAGACCTATCAGGCTGAGGCCGCGGACCTTTGGCGCCTCCACGCAGCACACGAGAAGCTGATTGCCGAGTTGCGCAGTGAAGTCAAGAACCTGCGCGCTCTGCTTGAGGCTTCGACCTCGAAAGATTCGAATACAAGTTTGCCGTAGGAAAGAGTCGAGGCAAGAACTTCGTGTCGTTCGCAATCGCCGTATGATTTTAGGAGCGGCACCTGTCCAGGAGAACAGTGATGCAGACGGCACATACGGAGCTCGACGGGCAGCATTTGAGGGCGCCTGGCACAGGTGACGTTTGGCTCGTATTCCACGGTCTGCGCCACCGGGTCGTCACCCCTTTGGCGCTGCTGGAAAACGATCATGCGACCGAATATGCGGATCTGGAAACGATTGCGGTTGGGCCCGAACTGTCTCCAGAAGCACGTCTCCTGCGCCCTGCAGGCTTGCCCTACGTATATCTCGTCTTCGGGGCACCCAAGACAATTCGCTGTCTCGTTGCAACACTCGAAACGTTCCTCGAATTCAGATTCAGCGCGAGTCGAGTCGTCGATGTTCCTCCGATCGTGCTCGACGCTATCCCGGTTGGGCCTGAGCTACAAGGCGCGGCGGATCGGCTCAATCGGGATGTGTCATCCTGAGTTGCGTGCCATCACGGTCTAGGGAGCTTGATACTATAGGTTGAGAAGCCGGCAGTGGCGAAGCTCGTAACGAGTGTCGCTCGCTACAGCCTCGTTGCGAGCGATCGGAGTGCGATCGGTGATCGAGATCCCCCGTGCGACGCGTTGCGTCGCTCTCAGAGCCTGTTTGAGAACTCTGTTTCATGCGGGATTGTTGAGTGCGTTGGCAGCCACGAGGCAGGCGACGCAGGCCAGGCGACCGGTGGCGACATCGAGGCGACCGGCGCGCTCGCGCAGCAAGCCGCCCCAGTGGCTGAGCCAGCCGAAGGTCCGCTCCACGACCCAGCGTCGCTCCAGCACGACGAAGCCCCTCTGATCCGGGTCCTTCTCGACGACGTGGTGGCGCATGCCGTGGAGGTTGCACCACTCCCGGCAGCGCTCGGCCGTGAAGGCGCCATCGATGATGGCCAGCCGTGGTTCTGGTCGACGCCCACAGCGCCGCCGCTGTCGGCGCGCCAGAGCGCGCATCAGGCTCTCGAACAGCCCCTTCTCGATCCAGCGCCGGAACCAGCCGTAGACCGTGCGCCAGGGCGGAAAGCCAGCCGGCAGCGCCCGCCACCCTCCGCCCGTCCGCAGGTGCCAGGCGATCCCCGCCAGCGCCCGGCGCACGGGCGTCGCATCCTGACGGCTGGGCGGATCGGCTCGTTCCAAGAAGCGAGCCACCTCGTCCAAGCCTGCTTGCAGCACCATGTCCTTCAGACGCGCCTCATGACGCGTCCGATGTCGGTCCGTCCACATCTGCTCTCCACTCCGCCCCGCCAGGCGGAATGCGTGTTGACACACGAGACAGATGGGGACAGCCGGCGGAGGAGCTCAAACAGGCTCTGAGCCGGAGAAGGATCCGAACCCTTCAAAAGCGTTGGTTGACGATGGGATCGGCTTTGGATCCTTGTTCACCACTTCGTCTTCGTCGGTGACAGATTGATCGGGCGTACGGTCGGGATTTTTCGGATAGTTCTGCTCAGAGACAAAGGCGAGCAGCTCGGCATGGCGATCAAGCTGCTTGTCTATGGTCATCCAAATTCCTCGGAGGATCGACCGCCGATACGGTCGAGCTTGGGATAGGCCTTTGTGGCCCGATTTGCAAAGTGTCCTCGCCAATCGGCGAAAGACCATTACGGTTCCAGTCGCGCGCGGCTTGGCCATCCGGCCACGGCGGGCTCGTGCGGAACAACACGTGTCACGCCTCAAGGCCGGTGTGTTCAGCCGAGGTTGCGGGCGGCCTGTCGATGTGGAGACCTGATCGTGAGACGAATGGCGCGCCCGAAAGGATTCGAACCTCTGACCCCCAGATTCGTAGTCTGGTGCTCTATCCAGCTGAGCTACGGGCGCCCTTATTTTACCGCCTCGACGCCTTGAAAGGCGTTTCTCTTCTTGCTTGGTCGGAGTGGCAGGATTTGAACCTGCGACCCCCACGTCCCGAACGTGGTGCGCTACCAGACTGCGCTACACTCCGATGCCGCCCCCGGCGGGCGACGAGCGGGCTTATAGCCGGCACTTCTGGCCGTCGCAAGCGGGTCGTCGCACTTCCCATCGTTTCTTTCGTCCCGCGTGAGGCGACCTGCCCCGGGCGTGGCCGCGAGATACGGCTCAGGTCACTGTTTCCATGGATGCTTTCCGCACGGGGCTTCGCATCCCGGCTGAGCAGATCATCTCGAAATTCCCGTCTTTCCCCTCTGCACGGCCCTGGATGGTCGCTGCATCGCGGCGTAGCGGGAGACCGAGGCTCGCCGGGGCCGGCCTGTCCTCTCGGTGTCCGTCCTCCCCAGCGAGGCCTGTGTGCTGCGACCGTCGATTGCAGCGACATTATTCCATGCGGCGAAACAATTTTTCCAGGCGAAACTCCGGGCGCTCGCTGTGGTTATGCGCGGATGTGATAGACGGCAGGGAGGTTGCGCGTGGCTTTCGATCCGCGGTCGGGCGCACAGTCACGTAATGATTGGGGGGACGGGGTCAAGATGTCGCATCCTCAACTCCTGCGCGATATGGCTCTTTTCGTCGAAGTCGCTCGCCGTAAGAGCTTTAGCCAGGCCGCCGCCGCTCTGGGCATGCCGATTTCTTCCCTGTCGCGTCGAATTACCATGTTCGAGTCGACAGTAGGCCTGCGGCTTCTCGATCGCACCACCCGCAAGCTGGCCCTGACCTCCTACGGCGAGGCCTATCTCGTCCAGGTCTCCCGCCTCGTCGACGAGGCCCAACGGACCTTCGACGACATGATGGCGGTGGCCAAGGGGCCGAGCGGCTTCCTCAAGATCGCCGCGCCGCCGGATTTCTGGGTGCTGCGCCATCTCTCGGGCGTGATCACGGAGTTCTCGGCCCTCCACGAGCACATCCACGTCCACGTCGATCTGAAGCCCGCCCCCGTCGATCTGGTGGGCGACAACTACGACCTCGCGGTGGCGATCGAGGAACCGCGCGAGACCTCGCTGATCGTGCGCAAGGTGGCGGAGGTGGAGAACGGCATCTTCGGCTCGCCGGACTATCTCGCCGAGCGCGGCGCGCCGACGATCCCGCTCGATCTCGAGCAGCATCAGGTCATCGTGCCGATGCAGGGCACCTGCGCCACGTGGAGCCTCACCCGCGGTGCCGAGAGCGTCGCGATCACCGTAGGTGGGCCGCTCTCCTGCAACTCGCTGAGTCTCGCCCGGCGCTTTGCCGTGGCGGGGCAGGGGCTGACCCGGGCCAACGTCATCAACGTCGACAACGACGTCTCGACCGGTCGGCTGCAGCGCGTGCTGCCGGATTGGACCCTGCCCTCGACGCCGGTCTACTTCGTCACGACCTCGCGGCTCCTGCCCGCCAAGGCCCGCAGCTTCATCGATTTCGCCACGAAGCGGCTCGCGGCCGTGCTCGCCAACGCCTCCGGCGAGTCGCGCTACGGCAGCGCTCGCTCGGCGCGCGTCGCCGAGCGGGCCGCCCTCTCCCCCTGAATTGGTTGTCATGGGGGCTTCACCGGCTCCGGCCGGCGGGCTCGTCATCTCACGCGTAGACGCTGCTCGGCGCCTGCGGGAATTTTTCCGCGAGCGCTCGGCGCAGCTTCTCCAGGGCGCGGTTCTCGATCTGGCGGACGCGTTCCTTCGAGATGCCGAGGCGGTGGCCGAGGGCTTCCAGGGTCGCCTGGTCCTCCGCCAGCCGCCGCTCCCGCAGGATGCGCAGCTCGCGCTCGGACAGAACCGTGAGCGCCTGCCGCAGCCAGACCAGACGGCGCTCGCCGTCGACCAGGGCCGAGACCGTCTCGTCGGGCAGGGCCGCACCGTCGACCAGGAAATCCATCCGCTCGGAGGAGGCCTCGCTCTCCTCGCCCACCGGCGCGTTCAGCGACATGTCGGGGCCGGACAGGCGCGCATCCATCAGCGCCACGTCCTCGCGGGACACGCCGATCGCGCTGGCGATCCGGCCGTGGATCTCGGAGCCGACCTGCTCCTCGGTCGATTGCATCAGCCGGGCGCGCAGGCGGCGCAGGTTGAAGAACAGGGCCTTCTGGGCGGAACTGGTTCCCCCACGCACGATCGACCAGTTGCGCAGGATGTAGTCCTGGATCGAGGCGCGGATCCACCAAGTGGCGTAAGTGGAGAAGCGCACGTCCCGCTCCGGCTCGAAGCGGGCGGCCGCCTCCATCAGGCCGACATGGCCCTCCTGCACGAGGTCGGCCATCGGCAGGCCGTAATGGCGGAAGCGGCCGGCGAGCGCGATCACGAGGCGCATGTGCGCGGAGATCAGCCGGTGCAGGGCGCGCTCGTCGCGCGCCTCCTTCCAGGCCACCGCCAGCCCTCGCTCTTCTTCCCTCGCAAGGAACGGCGCCTCCATCGCTGTCCGAATGAACTGACGCCGCATCCCCGCGATCTCTGCCATCCCCGCCTCTCTCTTCAGTTCTTGCGTTCGAGATTGTCGGACCTGATCGCATGGGTATGCGGTTCGGCGAAGCGCGCCGGACCGGACCATGGGATCGAGTCATCCGTGGCAGAGGCACAACACATCCGTGCGACGCTTGTTCCCTGCAGGCGCGTGGCGTCGGGGCGAAGATTTTCAAGAGAGGTGCGGAAGGCGCATGAAAAAAGGGCCCGGCGCGGCGCCGGACCCTCTGGCCTCACGTGGGTTCTGGCCTCACGTGGGTAACGCTGCCGCGGCCCGGATTCGGGCCGCCGGGGCGTGCCCTCAGGCCGCCTCTTCCTGCACGTCGCCGCCGCCCTCGGCTTCCGCCTCGGTCTCCGCATCGGCCTTGGCCCGGCGCGGCGACTTGGCGAGGCTCTGCTCGATCAGCTTGAGCGCCTCGGTCTCGGTGATCCTGTTCACCGAGGAGATCTCGCGCACGACGCGGTCGAGGGCGGCCTCGTAGAGCTGGCGCTCGCTGTAGGACTGCTCGGGCTGAGCCTCGGAGCGGTAGAGATCGCGCACCACTTCGGTGACCGAGATCAGGTCGCCGGAATTGATCTTGGCCTCGTATTCCTGGGCGCGGCGCGACCACATCGTCCGCTTGACGCGGGCGCGGCCGGTCAGCACGTCGAGCGCCTTCCTGACGAGTTCGGGTTCGGCCAGCTTGCGCATGCCGACGCTGTTGGCCTTCGCGGTGGGGACGCGCAGGACCATCTTGTCCTTCTCGAACGAGACGACGAACAGTTCGAGCTTGTAGCCCGCGATCTCCTGCTCCTCGATCGCGGTGATCCGCCCGACGCCGTGCGCCGGATACACGACCGCCTCGCCGGTCTTGAAGCCTTGGCGGCCTGCCGTCGTCTTCTTGGCTGTGGTCATGCGGAATGAGCCTCCACTGTCATCCACGCGGGGGGGCGCATCCACGCCCGCACGCTCGTCACTTTCCGGGGCGGGACACCCGGCGCATGCCCCTGTCCGGCGGCGCGCTGGGGAGGCGCCGTCCGGTTCCCGGGCTTTCGCGTTGCTCCCACCACACGAAGGAACGCGCCGGGAGCGGAATGCTTCCGGCGGTCGATCGCAGCCGACCTCTTTTCCAGGAAGGTGGAACCCGCTTGGCAGGCGAGAGGAGGGGCGCATCGGGCGTGAGCGACGGCGAACCCTCATGTAACACGAACGGGCCGGCGAATCAAAGGATTGCCGGCGCGCGAGCGCGTCTCCGCATGGGAGGATCGTAACCTTTCGCAAGGCGCGGACAGAGCGTCGGCCGATCCGCCCGAGGATCTTTCGGAGTAGGGCGCGGCCAATCCGGAGGGTTCTTCGTTCCGCCGCCTGGCCTGCGGTGAGAAGCCGCCGCGTCGGCCGGCGCCCCCTCCCCCGCCCGATCGGCGGACGGCGGAAGAAATCAGTCGCCGGAGCCGGGATTGGGCGAGAAATGCGCCTCCAGCTTGCCGCTCACCCCGTCCCACTGCTTGGCGTCGGCGGGGGCGTCCTTCTTCTGCGTGATGTTGGGCCAGGTCTTGGCGTAGTCGGCGTTGAGCTTGAGCCAGCTTTCGAGGCTGCCCTCGGTGTCGGGCTTGATCGCCTCGGCGGGGCATTCGGGCTCGCAGACGCCGCAATCGATGCATTCGTCGGGATGGATGACGAGCATGTTCTCGCCCTCGTAGAAGCAATCCACGGGGCACACCTCGACGCAGTCCATGTACTTGCACTTGATGCAGTTGTCGGTGACGACGTAGGTCATGGGCCGTTCGGTCCTTAGATCCGCTTGTCCTCGCGGGGTCGGGCGTGCCTCTCGGCCCGCCACCCGCTGCCTTTGCCGCGGATGCGATCCCTCTCGCGCGGGCGGTGTCATGCGAGCCTGCTCATGCGAGCCGGGCGCCGCCGCTCGATTTGGAAGCGCTCTAGCCCCTGGCCGGTGGGCTGACAAGCGTGCCCTTCCCCCTCCTCTGCCATGCGCGCCGCCGGGAGCCTTTCCGGCAACGCCGGCGCTGGCGCCCGGAGTTCCGTTCCGGGTCCGCGAAGAAAATGGAATGGGTGTGTTCAGTTCTGCGTAGTCTTAGTCGTTGGTTAATTTTACTGTCTTCGACAATCGAGCTTGTCCGGGGCGCAACCTTGGCGGCTATCTGTACGTCGAAAGGCGTGTCTGCCGAGCCCGGATCGGGCCGCGAGACCGCCGAGATCGTACCGAAGCCCGCGTCGTGTTCCGAGGTTGTCCGATGTCCGCCCCCCTGATCCGCCGGAGCCTGCCGCTCCTGTCGCTGGCCTCCCTCGCCCTGCTGTCGGCCGCTCCGGCCCGGGCCGGCGGCTGCGCCAGCGCCGAATGCTACCGCCGCGTCACGACGCCGCCGATCTACGACACCGTCTCGGAGCGGGTGCTGGTGCAGCCGCCGCGCACCGTCTACCGCACGACGCCGCCGGTCTACGACACGGTGTCCGAGCCGGTGCTGGTCGCCCCCGGCGGGCGGCGCTGGGTGACGCGCACCGACGCCTACGGTCAGCTCGTCGGTTGCTGGGTGACCACGCCGCCGCGCTACGCCGTGCAGACCCGGCGCGTGCTGGTGCGCCCGCCGGAGACGATCCCGCACACCCTGCCGCCGGTCTACGCCACGACGCAGCGCCGGGTGCTGGTGCAGCCCGCCCGGGCCGCCTGGGTGCCGGCCGCCGCCCCGGTCGCGGCACCGGGCTTCGCGTCCGGCTTCGGTTTCGGCGACGGTCCCGGCTATGGACCCCTCGGCGTCCCCTCGATCCCCGACGCCATCGGCATCGCCGGGGCTTCCTCGGCCGACGTGGCGGTGGGCCTCGGGTTCTCCCAGGGCAGCATCTACGACGGCTATTGAGTGTCTCTCACAAAACTCCCGCCGCGCTGTCGTCGCCAGAGCGAGCACGGTCGGTGACCGGGAGTTTTGTGAGGCACTCTGAGGCGCGGCCGGCCTTGATTCGAAGGCCGGCCGCCGTAGCTCCCCTGCCGACAGAGGGCGGGAGGAGATCATGGCGGCGTTCCGGGCCTGGGTGATCGAGAAGGGCGAGGCCGGCCAGAGCCTCGCCCTGCGCGATGTCGACGAGGCCGACCTGATGGAGGGCGACGTCACCGTGCGGGTCAGCCATTCCGGCCTGAACTACAAGGACGGGCTCGCCATGACCGGCCGGATGCCGGTGGTGCGCCGCTTCCCCATGATCCCCGGCATCGATTTCGCCGGCACCGTCGAGACGTCGGGGCATCCCGATTACAAGGCCGGCGACGCGGTGGTGCTCACCGGCTGGGGCGTCGGCGAGACGCATCTCGGCGGTCTCGCCGAGCGTGCCCGGGTGCGCGGCGACTGGCTGGTGCCCCTGCCCGAGGGCCTGAGCCCGGCCGAGGCCATGGCGATCGGCACCGCGGGCTGCACGGCGATGCTGTCGGTGCTGGCCCTGGAGCGGCACGGCCTGGCGCCGGAGGCCGGGCCGGCCCTGGTGACGGGTGCCTCCGGCGGCGTCGGCTCGGTGGCGGCGGCGCTCCTGAAGCGCGCCGGCTGGCACGTGATCGCCGCGACGGGCCGTGCCGGCGAGGCCGATTACCTGAAGAGCCTCGGCGCCGCCGAGATCCTGGAACGCGAGGCGCTGGCGGGCGAGCCGCGCCCGCTCGGCAAGGAGCGCTGGGCGGCCGGGATCGACGCGGTCGGCGGGAAGGTGCTCGCCAACGCCCTGTCGATGACGAAGGGCGGCGGCGCGATCGCCGCCTGCGGCAATGCCGGCGGCATGGACCTGCCCTCTTCGGTCGCCCCCTTCATCCTGCGCGGCGTCTCGCTCCTCGGCATCAACAGCGTGACGACGCCGCAGAAGCCCCGCCGCGCGGCCTGGGCCCGGCTCGCCCGCGACCTCGACCGCGATCTCCTCAAGGCGATGACCGAGACCGTGCCGCTGGCGGAAGCGGGCGGCCTCGCCGAGCGGCTGCTGGCGGGACAGGTGCGGGGTCGAACGGTGGTTGAAATCGGCTGAGGCCGTGGAACCGCAGCACGAGCGGAGGTGTTGCGGATCTCATGAGCAGAGCATTCGTCCGTGAGCCCGAGGGTGGCGAGGCCTTCGAGGACCTGCCCGACCGTCCGATTTCCGCCCACCCCAACTACGTGACGCCGGAGGGACTCGCGCGGATCGAGGCCGAGGTGATGCGCCTGGACGCGGAACTGTCCGGTCTCGCGCCGCAGGACAAGGCCGGCCATGCCCGCATCGCGCGCGACCTGCGCTACTGGAGCGCGCGGAAGAACTCGGCGGAGACCGTCGAGGCGTTCGAGGGCGACACCGTGCGCTTCGGCGCGACCGTGACCGTGCTGCGCGAGGACGACACCCGGCAGACCTTCCGCATCGTCGGCGAGGACGAGGCCGACCCGGCCGCCGGCTCGATCTCCTACGTCGCGCCGCTGGCCCGCGCGCTGACCGGCAAGGGCGTCGGCGACACCGTCACCGTGAACGACCACGCGTTCGAGATCGCCGCGATCCGCTGAACGGCGGACGTCGGAGGTTTCGAAAGGAGGAGTCCTTGTCATAGGGTCCAGGGCGGAGCCCCGCCAAAGGGACGATCCCCTTGGAAACCCGGATTCGGATCAGGTGAACAGGCTCGACACGCTCGATTCCGTGGCCGTGCGCCCGATCGCCTCGCCGAGCAGCGGCGCGATCGAGATCACGCGGATGTTGCGGGCGAGCTTCACGGCCTGCGTCGGCAGGATCGAGTCGGTGATGACCAGTTCCTTCATCCGCGAGGCGGCGATGCGGGAGACCGCGCCGCCCGACAGCACCCCGTGGGTGATGTAGGCGGAGACGTCCCTGGCGCCCGCGTTGAGCAGCGCCTCGGCCGCGTTCACCAGCGTGCCGCCGGAATCGACGATGTCGTCGACGAGGATGCAGGACTGGCCCGCCACGTCGCCGATGATGTTCATCACCTCCGACTCGCCCGCCCGCTCGCGGCGCTTGTCGACGATGGCCAGCGAGGCGTCGATGCGCTTGGCCAAGGCGCGAGCGCGCACCACGCCGCCGACATCCGGCGAGACCACCATGCGCTCGCCCGGCGCCAGGCGCTCCTTGATGTCGCGCACCATCACGGGGGCGGCGAACAGGTTGTCGGTGGGGATGTCGAAGAAGCCCTGGATCTGGCCGGCGTGGAGGTCGAGGGTCAGCACCCGGTCGGCGCCGGCCTCGGTGATGAGGTTGGCCACGAGCTTGGCCGAGATCGGCGTGCGGCCCGAGGTGCGCCGGTCCTGCCGGGCGTAGCCGAAATAGGGGATCACCGCCGTGATGCGCCGCGCCGACGACCGGCGCGCGGCGTCGATCATGATCAGCAGTTCCATCAGGTGGTCGTTGGCCGGGAACGAGGTCGACTGGACGATGAACACGTCCTCGCCGCGCACGTTCTCCTGCAGTTCGACGAAGATCTCCATGTCGGCGAAGCGCCGGACCATGCAGCTCGCGAGCGGAAGTTCGAGGTAGGCGGCGATCGCTTCCGCGAGCGGACGGCTCGCGTTGCCCGCGATGATCTTGATGGACGACGTCATGCCGGGCGTCTCTCGGCTCGCTTTTCAAGTCACTCGCGGGACGCGCGCGAAACGATTGCGTCCGAGACCGCACAAGCATCCGGCCGCGCGGCTCATACCAGCGGGGCCGGTCCGTCACAATGGTTTCATGGTCCGGCCCCGCCCCGCCGCGATCACGGTTCGAGCAGGCGGTGCAGGTGGACGATGAAGTAGCGGGTCTGGGCGTTGTCGACGGTGGCCTGCGCCTTGGAGCGCCATGCGGTCTGGGCGGAGGCGTAGTCGGGAAACACGCCGACGATGTCGAGAGCCTTCACGTCGCGGAAGCGCACCCCCGAGACATCCTCGAGTTCGCCGCCGAACACGAGGTGGAGCTTCTGGTCCGAGTCGATCGTCGTGGTCACGCGCCTCTCCTGCCGGATGCCGGGGCCCGCCGCCGGTCAGGCAGGAGCCGTGCCGCTCGGTCGCAGAGGCGGCCGTGTCGGTCAAGGTGCCCGTCGCGCAGGGAGGGGGTGACGCGGGGGCTGGGCGCAAAGCCGGTTCCGGCCCCGCGCGGTCGGCGCCTGTCCGATCCGCGGACGGAAGCTTTGCGGTCGATTTCCAACAGGGTCGATCGCCCGACGCGGTTCGCGGTCAAACAGGCCTTCAGAACAGCGAACCTTGCCGCGCGGCGGCCTCCGGTGCCGTTTCCGCGGCCTTCGGTGCCGGCTCGGGCGCGGCCCGGCGGGAGGGACGCTTCGGGCGTGACGGGGAAGGCGGGACATCTGTCGGGGCGTCGGCCGCAGCCTCGGGGCGCGAAAAGACCGCGCCGTCGGCGAACTGGAGTCGGAGCCGGGCGGATCTCGCGGCGGCCTCGGCCGAGCGCACCGGCAGGCCGTCGGCATCGCGCACCAGGGCATAACCGCGGGCGAGCACGGCCTTGTAGCTCAGCGCCCCGAGCAGGCCCGCCTGCGCCCCGAGCCGGTCGCGGCGGCGCTCGATGATGCGGGTGATCGCCGCGCGCGGGCGGTGGTCGATGCCGACGAGCCGGGCCCGCGCCTCGGCCAGCGCGATGGCCGGCGAGCGCCGGGTCAGCCGGTCGGCGAGGCGGTTCAGGCGCTCGCGGGAATCGCGGGCGTTGGCGGCGAGCGCCGGCCGCAACCGCGCGTCGGCGAGGTCGAGGCGCTGCCGCTTGGCCGCGAGGAAGGCGTCGGCGCCGGGAATCGCCCGCACCAGCGCCCGGAAATCCGCGCGCTCGCGCTCGATCCGCCGCAGCATCGTGCCCGCCTGCCGGGCGCCGAGGTCGTGGATCTGGGCCGCCAGTTCCGCGCGCACCGGCACCGCCATCTCGGCCGCGCCCGTCGGCGTCGGCGCGCGCCGGTCCGAGGCGAAGTCGATCAGCGTCGTGTCGGTCTCGTGGCCGACGGCGGAGATCAGCGGGATCTCGGATTCGGCGGCGGCGCGCACCACCGCCTCCTCGTTGAAGGCCCAGAGATCCTCGATCGAGCCGCCGCCGCGGGCGACGATCAGCACGTCCGGGCGCGGGAGGGGCCCGCCTTCTGCGCGTTGCACCGATGCCGACCGGGGGCCGGCCGGGATCTTCGGGAGGGCGTTGAAGCCCCGGATCGCCGCGGCGATTTCTTCTGCCGCCCCCTCCCCCTGCACCCGCACCGGCCAGACCAGCACGGGGCGGGGGAAGCGGTCCTCCAGCCGGTGGAGGATGTCGCGGATCACCGCGCCGGTGGGCGAGGTGACGACGCCGATCACCCGCGGCAGGAACGGGATCGGCCGCTTTCGGCTCGCCTCGAACAGCCCTTCGGCCGCGAGCTGGCGCTTGCGCTCCTCCAGCAGCGCCATCCAGGCGCCGATGCCGGCGGGCTCCATCGAATCGACGACGATCTGGTACGAGGACTTGCCGGCGAACGTCGTGATCTTGCCGGTGGCGACGACCTCCAGCCCCTCCTTCGGCTTCTGGCGCAGGCGCCCGAGCACGCCCTTCCACACCACCGCGTCGATCTTGGCCGTGCCGTCCTTGAGCGAGAAATAGGCGTGGCCCGAGCCGTGCGGTCCGCGATAGCCGGAGATCTCGCCGCGCAGCCGCACATGCCCGAAGGCGTCCTCCAGGGTGCGCCTGAGGGCGGCGGCGAGGTCGCCGACCGACCATTCGGGGGCGTTGGCCTGGAGCAGCGCCGCGGGCGCCGGCTCCCCCGGCGGCGGCACGGCGGCGGCAGAGGTCGCAGGACGTGGCGGGGGCACGAGCGGCATGGGGCCGGACGCTAGGGAACGGGCCGGACGAGGTAAAGGCCGACGGGCCGATCGGCTGGGGAACGCGCGGCGGGTGTGGCGCCGGAGCCGCTTCCTCTCTCGTCTCGGACCCTATTCCGCCAGCCTCCTCGCCGGTGCCGTCGCAGCGTAGAAATCGAGCGCATTCGCATCTTCAAAGGATCTCGGACCGATCCGAGCGTGCGCCTCGACGAGGCGATCCTGCCGGTGCGCGACCTGCGCGAGGCGGTCACCAGCCGCATCGCGCTCGAACTCGGCAGCCCCTGCGCGCGGCCGGGCACGGCATCGCTCGATGCGCCCTGGCGGGAGTTCGGCACGGTGCCGGGCGGGGTCACCGACGCGCTCGAACCGCTCGATCAGGTGCGCATCCTCGGCCACGCCTTCCACCCCTGGTGGAGCGGCTGCCGCGGCCGTTCCGGCTCGGCGGCCGGGCCTGGGCGAAGGGCGCGCACACCCTGCACGAGACGGCTTTCCGGATGCGCAGGGCGTTGAAGGGCGAGACGAAACCGCCGGCGATCAGATCAGACGGGTGAGGAGCAGCGCCGCGGTCAGGGCCGGCGCGGCGGCGGCCGCCATCGCCCAGGGCCAGACCGGAGCGAGGCGGGAGCGCCGGTTGTCGTTGGCGGCCCGGGGGGCCGTGCGGCGGCGGACCACGTAATGCGACAGCCGAACGATCTCGTGCTCGCGGCGCGGGCGGGGGGGAGAGACGATCGAGTGGCGACAGATCGGCATGGCCATCGACAACAGGTGAGCCGGGCCAACCGTTCCGTCCCCGGAGGCGCGGGACATGCGATTTCGCGCGGCGGGCGGAGATCACGCCGCGGTTTCTCACGATCCGCCCGAGGGGCCGTGCCTTGAGGCGTCATGCGGCGGGTTCTCCCCTGCATCGCTCCCCTGCATCGCCCCCTTGCCTCGCCCCCTTGCCTCGCCCCCTTGCGTCTTCGGGGCCGACGCGAAACGCTCTTTCCCCGGCCGGCGTTTTTTGGGAAGGGATCTCGTCATGACCGAGCCCCTCTCCATCCTGCTCATCGGTTCCGGCGGGCGCGAGCACGCCCTGGCCTGGGCCATCGCCAAGTCGCCCCTCTGCGCGCGGCTGTTCGTCGCCCCGGGCAATCCCGGCACGGCCCGGCACGGCGAGAACCGGCCGGATCTCCCCGTTTCCGATCACGCGGCCGTCGCCGCCTTCTGCACATCCGAAAAAGTCGGGCTGGTGGTGGTGGGGCCGGAGGCGCCGCTGGTCGCCGGGCTCGTCGACGACCTGCAGGCCGCCGGCATCCCCGCCTTCGGGCCGACGCGGGCGGCGGCGCAGCTCGAAGGCTCGAAGGGCTTCACCAAGGATCTGTGCGCCGAGCACGACATCCCCACCGCCGCCTTCGCCCGCTTCACCGAACCGGAGCCGGCGCTGGCCTACCTGCGCACGCGGGGTGCGCCGATCGTGGTCAAGGCCGACGGGCTCGCCGCCGGCAAGGGCGTGACGGTGGCCGAGACCTTGCCCGAGGCCGAGGCCGCGGTGCGGGCGATCCTCGACGGCAGCGCCGGCGGGGCCCTCGTCATCGAGGAATGCCTGTTCGGCGAGGAGGCGAGCTTCTTCGCGCTCTGCGACGGCACCCGGGCGATCCCGATCGGCACGGCCCAGGACCACAAGCGCGTCCACGACGGCGACCGCGGCCCCAATACCGGGGGCATGGGCGCCTACTCGCCGGCTTCCATCGTTACCCCGGACATCGCCGACGCGGTGATGGCCCGGATCATCGCGCCGACGCTCGCGGGCATGGCGGCCAGGGGAACGCCGTTCGCCGGCATCCTCTATGCCGGGCTGATGCTGACGGACGAGGGCCCGAAGCTGATCGAGTACAACGCCCGCTTCGGCGATCCCGAGGCGCAGGTGCTGATGCCGCGCCTGTCAGGCGATCTCGTGCCGGCCCTGCTGGCGGCGGCCCGGGGCGACCTGTCCGGTGTCGCGATCGGCTTCGAGGACGCGCGCGCCGCGCTCACCGTGGTGATGGCGGCGCCGGGCTATCCCGGCGCGGTCACCCGCGGCAGCGAGATCCGCGGGACCGATGCGGCGGAGGATGGGGGCGCCATGGTGTTCCACGCCGGCACCCGCCGGGACGGCGACCGGCTGCTCGCCGATGGCGGCCGGGTTCTCGCCGTCACGGCGCTGGGGGGAAGCGTGCGGGAGGCGCGGGCGCGCGCCTACGCGGCGGTGAAGCGGATCGACTGGCCGGAAGGGTTTTTCCGCAGCGACATCGGCGGCCGGGAGGTCGCGCGGGAGGCGGCCTCCGGGGGCGATTGATGCCCGGTTTCCTCGACCTCGCCTTCGCCGCCGCCCGTGAGGCCGCGGCGCTCGGCGAGGTGCCGGTCGGCGCGGTGGTGGTGCGCGGGGGCGCGGTTCTGGCGGTGGCCGGCAACCGGCCCCGCGCGCTTCACGATCCCACGGCCCATGCCGAGATCCTGGCGATCCGCGCCGCCTGCGCCGCGCTTCGGGACGAGCGGCTGACGGCGTGCGACCTCTACGTGACGCTGGAGCCCTGCCCGATGTGCGCGGGCGCGATCGCCTTCGCCCGCATCCGCCGGCTCTACTACGCCGCCTCCGACCCGAAGGGCGGCGGCGTCGAGCACGGTCCCCGGGTGTTCAACCAGCCGACCTGCCACCACGTGCCGGAAGTCTATTCGGGGTTTCGCGCCCGGGAGGCGGCGGACATGTTGCGGGTGTTCTTTTCCGGGCGGCGTGCAACCGTGCGGTGAGCGTTAGACGCTGGTGCTGATGTAGGATTGGGGCAGTGACGCGTGGACGCTGTTCTTGTGTCATGTTTCTTCGCAAGCGGGAAGGCAGATCTCGGCGCGAGACGTTGACTGTCTTGATCTGCGATCAAGCGCGCGAGTAGGGGAAAATTCGATCTTTGTTAACGATCCTGCTTAATCGTGCTGCCGTCGAACGACCCAACTGGCCCGTGCGCGGCGGACTATTTGGCCCTTTACGCGCCGAACCTCACCATGCGCCTGACGCTCAAGGTCACACTCGTCGCCCTTTTCGGTGGCGTCGCCCTCATCACCGCAGGCCAGGGCGCCATCTCGCTGATGGAACTCTCGTCCATTCGCCAGCACGTGGGCGAGGTCGCGAAGAACTGGCTTCCTTCCGTCGTGACGGTCAACGAGATGAACGCCGCCGCGAGCCAGATGCGCCTGCGGCAATATCGCATTGTCACCACCTCCACCGACCCGGAGAAACTGGCCGCGAACCGGGCCCTCTACGACACGGCGGCGAGCGCGATGGCGGATGCGCGCAGGCGCTACGAGCCCCTGATCTCGTCGTCCGAGGAGCGGGCGCTCTACGAGCAATTCTCCCGGCTGTGGGCCAGTTACGAACAGGCGAGCCGGCACCTGATCGGTCTGATGGAGCAGGGGCGGCGGCCGGACGCCATGGCGGAACTCGTCGGACCCGACCTGCTCAAGCTGTACTCCGAGTCCGGCGAGGTTCTGACCCGCGCGGTCGCGCTCAACCGGGAGGGCTCCCAGCGCGATGCGGACGTCGCCGTGAGCGGCGCCGATGCCGCCTCTCAGATCGCCATCGTCTCGATGGTGCTCGCGATGCTGGCGGCCATCGGGGCGATGGTCTTCGGCTTCCAGCGGATCTCGCGCCCGATCACCCGCATCACCGGCATGATGGGAGCGCTCGCGGCCGGCGACACCGATGCGCCGGTGCCCTATCGCGAGCGCCGGGACGAGATCGGCGCGATGGCCGGCGCGGTTCAGGTGTTCAAGGACAACCTGATCCGCACCCGGGCCCTGGAGGAGGAGAGCGCGCTCGCCCGCGCTTCGGCCGAGGAGCAGCGCAAGGCCGGCATGCGCAGCATGGCCGACGGTTTCGAGACGGCGATCAGCGGAATCATCGGCACGGTGACCGCGGCGGCGACCGAGCTGCAGGCCACGGCCCAGAGCATGTCGGGGACCGCCACCGAGACGGCGTCCCAGTCCGTCACCGTCGCCTCCGCGGCCGAGGAGGCCGCCGCCAACGTGCAGACCGTCGCCGCCGCGGCCGAGGAACTCGGCACCTCCGTGCAGGAGATCGGCCGTCAGGTGGCGAATTCGTCCGAACTGGCCCAGGCCGCGGTCGGGGAGGCCGGCGACACCGGGGCGCTGGTGCAGGACCTGTCGAGCGCGGCGGCCAAGATCGGCGACGTGGTGGCGATGATCTCGACGATCGCCGCCCAGACCAACCTGCTGGCGCTCAACGCCACGATCGAGGCGGCCCGCGCCGGCGAGGCGGGGCGCGGCTTCGCGGTGGTCGCGGCCGAGGTCAAGCAACTCGCCGACCAGACCGCGCGGGCCACCAGCGAGATCGCGCAGCAGATCGGCACGATCCAGGGGGTGACGGGCCAAGCGGTCGCGGCCATCGGCGGCATCGCCGGCCGCATCCGCGAGATCAACGGCGTCGCGGCCGCCATCGCCGCCGCGGTGGAGCAGCAGGGGGCCGCGACCCAGGAGATCGTGCGCAACGTCGCCCAGGCGGCGACCGGCACGGGCGAGGTGACGACGAACATCTCGGGCGTGGCCGTCGCCGCCGAGGAGACGGGCGCGGCGGCGAGCCAGGTGCTGGGGGCGGCCTCCGAACTGTCGCGCCAGTCCGAACATCTCTCGGCCGAGGTGGGCCGGTTCCTGGCCACCGTGCGCGCCGCCTGAACCGCCTGACGGAAAGCGGGTGCCGGCACCCGCTTTCGGGGGCCGCGTCACCCCGCCAGGAAGCTCCGCAAAGCCCGCAGCGTCGCCTCGGGCGCCTCCTCGGCCATGAAATGGCCGGAGGCGATCCGCCCGCCCTCCGCCTTCGGCGCAAGGGTCCGACGCCAGACCGCGAGGGCGGGCTCCGGCTTGTCCTTGTCGAGATAGGCCTCGCTCGCGAGCACGAGCACCGGCATGCCGAGCGTCCGGCCGGCGGCGCGGTCGTCGCGGTCGGCGGCGCGATCCGGCCCGTCGGGGCCGCCCGCCCGGTAATCCTCGCACATCGCGTGGATGCGCTCGGGCACGGTCCAGGCCTGACGGTAGAGGGTCAGGGCGCGCGGGTCGAAAGCCGAGAGGTCGTGCGCGGCGCTCCACGCGCGCAGCAGCCCCTCGAAATAGCCGTCCGGGTCGCGGCGGATCGCCTCCTCCGGCTCCGGGGCGGGCCGTGCCAGGAACGGCCAGTGCGGGTTCGCGCCGGGCTTGGCCGCGATGCGGTCCCACTGCACGTCGGTCGGCACGATGTCGAGGAGCGCGAGGCGCTCGATCCGACCGGGCTCGTCCAGCGCCAGCCGGTAGCCGACCCGCGCGCCGCGGTCGTGGCCGGCGAGCGCGAAGCGGGCGTGGCCGATCCGCTCCATCACCGCGACGATTTCGGCCCCGAGACGCCGCTTGGCGTAGGCGTTCCCGCCCTGTGAGTCCGGCGCCGCCGACCAGCCGTAACCCTTCAGGTCGAGGGCGATCACCCGGTGCGTCCGGGCGAGGGTCGGCGCCAGCCGGTGCCACATCGCGTGGGTCTGGGGAAAGCCGTGCAGCAGGAGGAGCGGCGGTGCCTCCGCCGGCCCCCCGGCCCGGCCGAACCAGCGGCCCGACGGCCCCTCGATCCACAGCGGCTCGAAGCCCGGAAACAGCGCGTCGCCTTCCGCCATCCGTCCGTTCTCCCGTCGGCAACCGTTTGCAGGTCCTCTTCCCGGAATGGCTCCCGGTTCGGCGTCGGAACGCCGGCCGAAAGCAGGATCGGGAGCCGCGGCCCGGCCCCACGGGGGCGGCACGAGGAACAACCCTTCCCGGCCTCGATGGCTCCGGGAGCGGCCCGCATCACCTTCGGGCCAATCCGTGCCGCCTCGGATGACCAGACGGCTCGGTGGCCTGTCCCGGCGCCGGACCGGGGCCGAACCGGGCGGCGATGCGCACGCTCCGGGCGCGGTTCGGACGGACCGATCAAATGATGAGGGCAGACGGAATCTTTACAATTCGCGCGGAAGTTACGTTGGCTCTGCGGTGGTGCCATGCCCCTGAACGACCTCGAAGAATTTGCACGGATCGCCTTCGACTGGCTCTGGGAGACGGATGCCGGGGATCGCTTCCGCTACATCTCCGCGGGAGCCGAGCGGGTCCTGGGCCGCCCGCCCGAGAGCATGATCGGCATCGAGCGCGCCGCCTTCGCCTGCGGCGAGGACCCGAAGGGTCTCGACGCCTACCGGGAGGCGCTCGCCGCCCGCCGCCCCTTTCGCGAACTGACCTACGTCTACCGCCATCCCGACGGTGGATCGCGCTGGTTCGAGATCAGCGGACGGCCTCACCTCTCGCCCGAGGGCACCTTCCTCGGATACCGCGGCGTCGGCAGCGACGTCAGCGAGCAGCACCGCACCCGGCTCGCCCTGGTCGAAGCCCATGCTCAGCTCAGCGAGCAGAACCGCCGCTTCGATGCGGCCCTGGAGAACATGAGCCAGGGCCTGTGCCTGTTCGACGCGGAGCAGCGCCTGATGGTGTGGAACCGGCGCTACCGGGAGATCTTCGGCCTGCCCGAGGAGGCGCTCCGCATCGGCATGAGCCAGCGGGCGATCATCGAGACGCTGGTGGCGCTCAAGCGCTACAAGGCGGGCGCGACGGTCGATTCGGTGAGCGAGGGCACCCGCACCTCGCTTCTCTCGGAAGGGCTGAAGCCGGTGCTGCGCGAACTCGCCGACGGGCGGGTCGTCGCCGTCACCCACCGGCCCATGGCCGGGGGCGGCTGGGTGGCGACCTTCGAGGACGTGACCGAGCGGCGGCGCAACGAGGCCCGCATCGTCCACATGGCCCGCCACGACGGGTTGACCGATCTGCCCAACCGCACCTGCCTGCGCGAACTCGGGAGCGAACTGATCGAGGCGATGCGGACGGGCGAGGGCGGGCGGCTGGCCGTGCTCTGCCTCGACCTCGACCGCTTCAAGCCGGTCAACGACAGCTTCGGCCACGCGGTCGGCGATGCCCTGCTGCGGGCGGTGGCCGAGCGGCTGCGGGCGCATGTGCGCGGGCGCGACGTGGTGGCCCGGCTCGGCGGCGACGAGTTCGCGGTCCTCTCCCGCATCGAGGACGCGGCCGGGGCGGCCACCCTCGCCGAGCGCCTGATCGGCGTGGTCGATGCCCCCTACCTCCTCGACGGGATCACCGTCGAGGTCGGCATGAGCGTCGGCATCGCGCTGGTCGACGCCGAGGCGTCCGCCGTCGGGCGCGACATCGAGCGCCTGCTGAAGGAGGCCGATCTCGCCCTCTACGAGGCGAAGGCCGGGGGGCGCGGCAGCTTCCGCCTGTTCGAGCCGCAGATGGACGAGTCCGTGCGCGAGCGGCTCGACCTCGAACGCGAGCTGCGCGAGGCGCTGGCGCAAGACCGCTTCGAGCTGCACTACCAGCCGCTGGTGGATCTGGCCGACGACCGCATCACCGGCATGGAGGCGCTGGTGCGCTGGCGCCATCCCGAGCGCGGATTGGTGAGCCCGGCGGTGTTCATTCCGCTGGCCGAGGAGACCGGCCTGATCGTGCCGCTCGGCGAGTGGGTGCTGCGGCAGGCCTGCCGCGATGCCGCCGGCTGGCCGGGCGGGATCAGCGTCGCCGTCAACGTCTCGCCGATCCAACTGCGCCATCGCGGCTTCGCCCAGAGCGTGCTCGCGGCGCTGGCCGGCAGCGGCCTCAAGGCGACGCGGCTCGAACTGGAGATCACCGAGAGCGTGCTCCTCGACGACACGGAGGCCAATCTCGAGACGCTCCACACCCTGCGCAGGCTCGGCGTGCGGATCTCGATGGACGATTTCGGCACGGGCTACTCCTCGATCAGCTACCTGCGCCGCTTCCCCTTCGACAAGATCAAGATCGACCGCTCCTTCGTGCGCGACTGCGCCGCGCAGTCCGAGGCCGGCGCGATCATCCGCGCCATCGTCAGCCTGGGTGCCAGCCTCGGCATCACCACGCTGGTCGAGGGGGTCGAGACCGAGCCGCAGCTCGCCACCGTCCGGGCGGAGGGCGCGCAGGAGGTCCAGGGCTACCTGTTCAGCCCGCCCCGGCCCGCCCACGAGATCGCCGCCCTGCTGGGGGGCGGAATGCATTTCGACAAGGCGGAGACCCGGACGATGGCCGCCTGAGCCTCGCCATCCGCTCCGTCGCGGAACACGGGGCTCGATGCCGCCGTTGCCCCTCCGGCCCCGGATCGCGACGCGGGCGCCGATGCGGCGGCGCGGGGAGAGCACCGTCCCGAAAGGTGGTTGCCGCCTTTCGGAAAAAGGCGATGCGAGAACGATGATGGCGCCCCCACCTCCGGGACATCGGTTTTCGGCGCCGCCGACGGAACGATTTGGGGAGCTTGGCAATTTTCAAGGCCAGGACAGGCTTCAAGACACCGTCCGGAACGGATGTCAGGAGGATACCATGATCGGTTGGGCCATCACCTTTCTCGTCGTCGCCCTGGTCGCCGCGCTGCTCGGCTTCGGGGGCATCGCCGGCACCGCCATGGAGGCGGCCAAGATCGTGTTCTTCGTCGCGATCGCGCTGTTCCTGATCTCGGCGGTGCTGGGCGCGGTGCGCGGGCGTTCCCCGCGGCTGTGACGACGCCCCGGACCCGCGAGGTCCGGCGGCAGGGTTCGACGGAAAGGGCGGTCCCTCGGGGCCGCCTTTTCCTTTTCACGCGACCCGCCGCTCTGGTAAGGGGCGCGGATGACCGACATTCCAGACCCCGCCCCGGCCGTGCCCGCGAACCAGCCCGCCGCGCCCGAGGGCGAGCGCATCGCCAAGGCCATCGCCCGCGCCGGCATCGCCTCCCGCCGCGACGCGGAGGCCCTGATCGAGGCCGGCCGCGTCACCCTCAACGGCAAGGTCCTGACCTCGCCGGCCCTCAACGTCACCGACTCCGACCGCATCACGGTGGACGGCGAGCCCCTGCCCGCCCGCGAGCGGACCCGGCTGTGGCTGCTGCACAAGCCGCGCGGCGTCGTCACCACCGCCCGCGACCCGGAAGGCCGCCAGACCGTGTTCGACGGGCTGCCCGACGACCTGCCGCGGGTCGTCGCCATCGGCCGGCTCGACATCAACACGGAAGGGCTGCTGCTGCTCACCAACGACGGGGGGCTCGCCAAGGTGATCGCCCATCCCGATACCGGCTGGCTGCGCCGCTACCGGGTGCGCGCCTTCGGCGACATCACCCAGGCCGATCTCGACCGCCTGAAGAAGGGCGTGACCGTCGACGGCATGGAATACGGGCCCGTCGAGGCCACCCTCGACCGGGTGCAGGGCGACAATCTCTGGCTGACGCTCGGCCTGCGCGAGGGCAAGAACCGCGAGGTCAAGC
The DNA here is from genome assembly GCA_036946625.1 of Methylorubrum populi. Classification (NCBI taxonomy): domain Bacteria; kingdom Pseudomonadati; phylum Pseudomonadota; class Alphaproteobacteria; order Hyphomicrobiales; family Methylobacteriaceae; genus Methylorubrum; species Methylorubrum populi. The sequence continues at coordinate 216,297 of JAQIIU010000001.1, forward strand.
GCATCCTCGAACATCTCGGCCTCTCCGTGAACCGGCTGATCCGGCTGTCGTTCGGGCCGTTCCAGCTCGGCGATCTCGAAGTGGGGCTCGTGGAGGAGATCCGCACCAAGGTGCTGAAGGAGCAACTGGGAAAAAGCCTCGCCGAGCAGGCCGGCGTCGATTTCGAGAGCCCGGTGCGCGAGGCCATCGCTCCGTTCGGCAGTCCGAAGAAGACGGCCCGTGCCGCCGCGGCCGAGGCGCCCGCGTCGCGGGGCCGCCAGGGCGCGCGCGAGGAGGGGCGCTCGGAAGGACGTTCCGGCGCCCGGGGCGGGGCGGCCGTCCGTCCGCCGCGCGACCCCGCCCGTCCCGCCGCCTCCCGCGCCGCCGCGCGCCCGGCGCCGCGGGCGCCCTCGCCGACCGTGTGGCGGGCCGACGACGAGACCCGCCCCCGCGCCGCCAGGGTGCCGCGCCGCGGCACGGACCCGAAGACCGCCCGCGCCGCCGCCGCCGAGCGCGGCCGCGAGCGGGTCGGCGCGATCCAGGCGGCCGGCGAGCGCCGGGTGCTGGTGGAGCGGCTCCAGCCCTCGCCGGAGACGCCCGCCCCCGAGCCGCACCGCCGCGTCAGGTTCCGCACGGACGAGGATCGGCCCGAGCGTCGGGAGAGGCCGCGTGAGGAGCGCCCCCGTGAGGACGGGCCGCGCCGTGCCGCGCCGGAGGGCGAGGCCCGTCCCCGCCGCCGCGAGGCCGGGGAGGCCGCCTCGACCGAGCGGCGCGGGCCGCCCCGCGAGCGCCGGTTCGATGCCGAGGGGCGTCCGCCGCGGGAGCGGAGCGAGGGCAGGCCCCAGCGCGACCCGCGTGACCGCGGCGAGGGCGCACCCCGCCGCGAGCGCCCTGCCGAGGCGCGTTCCCCCGAGCGCCGCGGCCCCCCGCGCGACCGTCCCCGCGGCGCCGAGGGCGAGCGGCCGGCCCGTCCGCCGCGGGGCGCCGACGTGCCCGAGCGCGCCGGTGGTTTTCGCAAAGGTCCGGGCGGCAAGCCCGGCTTCAAGGGCGGCGCCCGCGACGGCGGCCGGGGTGGTTTCGGCAAAGGTGGTTTCGCCGGCGGCAAGCCCGGTGGAGGCCGTCCCGGCGGCGGCAAGCCGGGCCCGCGCGGGGGCGGGCGCCCGGGCCGTCCGCCGCGCGGCGAGGCCTGAGGCCTGACCCGTGCGGATCGTCGGGGGGGAATGGCGCGGGCGCCGGCTCGCCGGGCCGAAGGCGGAAGGCATTCGCCCGACCTCCGACCGCCTGCGCGAGGCCCTGTTCAACGTGCTGGCCCATGCCTACGACGACGCGGCCGAGGGCGCGGTGGTGCTCGACCTGTTCGCGGGTACCGGGGCGCTGGGCTTCGAGGCGCTGTCCCGCGGCGCGGTCCGGGCGATCTTCGTGGACGAGGGGCGCCAGGCCGGCGCGCTGATCCGCGACGGGATCGCCGTCCTCGGCTGCGGGAGCCGCGCCCGGCTGGTCCCGCGCGACGCGACCCGGCTCGGACCGGCGACGGACGGGCCGGCGACGCTCGTCTTCTGCGACCCGCCCTACCGGAAGAACCTCGCCCCCGCCGCGCTCGCCGCCGCGGCGGGCGGCGGCTGGCTCAACCCCGGCGCGCTGGTCCTGGTCGAGGAGGCCGCCGAGGCCGGCCCGGTCCTGCCGCTGGGGTTTTCCGAGCTGGAGCGGCGCAGCTACGGCGAGACCGTGGTAACGTTCGGCCGGTTCGAAGTTCAGGGTGGGTCTGCCTCCGTATAGCTTAGCTAGCAGATCGCGCAGAGCGGGCAGGTGTTCCCGATACATGACCCTTCTGCAAACGCTCGCGCTCTGCATCGATCGCGGCAGCGCCACGCCGAATACTACGCCAGCCAAACCAAGCTGCTACCAGAGCGAACAGGGGCGGGAAAATTAGCCAGAGATAATTCATATCCGTCACCTGAGTCCGTCGAGCATGGTTCTACCCCAGCTATGTAAGCCTGCTGCGACCAAAGCCCAAACGATCATGGTGATCATGGTCACTTGCCCTTCCGGCGGAGCAGATGCGAGCGGGAAACTCAGACCAACGATTGGAAGCAAAAATCCTCCACCGAAAAGCGCGATGGCGGTGTTGTTCGCCGCGGATGCTGTGAGTTTGGTCTTCTCATTATGAATCAGAATCTGCCTTTTGAGGAATTCTTGTTCGAGATCGCCGGTTTCGCCGCCGCCTCCAGGCGGATTCGCTGAGAGTGCTAGGCCAGAAGGAGTCGGATTTGTTTCCCATGGAAGGGGCAGGCCTGTAACCTTGCTGACGGTGGGTTCAGTCATTTCCCGCACTGCCGGTAGGGAGTTCTCCTCTTTTGGATCGAAGATAGTTGTAGATGTGTGTTTCTCTGAACGTGTTTATGTTACCGCAATTTTTGCATTCCAATAAAACAAGTGGAACCACGCCAGATAGGGTAAAATCATCAGTTCTTTGTGTTATAAATCCGGGAACTGTTCGCGCATCAAGGACTGCTACTGTAAAATCTTTTGCCCCGCACAGATGACATGTTTCGGATAATCTCTTGTCCACAAAATATTCTATTGCATCAGAGTGAGTTACTCTCTTATAGTTGTTGGGGTTTTTGTTATTATCCATCGATTTCGCTCCGGGATTTGCTATGACATGACATATTTATCAGCGCTTTTGTATCAATAAAACTTGCGCCCGTAGTCCGAGTGAGGCGATTTATGGGGACGCTGTCGATTTGCCGAGGTAGTATTTCAAGTTGCATTGGTCAATGTGTCGCGGGGGACGACAGGTACTATCAGGTAAAGTGGCTGTGCCGCCGCATCTCATGGTCCGCTTACCTCTTTGCCCGCTGCCGCCCTATCTCGCTCGGGCCACCCCCGTCCGCGAAGGAGGCCCGTGCCCATGCCGACCGTCCTACCGCCCGTCCCGCCGCTTTCCCGCCGAACCCTCCTGCAAGGCGCGGCCTCGGTCGCCGGGATCGGCCTCGCCCCGGCCCTGCCGCGCCCGGCCCGGGCCGCGGACGCCCTGATCGCCCGGCCGATCCCCTCCTCCGGTGAACGCCTGCCGGCCATCGGCATCGGAACCTCGCGCCGCTACGAGGTGACGGTGACGCCCGAGGCCATGGCCCCCTTGCGCGAGGCGGTGGAGCGCTTCGTGGCGCTCGGCGGCCGGGTGATCGACACCGCCCCGAGCTACGGCACGGCGGAGGACGTGCTCGGCGTCATCGTGAAGGGTTTACGCGAAAAGATCTTCCTGGCGACCAAGGTCGCCGGGCGCGGCCGGGAGGCGGCCGAGGCCGAGACCGAGCGCTCGTTCCAGCGCCTGCGCACGGACAGGATCGACCTGATCGCGGTGCACAACCTGATCGACACGGGGGCCAACCTCGCCGTCCTGCGCGGCCTGAAGGAGAAGGGCCGCATCCGCTACCTCGGCGTCACGGTCTGGCGCGACGAGCAGTTTCCGGAGCTCGAAGCGGTGATGAGGCGGGAAAAGCTCGATGTCGTGCAGGTGAACTACGCCCTCGACAGCCGGCGCGCGGCGGAGCGCATCCTGCCGCTGGCGGCCGAGCGCGGCGTGGCGGTGATGGTCAACGTGCCCTTCGGCCGCGACCGCCTGTTCAAGACCGTGAAGGACAGGCCCCTGCCCGACTTCGCCGCCGAATTCGGCTGCCGGAGCTGGGCGCAGTTCTTCCTCAAATACGTGCTCGCCAACGAGGCCGTGACCTGCCCGATCCCGGGCATGGCGAAGGTGAGTTACGTCGAGGACAACCTCGCCGCCGCGACCGGGCGGCTGCCGGACGCCGCCGAGCGGCGCAAGATGGAGGCCTTCATCGATGCGGTCTGATCTTTTTGGATTTTCTCTGGGTCGACGCGGTGCGCTGGCGCTGCTCGCCGGCACGCTCGTGCTTCCGGCCCTCCCCGCTCTCGCCCAATCCGAAAACACCAAGAGAATCGGGATCGTCGGGGCCGGCAACATCGGCGGGACGCTCGGCCGCCTCTGGATCGGGGCGGGCTACGAGGTGTTCTTCGCCTCCCGCCATCCGGAGGCGCTGAAGCCGCTGGTCGAGGGACTCGGGCCCAAGGCGCGGGCGGGGACGCCGGCGGAGGCCATTGCCTTCGGCAACGCCGTGCTGATCGCGGTGCCCTACAAGGCCTATCCGGAACTCGGCAAGGAGAATGCCGCCGGCCTGAAGGGCAAGGTGGTGATCGATGCCGGCAACGCGGTGAAGGCCCGCGACGGCGCGGTCTACGACGAGGTCGCGCGCGACGGCATCGGCGCCGTCTCGGCCAAGTACCTCGCCGGCGCCCGGGTGGTGCGGGCCTTCAACGCGGCGAACTACCGGGTCTTCCAGAAGAACGCCGGCCGCCCCGCGCCGCGCATGGCGGTGCCGATCGCCGGCAACGATCCGAAGGCGCTGGAGACCGCCCGCACCCTGGTCTCGGATGCCGGCTTCGACCCCGTGGTCGTCGGCGAACTGAAGGCCGCCGACACCTTCGCCATGGGCTCGCCCGGCTTCGGGCACGACCTCTCGGCGCCGGAACTCAAGGAGAAGCTCGGGGTCAAGCCTTGAGCGAGGCCCCGGCCTCGCCGGTCGCGACCCGCCTCGCCCGCCTCGTCGACGTGAGGCCGGGCGAGGGCCCGGCGCTGGCGTGGTCCTGGGCCTACATCTTCGCCCTGCTGGCGAGCTATTACGTGCTGCGCCCGATCCGCGACCAGATGGGCGTGGCGGGGGGCCTGGAGAACCTGCCCTGGCTGTTCCTGGCCACCCTCGTCGGCATGCTGGCGCTGAACCTGCCCTTCGCGTGGCTGGTCAAGCGCCTGCCGCGGGCGCGCTTCGTGCCCCTCACCTACCGCTTCTTCATCCTCAACATCCTGATCTTTGCCGCCCTCATCGCCGTCGCCGAGGGCGAGGCGGCGGTCTGGGTCGGGCGGGCCTTCTTCGTCTGGCTCTCGATCTTCAACCTGTTCGTGGTCTCGATCTTCTGGGCCACGGTGGTGGACGTGTTCTCGACGGACCAGGGCAAGCGCCTGTTCGGCTTCATCGCGGCCGGCGCCACCCTCGGCGCCATCTGCGGCTCGGCGGTGACCGCGACGCTCGCCCGCGACGTGCCGACCTGGGCGCTGCTGCTGGCCGCCGCCGTGCTCCTGGAGGCGGCGGTCTTCGCCATGCGAGGGCTCGCGCGCCTGATCGGGCGGCTGCACGAAGTGCCGGAGGAATCCCGCGCGGGCGAGACCATCGGCGGCGACGTGTGGGCGGGCATCCGGCGCACCGTCGCCTCGCCCTACCTCCTCAACATCGCCCTGTTCCTGGCGCTGTTCTCGATCACCGCGACCTTCCTGTATTTCGAGCAGGCGGGGATCGCCAAGCGCAGCTTCCCCGACCGCGGTGCGCAGACCGCCTTCTTCGCCGGCGTCGATCTTGCCGTGAACGCGCTCACGCTCGGCATCCAGCTCTTCCTCACCGGCCGCATCACGAAGGTGTTCGGCGTCGGCGTGACGCTCGCGCTGCTGCCGGCGGCGAGCATCGTCGGCTTCGCCGCACTCGCGCTCTCGCCGACCGTGGCCTCGGTGGTGGTGATCTACGTGCTGCGCCGCGCCGGCAACTTCGCCATCGCCCGGCCGGTCCGCGAGGTGCTGTTCACGGTGGTGCCGCGCGAGGACCGCTACAAGGCGAAAAGCTTCATCGACACGGTGGTCTACCGCCTCGGCGACCAGCTCGGCGCGTGGTCCTATACCGGGCTCGCCGCGCTCGGCTTCGGCGGCCACGCGGCGGCCGTGGCGGCCTTGCCGCTCTCGGCGGCGTGGCTCCTCAACGCGCTCTGGCTCGGCCGGGCGCAGGCGCGGCGGCAAGAGGTGGCACAACAAGAGGCGGCACGAACGGGGGACATCCCGGCGCCGATGCCACCAAGAACGGCCTGATCTCGATTGTTGCAAAGGTTGTGTTCAGTCTAACCTGCTTCCGTCGGGCGGACGGGGCATGCCCGGACGGTGGGGACGGGCGGCGATGCGGCATCGCGGCACGCCTGCGTTTCCGGAAGCGATCGGACATAGAACAGAAACAGTGACCCTGCGGTATCCGCCGGCTCCCTCCGTGCCGCGGCTCCGGCAGGCTCGGCCGACATCCACCGGAGACCCATGGGACTCGTCCAGTACGCCCTCAAGTTCCGCATCACGACCTACGTCCTCGCCGTGCTGATGATGCTGGGCGGGGTGGGCGCGATCGTCGTGACCCCGAAGGACGTGCTGCCCGCGGTCGACATCCCGGTCGTCGTCGTGGTCTGGACCTATACGGGCCTGTCCGCGCCGGAGATGGAGAAGCGGATCACGACCTATTCCGAGTTCGGGATCTCCAACAACGTCAACAGCATCGCCCGGATGGAATCGACGAGCCTCCAGGGCACGTCGGTGATGAAGATCTATTTCGACCCCACCGTCAGCATCGATCTCGCCATCGCTCAGGTCGTCTCCTCGACGAACTCGATCCGCGCGCTGATGCCGCCGGGCGTGCAGCCGCCGGTGATCGTGCGCTTCTCCGCCTCCTCGGTGCCGGTGATCCAGCTCGCGCTGACCTCGGCCAAGGACAGCCTCAACAAGGTCTACGACTACGCGCAGTACCGCATCCGCCAGCGCCTGACCCAGGTGCCGGGCTCGACCCTGCCCTCCCCCTTCGGCGGCGCCCCGCGACAGGTGATGGTCGATCTCGACCTGCACGCGCTCCAGGCACTCGGGCTCACCCCGCTCGAAGTCACCAACGCGGTGACCTCGCAGAACCTGACGATCCCCTCCGGCCTCGCCAAGATCGGCGAGCAGCAATACCCGGTGCAGATGAACGCGACACCGGACGCGATCGCGGCCTTGAACGAGATCCCGATCAAGCTGGTCAACGGCCAGCCGGTGCTGGTGCGCGACGTGGCCTATGTCCGCGACGGCGGCCCGCCGCAGGTCAACGTGGTGCGTGCCGACGGGCAGGCCTCGGTGCTGATGCGGGTGTTGAAGAACGGCACCGCCTCGACGCTCGACGTCGTCAACAACGTCAAGGCGGCGTTGCCCGACATCCGCGCGGCGGCCCCCGAGGGCATGGAGATCAAGCCGCTCTTCGACCAGTCGGTGTTCGTGTCGAACGCGATCGAGGGCGTGTGGCACGAGGCCGTCATCGCCGCCTGCCTCACGGGGCTCACCATCCTCCTCTTCCTCGGCTCGTGGCGCTCGACGCTGATCGTGCTCGTATCGATTCCCTTGTGCCTCATGACCTCGCTGGCGCTGCTCGCCGCCCTCGGCCACACCATCAACGTGATGACCTTGGGCGGGCTGGCGCTCGCGGTCGGCATCCTCGTCGACGACGTGACGGTGGCGATCGAGAACACCTACCGCCTGTTCGAGGAGGGCAAGCCGTTCCGCAACGCCGTGGTCGAGGGCGCGGCCGGCATCGCCAAGCCGGCGCTGATCTCGACGCTCTCGATCTGCGCCGCCTTCGTCTCGGTCTTCGCGCTGACCGACACCCCAAAATACCTGTTCACGCCGCAGGCGCTCGCGGTCGTGTTCGCGATGCTGACCTCCTATCTGCTCACCCGCACCCTGGTGCCGGTGCTGATCGACGTGCTGGTGGCCCGCGAATACCTCCGGCACCACGGCGGCGACGGGGAGGCGCCGCGCCGGGGCCGGATCGAGCGGGCGCTCGGCTGGCTGCTCTCTCCGGTGTTCCGGCTGGCCGGCACCTTCCGCCGGGGCTTCGAGGCGCGGTTCGAGCGGTTCCATCGCGGCTATGTCGGGCTGCTGCACGCGGTCCTGCGCCATCCCGTCGTCACGGTGACGGTCGTCGGCCTGCTGTTTGCCGGCACCGGCGGCCTGTTCGTCTTCACGGGGCAGGACTACTTCCCGCAGGTCGAATCGAGCCAGATGACGCTGCACCTGCGCACCCGCCCCGGCATGCGCATCGAGACCGCCGAGCAGGTCTTCGCGCAAGTCGAGACCGTGGTGCGGGAAGTGATCCCCGAGAGCGAGATCGACCAGATCCTCGATAACATCGGCATCCCGTCGAACAACTACAACTTCGCCTTCTCCGACGGGTCGTTCGTCTCCTACAACGACGGGCAGATGCTGATCGATTTGAAGGACGAGCACGGCTCCATCGCCGAGTACCAGAGACGCCTGCGCGAGACCCTGCGGGAGCGCTTCCCCGACATGGTCGTCTACTTCCAGCCCTCCGACATCATCACGCAGATCCTCAATTTCGGAGTCATCGCGCAGATCGACGTGCAGGTCTCGGGGCGCAACACGGTCAAGGATCTGGAGGTCGCCCGGCGCATCGAGGCGCGGCTGAAGGAGACCGCCGGCCTCGTCGACGTGCACCTGCACCAGATCGTCGATCAGCCGCAGTTCTTCGTCGATGTGGACCGGCGGCTCGCCTCCGAACTCGGCCTGACCCAGAACCAAGTGGCGCAAAGCCTCAACGTGTCGCTGTCGGGCTCCTTCCAGGTCAACCCGAACTTCTGGACCGATCCGAAGACCGGCATCCCCTACCAGCTCTGGGTCCAGACGCCGGAATACCGCAACGACTCGCTCACCGCGCTGCAGAACACCCCGCTCTTCGCCCGCGCCAACGCCGCCAACGGGCCCGGCGCTCTGACGCTTCTGTCCAGCATCAGCACCATCACCCGCCAGCCGACGCAGACGGTGATCAACCACGTCAACACCCAGCCGACCTTCAACGTCTACGCGGCGGTGCAGGATCGCGACCTCGGCGCGGTCGCCCGCGACATCGACCGGATCGTCCAGGAAGAGCAGAAGGCCCTGCCGGCCCCCGACAGGATCAGCGTGCGCGGGCAGATCGAGAACATGCGCGCCGCCTTCTTCCGGCTGGAGGTCGGCCTCGGCATCGCTCTGATCGCGGTCTACCTGCTGATGGCGGTGAACTATCAGAGCTGGGGCGATCCCTTCGTGGTGCTGGCCGCGCTTCCCGTCGCCTTCTGCGGCATCGTCGCCAGCCTGTTCATCACCGGCACCGCCTTCTCGATCCCCTCGCTGTTCGGGGCGATCATGTCGGTGGGCATCGCGTCGGCCAACTCGATCCTGCTCGTCACCTTCGCGCGTGAACACCGCGAGGCCACGGGCTGCTCGGCCCGTGAGGCGGCCATTGCCGCCGGCGAGACCCGGCTGCGGCCGGTGCTGATGACGGCGAGCGCGATGTTCCTGGGGCTGGTGCCCATGGCGCTCGGCACCGGCGAGGGCGGCGAGCAGAACGCGGCCCTGGCGCGGGCGGTGATGGGCGGCATCGCGCTCGGCACGCCCTCGACGCTGCTGTTCGTGCCCTTCCTCTACAGCCTGCTGCGGCGGGGCGAGGCCAAGCCGCTCGAGGATTATGTATGATGCGCGCGGGCATCGAGAGAGAAGGATCGTTTCGTGAGCCAGCCTGACCGGACAGGGGACGACAAGAAAGTCCCGCCGCCGCCGGGCAAAGGCGGCTTCGTGCTGGCCGGGCTGGTCGCCCTCGGCCTGCTCGCCTACGGCGGCTACGGCCACTGGCAGCGGGCGGCCCGGGCCGAGGCGACGCAGCGCAAGCAGATCGAGTTCGTGCCCAAGGTCCGCACCGAGGAGGCCAAACGCCTCGACGGACCGGTCGAGCTGACCCTGCCGGGCCAGACCGAACCCTTCGCCACGGCACGGATCTATGCGCGCGCCACCGGCTACGTCGCCGAGCGCCACGTCGATATCGGCTCGCGGGTGAAGAAGGGCGACGTGCTCCTGCGCATCGCCGCGCCCGACCTCGACCAGCAATTGGCGCAAGCGGAAGCGCAGCTCGGCCAGTTGGAGGCGCAGCTCCTGCGGGCCGAGGCCATGGTGGACCAGGCGAAGGCCAACGTGAACCTCGCCCAGGTCACCAACGCGCGCACCTCGACGCTCGCCGGCCAGGGCTGGGCCTCGAAGCAGAACGCCGACACCACCCAGGCCGGCGTGCTCTCGCAGGCCGCCAACCTCGCCTCGGCCGAGGCCGACGTGAAGGTGGCGCAGGCCAACATCAAGGCGCAGCAGGCCACCGTCGGCCGCCTCAGGGCCCTGACCGGCTTCGAGATCGTCGCCGCGCCCTTCGACGGCGTGATCACCACCCGCAACGTCGATGTCGGCGACCTCGTCCAGGCGGATGCGGGTTCCGGCTCGCCGCTCCTGTCGATGGACCGGGACGACGTGCTGCGCATCTCGGTCAACGTGCCGCAGAACGCGGCGGTCGGCGTGCAGCCCGGCATCGCGGCCCGGATCAAGGTGCCGCAGATGCCCGACCGCAGCTTCTCCGGCGCGGTCGAGCGCAGCTCGGTCGCCCTGCTCGCCTCCTCGCGCACGCTGGTCACGCAGGTCGACGTGCCGAACCCCGACCGGACCCTGCGGCCGGGCCTGTTCGTCTACGTGACGCTGGCGATTCCCCGCACCGGCGGCGCGACGGTGGCGGTGCCGGCCGAAGCCCTGGTGTTCAACCAGTCCGGCACCCGCGTCGCCGTCGCCCGCGAGGAAGACCGCGTGACCTGGGCCGAGGTCCACGTCGCCCGCGACAAGGGCACGGTGGTGGAGGTGGACAGGGGGCTCTCGGGCGGCGAGCGCCTCGTGCTGAGCCCACCCGCGGATCTCAAGGACGGCGGCCGCATCGCCCCGCAGCCGCCGAAATCCGACAAGCCGATGCAGGCCGCGCAGCGGTAGAAACTTTCGCGCAGCCGCTCTCCCGCTGTCATGGCGAGGCTTCGGCCGATCCTGCCGGCGAAGAGGTTCCGGATGGGGCGAGTGCCTGATCCGGCGTCGGAGCGCTCTGGCTGGACGCCGACCGATGGTCGACTTCCTCTCGTCCGGCGGGCGCCCGCCGCCCACGCCTTCGCGCGGGCAACCGGCGATGCGCCGGGATCGGCGCCGGGTGGTATCAGGAGCCCGGCGCGCCCCGGCAATGTGTCGGATCGGACGGGAACCCTGCGGGACGCGAATGGCGCCGCTGCCATGGTCCCGCCATGGGCCGTCCCCGGTTCCGTCACGGAAAGGGTCGGTTTCCGCGAAGACTTCGTCAACCAAGAGCCGCTATTCTGCATCAAGTTTTACGGAACCCGGATCGGGGCCGGGTCTTGATGGACAAGCTCGGCCGCAACACCGCCGGTCGGCACCAGCAATCGGGAATGTGTTCCGTGAGTTTCACCGTCAGCGCCGGCACCGATTCACGCGTCTGTTCCTGGCAGCACGGCTCGATGATGAGTGCCCTGGAGCAGGGCCTCTCGCTGATGACGGCAGGGATGAGCGACGTGCGCATCGTCGATTCCGAAGGCCGCAGCCACAGCCCCGCCGCCCTCTACCAGCGCATGTTCGGACAGCGGCCGGCGGAAGAGGCCGCGCAGCCCCGCGCCCGCGCGGCCTGATCCGGCGCGCCATCACCGGAGTCGCGACGATCAACCCCGGAGCACCTCCGGCTTCGTGGCAGGATCGATACCGGGTGGCGACGAGATCGCACAATCACGGCCCCGAACAGGCCCGGCTCGACGGGATCGCCGATCCGGACGGACGTCGCGGTGACCGGCCTCGTCCTGCCGGACCAGGGGGCGCCGCATATCGAGCTGCTGTGCTGCCGCGGCGCCTTCGACCGCTCGGCACCCCCGCCCGGCCTCACCGATGCGGCGGCGACCCGCCTCGTCCTGGCGATGCGCGGCCGGGCCGCGCTGGACGCCGCCTGTTCAGCTCCCCTCTCCCGCTTCAGGGGAGCGGGATGCGCCTACCCCCGGATCGCCGCCGCATCCGGCGCCACGACCGCGAACAGGTCGCTCAGCGCCGCGAGGCTCGCGGCCTGGAGCGCGGCGGCCGGGACGGTGGCGCCGTCCGGCCCCGGCAGGGCGCGGGTGGCGGTGGCGGAGGCCACGACCGTCGGGCGGAAGCCGAGGTTGAAGGCGCCCCGCGCGGTCGAGTTCACGCACATATGCGTCATGAAGCCCGCCAGGATCACGTCCTTGACGCCGGCCGCTTCCAGCCGCGCCTGAAGGTCGGTGCCGACGAAGGAACTCGGATAGGTCTTGGTGACGACCGCCTCGCCCTCTCGCGGGGCGACCTCGTCGCTGATCTGGCCGATGGCCGCCGTGAGGTCGTAGGGTGAGCCCGGCCCGGCGTCGTGGCGCACGTGGAAGACCGGGATGCCCGCGTCCCGCGCCCGCTCCAGCAGGGTCTTGGCCTCGCGGATCGCCGGCTCGACGCCGTCGAGCCGCATCACGCCCTCGCGGTAGGTGTTCTGCAGGTCGATCAGCACAAGCGCCGAGCCGGCGAGGGCGGCGGGCTCCGGCGGCAGGCCGGACAGGCTGCGCAGGGTCTTGAGGTCGGTCATGGCTCTGGCCTTCTCGTGGGACGCGGTTCCGGGCGGGATGTGAGCCGAGCGGGGCTGCCCGCGCAACCTGCCGATCCGTCCAACGGAATCGGGACGGTCGATCCTGCCTCTCCTCGAACCGGTCCGGTCGATTCCTCCGGCTCCGCCGTCATCGCGAGCGTCGGCGAGGCGATCCGGCGGCGCGACCTGTCCGGAGAGGGCAGCCCGCACCGTCATTCTTGTCGCCATCGTCCGGCACGGGCCTCGCACGCCTCCAGCGGCAGGGTCGTCTCGCCGCCTTCCTCCTGCACCCGGACATGGCTCGGGCGCGGCTGCTTCGGTGGGCAGAGAAAGGCCCTTGAACGAGGGGGTCATCTCATACCGTTTCCGATCGATCGCTTCGGGTTTCGCCCCCCCTCCGTCATCGCGAGCGGCCGCGAAGGGATCCAGGGCGCGACAGGTCCGAAAAGGGCGCGCCCTGGATCGCCACGGCTTCGCCTCGCGATGACGCAGGAGAGGCCGAACTCATCAACCGGATATCGTATCACACGCCCTCCGGCCGCTCGCCCTGCGGCGAGCGATGCCCGTGCGCCGGACGGGTCCGCAGGTAGCCCTTGAAGCGCAGGTACTCGGCGACGATCGCGCAGATCGCCCGGTCCAGCGGCAGGTTCTCGACCGCGCAGTGCTCGTCGAGCGCCGCCACGACCTCCGGCGGGAAGGTCGGGATGCCGGCGAGTTTCGGTTCGGTCGAGGTGTCGCTCACGCTTTCGACGCTCCTCGCTCTCCGGTTGCATGGCCGCCCCGGCCGGCGGCACGCCCGGCCCGTCCGGGTCGCCGGGGCGGGTCGCGCCCAGGCGCCGCAGCAGCGCCGCGCGGGTCTGCACTGCCGGGGATGCGGCCCGAAGCGCGCGGGTGTCGGCGAGGAGGCACCGGACATCCCACGAACGATTCCCGCGCCCGCCCTCCCCCCGGGCTCGCCTCGAACAGCCGCGTCGGCGCCCGTTCGAACAGGCTCACGAGAAGGCCGAGCCGCTCGGTCTCGTCCGCCATCGTCGTCTCCGCTTCGGCCGGCGCGGTGCAGGCCCGGAGGTGAATGCCGGGAGCGCGGCCCGCGGTTCCCGGACTGCGCACACTCGCGACTTCGTGTAAGCTGGGTCGGGAACTCTCGCAGCGCCCGTCGGGATGTCCGTTCGTCCTCCATCCGTCGAGCCGCTTTTGCCTCCCTCATCGATCCTTCCCCTCGCCTGGCCCCGAGCGGCATCTCGCGGGGAGCCGGGCGATGCGGCGGGGGCGCAGGACAGGGGGGAGGATCGCCACGGCGGCTTTCCCACCGGGGCGATCGCGCGGCTGCACCGCGCCGGGCTGCTCGCGGCACCGCTGCCCGAACCGCTCGGCGGCCGCGGCCTGTGCGAGCCCGGCCGGGTGGACACGCTGCGGGCGCTGCTCACGCGGATCGGCCGCGACGACCTCGCGGTGGGTCGGCTCTACGAGGGCCACGTCAACGCCCTCGCCCTGGTCCTGCGCTACGCCGACGCCGCCACCGCCGAGCGGCTCGCCCGCGACGCCGGCGAGGGCCACCTGTTCGGCGTCTGGAACACCGAGCCGGCCGAGGGCGGCCTCGTCCTCGACCCCGCGGGCACGCTCCACGGCGCGAAGAGCCGCGCCTCGGGGGCCGGGTTCGTCACCCGTCCGCTGGTGACGGCGCGGCTTGCCGACGGGCGCCGCCTGATGCTGGTGATGCGGCTCGAACCCGGCGAGCGGGCCGACCTGTCGGATTGGCGCGCCCACGGCATGCGGGCCTCCGCCACCGGCACGGTCGACTTCTCCGGGCTCTGCGCCGCGGACGGGGCGGTGATCGGCGCGGCGGGCGATTACGGGCGCCAGCCCTTCTTCTTCGCCGGGGCGTGGCGCTTCCTGGCGGTCCAGCTCGGCGGCATCGAGGCGGTGGTCGAGACCCACCGCGCCCATCTCGCCGCGATGGGCCGGGGCGACGATCCGCACCAGCAGGCCCGGTTCGGGCGGGCGATGGTCGCGCTGGAGACGAGCCGCCCGCTCGTCGCCCGCGCGGCCCGGCTCGCCGCGGCGGAGGACGCGGCCCCGGAGCGGATCATCGCCTACGTCAACCTCGTCCGCGCCGCGGTCGAGGGGGCGGGCCTCGACGTGATCGCGCTGGCCCAGCGCTCGATCGGGCTGGCCGGCTTCCTCGAAACGCATCCGCTGGAGCGGCAGATGCGCGACCTCGCCACCTATCTGCGCCAGCCCGCCCCGGACGCCGCCCTGACGGGCATGGCGGCGCACGTGCTGGCGGCGGCCGAGCCGTTGCATGCGCTCTGGCCCGAGGAGGCCGCGTCGCAACCGGATTCCCTGCCGCGGCCGGCGGAGGTGGTCGGATGAGCGGGCGGCGGAGAGAGACGCTGCCGGAGCGCTACTTCGCGGAGATCTACGCCGCCGATCCCGATCCGTGGCGCTTCACCTCCAGCGCCTACGAGGCGGAGAAATACGCCGCCACGCTCGCGGCCCTGCCGCGGGCACAGTATGCGAGCGCTCTGGAGATCGGCTGCTCGATCGGCGTCTTCACCCGGGCGCTCGCCCCCCGCTGCACCGCGCTGACCGCCCTCGACATCGCCGAGGCGGCGCTCGCGGCGGCGCGGGACCGCTGCGCGGACCGTCCCCAGGTCGCGTTCGTCCGCGGCGCGGTGCCGGAGGTCTGGCCCGAGGGCCGGTTCGACCTCGTCGTGTTCGGCGAGATGCTCTATTTCCTCAGCCCTCCGGATCTGGCCCGGCTCGTCGCGCGGGTCGAGGCGAGCCTGGAGCCCGGCGGCGACTGCGTCCTCGTGCACTGGCTCGGCGAGACCGACTATCCCCTCTCCGGCGACGCGGCGGCGGAGGGCTTCATCGCCGGCACCGCCCCGTTCGCCCGCGTGCTGCACGGCGCGCGCACCGACGCCTACCGCCTCGACGTGCTGCGGCGGACCGGCGGCCGATGACGGCGCGTGCGCAAGAGGCCGTCCCGCGCCACCCGCTCTGGGTGCGCCTGACCCATTGGGTCAATGCCGGCGCGTTCCTGGCGCTTGCGGTCAGCGGCTGCGCGATCCTGCTCGCGCTGCCGCGCCTGTTCTGGGGCGAGACCGGGGCCAACGACGCGCCGGCCTGGCTCGTCCTGCCGCTGCCGGTGAACCTCGAACAGACCGGCTGGGGCCGCAGCCTGCACTTCCTCGCCGCCTGGATCTTCGTCCTCAACGGCGCGCTCTACGGGCTCGCCGCGCTGGCGAGCGGGCACCTCCTGCGCCGCCTCGCTCCCGACCGCGACCAGCTCCGCCCCCGCCGCATCGCGGGCGACATCCGCGCCCATCTGCGCCTCACCGGCTCGGGCGGGGCCGGAGCGGGCCGCTACAACGTCCTGCAGAAGCTCGCCTATCTCGCCGTGCTGCTCGTGCTGGGCCCGGTGACGCTGCTCTCGGGCCTCACCATGTCCCCCGGCGTCACGGCGGCCTGCCCCGAACTGTTCACCCTGTTCGGCGGCCGGCAATCGGCGCGCACGGTCCATTTCCTGTCGGCCGCCCTGTTCGTCGGCTTCCTCCTCGTCCACATCTGGCAGGTGCTCGCCAACGGTCCGTTCGACCTGATGCGCGGCATGATCACCGGGCATTCCGCGGCCCCGAAGGAGGAGAGGCGATGAGCGCCTTCACCCGCCGCCGGCTGATCCTCGGCTCCTCCGCCCTCGGCCTCGGCAGCGCGCTCGGGGCTTGCGAACTGATCGAGGGGGGCCCGCGCCGGCCGGGCCTCTACGGCTTGAGCGAGACCCTGACGCTCGCCACGCAGCGCTTCCTGCTGCGCGACCAGCCGCTGGTGCGGGAGTTCGGGCCGGAGGCGGTCTCGGCGGTGTTTCCCACCATCAACACCACCGATCCGGACGATCCCGCCTACCGCCGCTCGAAGGCGCGGGGGTTTTCGGACTGGCGCCTGCCGGTGAGCGGCCTCGTCGAGCGGCCGGCCGCCTTCTCCCTCGCCGAACTGAGGGCGATGCCGGCCCGCACGCAGGTGACGCTGCACGCCTGCGAGCAGGGCTGGTCGGCGATCGGCGGCTGGACCGGGGTGCCGCTCGCGCACGTGCTGGCCAGCGTCGGGCTCAAGCGCGAGGCGCGCTTCGTCGTGATCCGCGCGGTCGATGGCTGGTGGGACACCTACGACCTGTTCGACGCCCTGCATCCGCAGACGATCCTCGCCTACGGCATGAACGGCGGCGACCTCCCCGTTTCCCACGGCGCCCCGGTGCGCCTGCGGGTGGAGCGCCAGCTCGGCTACAAGTCGCTGAAATACCTCGCCGGCATCGAGGCGACCGACCGGGTCGACGGGCTCGGCCAGGGCCGCGGCAGCATGGTCTCGGAACTGGGCTTTTCGTGGTACGCCGGGATCTGAACCCCCCCTCTCCGTGCCGAGCCGTTGTCGGTCCGTCATCGCGAGCGTGGCGACCCATTCACCCGATCACCGGCGTGCACACCGCCCGGCCCTGCCCCGGCAGCGGCACCACCGCGACCTCGACGCCGTAGAGGAGCCGCAGGGTCTCCGGCGTCACCGTCTCCGCAGGCGGGCCGAGCGCGACGAGGCGGCCGCCGTGCAGCAGCGCCACCCGGTCGGCGCAGAGGAAGGCGTGGCCGGGATCGTGGGTGGAGAGCACCACGCTGATGCCGAGGCCGGAGAGCCGCCGCACCTGGGTCAGCACCCGGGCCTGGTTGCCGAAATCGAGGCTCGCGGTCGGCTCGTCCATCACCAGGAGCCGGGGCTCGCCCGCGAGCGCCCGGGCGATCAGGACGAGCTGGCGCTCGCCGCCGCTGATCTCGGTGTAGATCCGCTGGGCCAGATGGCCGATGCCCAAGGTGGCGAGCGCCCGCTCGACCGCCGCCCGGTCGGCCGGCCCGGGGCTCGCGAAGGCGGACAGCCGGCTGGCGCGGCCCATCAGCACCACGTCCCGCACGGCGAACGGGAAGAAGGCCGCGTGCGCCTGCGGCACGTAGGCGATCCGTTTCGCGATTTCGCGGCGCGGCCAATCGGTCAGGTCGGTGCCGTCGAGGAGGATGCGTCCGCCGAGCGGGCGCAGCAGCCCGAGCAGGGTCTTGAACAGGGTGGTCTTGCCGCCGCCGTTCGGCCCGAGCAGGCACAGCGCCTCGCCTTCCCCCACGGTCAGGCTGACCCCGGAGCCGACCGCGCGGGCACCGTAGCCGAAGGCGAGATCGCGGATCTCGAACATCAGGCCCAGCCCCGTCTGGCCGTCGCCAGCAGCCACAGGAAGAACGGCGCTCCGACGAGCGCGGTGAGGATGCCGAGCGGCACCTCGATGGGGGCGGCGGTGCGGGCCAGGAGATCGACCGCGGTGAGATAGCCGGCGCCGAGCAGCATCGAGGCCGGCAGCAGGCGCCGGAAATCCGGCCCGACCAGGAGGCGGGCGACGTGCGGCACGATCAGCCCGATCCAGCCGATCACCCCCGTCACCGAGACCGCGGCGGCGGTCACCAGAGTGGCGCCGGTCACCAGCACCGGGCGGACCACCCGCGTCTCGACACCGAGCGCCCGGGCCTCCTCGTCGCCGAGGCTCATCAGGTTGACGCGCCAGCGCAGCAGCACCAGCGGCGCGAGGCCGGCGAGCATCGCCGGCAGGATCGCGGCGACGTCGCCGGGCGTCACCGCGGCGAGGCTGCCGAGCAGCCAGAAGGTGATGGCGGGCAATTGATTGTAGGGGTCGGCGAGCACCTTCAGCAGCGCGATGCCGGCCCCGAGAAGCGCACCGACCGCCACGCCCGCGAGCACCAGCGTCAGCACCGGATCGTGCCGCCGCACCGCGAGCCCGACGGCGTAGACGGTGCCGACCGCGGCGAGACCGCCGACGAAGGCGAGCCCCTGGATCGCCGCCACCGGCAGCGAGAGCACGATCCCGAGCACGGCTCCCAGGCTTGCGCCCGCCGAAACGCCCAGGATGTCCGGCGAGACGAGGGGATTGCGAAACAGCCCCTGATAGGTCGCCCCCGCCGCCGCGAGCCCCGCCCCGACCACGAGCGCGCCGAGCACCCGCGGCAGGCGCACCTGCCAGACGACGGTCGCCGCGGTCGGATCGGTCGCGACGGGATGGCCGAAGAGCGGGGCGAGCACCTTGGCGGACAAAACCGAAAAGACGTCGGCGAGCGGCACGGGGTAGCGGCCGATGCCGAGGGAGACCAGCACGAGGAGGAGCAGCGCGGCCGGGCCCAGGGCCGCCAGCCCGAGGGCGCGCAGCCGCCGCGCCGGCCGGGCCGCCCCGGCCGGGCCCGCCGTCCCGCTCACCGGGCCGGCCCCGGCC
Source organism: Methylorubrum populi (assembly GCA_036946625.1). Classification (NCBI taxonomy): domain Bacteria; kingdom Pseudomonadati; phylum Pseudomonadota; class Alphaproteobacteria; order Hyphomicrobiales; family Methylobacteriaceae; genus Methylorubrum; species Methylorubrum populi. The sequence goes on from JAQIIU010000001.1 coordinate 234,930, forward strand.
CGGCGGCCTCGCGCAGGAGGCGGTCGAGCTGCTCCGGCTTGAGATCGACCCGGTAGAAGCGCCGGTAGAAGTCGCGCACCGCGTCACCCAGCGTCTGCGGGAATCGTTCGGGGAAGAACAGCCCGGCGAGCCAGCGCAGGCCGATCAGGCGGTTCACGCCCGGCGGCGCGTCGACCCAGCCGAAGGGCAGCGTCGGGATGGCGTGGACCCGGCCCTCGCGCACGGCCTTCAGCCCGCTCCAGAGCGGATCGGCCGCGGCCGTTTTCGGGAAATCGGGGTCGAGGGCGACGATCACGTCCGGGTTCCAGGCCAGCACCTGCTCGGGCGAGACGGCGGCGAGCCCCCCGGCGCCTTCCGCCGCCGCCACGTTGCGACCGCCCGCGGCCTCGACGATCTCGGTGTTGATCGAGCCGGAGAGCCCCGTCTCCAGGCCTCGCGGCCCGCGCCCGTAATAGACCCGCGGGCGCTTGTCCTCCGGCACCGCGGCGACGACCTCGGCCACCGCCTTCAGGATCCTTTCGGACTCGGTCGCGAGCATCTCGGCCTCGGTGTCGGCTCCGATCAGCGCGCCGAGGGTCCGATAGGTCTGCGGCGTGGCCGCGAAGCGTCCGTCGAGCAGCAGATAGGGGATGCCGGTCTGGGCCTGTACCCGGTCGGCGAGCGAGGCATAGGTCGCCCCCGTGCTGCCGACATCGACGATGAGGTCGGGCTTGAGGGCGAGCAGCGCCTCGACATTGGCGGTGTTGCCCCGCCCGGTCAGCCGCCCGTAGGCGGGCAGATCCCGGAGCTCGGGAGCCAGGAAGTCCCGCTCCTCCGGGCTCGGCGCCCGGGGCCAGCCGACCATCTTGCCGGGCGCCAGGGTGTAGAGCAGCACCGCGGCGGGCGGGCCGGCGGCGAGCACGCGGGTCACCCGCTCCGGCACCTCGACCCGGCGCCCGGCCGCATCGGTGACGGGCCGGGCGGCCGCGAGACAGGGATAGAGGCAGGCGAGCGCGAGAAGGCAGCGGAGCAGCGGCATCGGGGAAGGGCGTCTCCCGTGATAGCGCATCACCTATAGAGCATCGTCCCGAAAGGTGGTTGCCGGCTCGTCCGAGAAGACGATGCGACATCGAGCGCCTTTGCGCCGGAATGGCGCCGCGCCCGAACCGCGCCGGCGTCGCCCGGGTTGGTCCGGCACCGACATCCCCCGTGCCTATCCTTCGGAGAAAGCATGCCCGATCCGGTCGTCAGCCACCGCCACGTCGCCCTCGGCAGCCTGCGGCTGCACCTGGCCGAGGCGGGGCCGAGCGACGGGCCGCCCACCCTCCTGCTGCACGGCTTTCCCGAATTCTGGTTCGGCTGGCGGCATCAGATCGGGCCGCTCGCGGAGAGCGGCCTGCGCCTCCTCGTCCCCGGCCAGCGCGGCTACGGCCTCAGCGACCGGCCGAAGGGGCTTCCCGCCTACCATCTCGACCGGCTCGCCCACGACGTGATCGCCCTGGCCGATGCCTGCGGGGCGAAGCGCGTCCGCCTCGTCGGGCACGATTGGGGCGGGCTCGTCGCGTTCTGGACGGCGAGCTTCCACCCCGAGCGGGTCGAGCGGCTCGCCGTGCTCAACGCCTTCCATCCCGGCGTGTTCGGCGCCTATCTCCGGCACCATCCGGGGCAGGCGCTGCGCAGCGCCTATGCCGGCTTCTTCCAGCTCCCCCTGCTGCCCGAACGGCTGCTCACCGCCCGCGGCGGCCACCTCCTGCGGGAGCTGATGCGCCGCTCCAGCGCCTCCGACACCTTCGGCGAGGCCGACCTCGACGTCTACGCGCGGGAATGGCTGCGCCCCGGCGCGGTCACGGCGATGCTCGATTGGTATCGGGCGCTCGCCCGCCTGCCCCGCGCGCGCCACCCGCCGAAGGTCGCCGCGCCGACGCTGATCCTGTGGGGCGAGCGCGACCGGGCGCTCCAGCCGGGGCTGGCGCAGGCGAGCCTCGCCCTGTGCGAGCGCAGCCGCCTGCACCGGTTTCCCGAGGCGACCCACTGGGTGCAGCACGACGTGCCCGAGGCGGTCAACGCCGCACTGATCGCGTTCCTGCACGAATAGGAACCGGCGCCGGGCCAGAGGCCCCGGCGCCCGTTCGCATCCGGAAGCTCCCCGCGGTCGTGTCGGCGGCCGCTCATGCCGACGCCGCCACTCTCGCCGCTGCGCGAGCCGAATTCCATGCCGCCGCGCTGCGCGCCGTCGATGGCCGCGGGCTGAGCGGAGACCGAGGGCTCGTCAGCCACGCGGCGGCAGCCGGCACATCGGGCAAATCGTTGAGCCAAACAAGGTCGCCCTCCACGTCGAGCGAGCGGTCGGGGCAAGGACCTCCGCGTTGAAGGCGAAGGTCGCAAGTACAGTCAAGGCTGGCAAACCGCGCAGGACGCCATAGGTTGGTGCCGTCTAAAACAGCGTCTCCTAATGCGGGGCTATCGACGGCAATGGATGCGGTGACGACCACCGACCTGCTACGCCTTCAGGACAAGGCAGCCGACGCCGCGCGAATGCTGCGCTTGCTCGCGAACGAGAAGCGTCTCCTCATCCTGTGCCTGCTGGTCGCCCAGGGCGAGATGGACGTGACGAGCCTCGCCGAGGCCGTGGAGCTCAGCCAATCCGCGCTCTCGCAGCATCTCGCCAAGCTGCGCGAGGACGGGCTGGTCGCTTTCCGGCGCGAGAGCCAGACGCTCCACTATCGCCTGGAGGATCCTCGCGCCGCACGCCTGCTCGCGACGCTCAAGGACATCTTCTGTCCGGAAGCGGGCTGATCTTGCCGCAACGGCGCCCGCCAACGCTTCCTTCGGGCCGGAGGCGGGCCGGCGATCCTCAGAGCCGTGCCGCCATCAGGGCATGGCTGGTCCGATTGTCACGGTCCCCGGCGTCCGGTCCGATGGGGCCGTAATCCCCACGGAGCGCCTTCAGGGCGTTGCGCTCGACCTCGATCTCGCGGGCCGTGCGGAAGCCGAGCCGCCGCAGGATCGGCAAGGGCGGGCACCAGCCCGGACGGCATGCTGGAGCGGGAATGCCGTCACGGCCAGCGACAGGGCGAGCCAGCGCCGGCCGGCGGTCATGTGCCGAGGCGGCGAGCGCCAGCGCCGCGGTGTTGGCCTCCAGCGTCCGCTCGATGTCCCACTCAGCGTCGAGCCCGCGCAGCCGGCGGCCGATCGCCTGCGGGTGTTCGGCATGCCACTTCACGCTCGCATCGATGTCGGCAGCGATGCGCCGGTTGACGCGCGCATCCGTGCGAAGCGGGATCCGCTCCGCCGTTCCGGGGATCAACGGCCAGTTCCCTTCTGACATTAAATTAGCTATAACTAATCAAGAATTATCTAATAATATCACGATCGAGGCGTGGGCATCCGGTCCATGACAACCCCGAAGGCGGCGTGAGGATCACGAGTCGCCCACGGGTTCGCCCTTTCCGCGGCCCAGGAGTGATCAGCATGGACGGCTTCACCCCTCTCAGCGCCATCCTCGGCGGCGTCATGATCGGCGCTTCCGCGGCCCTGTTCCTGCTCCTCAACGGGCGCATCGCCGGCATCAGCGGCATCCTCGGCGGGCTGCTCGCCCCGCCCTCGCGCGAGACCGGCTGGCGGGTCGCCTTCCTGGCCGGCCTGGTCCTGGCGCCGCTGGTCTACGCCAGCTTGGGAGGAAGCCTGCCGCCGGTGACGGTCGACGCCTCGATCCCCCTCCTGGTGCTCGCGGGTCTGCTGGTCGGGTTCGGCGCACGCCTCGGGGCCGGCTGCACCAGCGGCCACGGCGTCTGCGGCATCGGTCGCGGCTCGCCCCGTTCCCTCGTCGCGACAGGCACCTTCATGGCCGTCGCCATCCTGACCGTCTTCGTCACCCGTCACCTGACCGGAGCCTGAGCCATGGCCAAGACCGCTTCCGCCTTCGCCGTCGGCCTGCTGTTCGGGCTCGGCCTCCTCGTCTCCGGCATGGCCAACCCGGCGAAGGTCCTCGCTTTCCTCGACGTGACCGGACGCTGGGACCCGAGCCTCGCCCTCGTCATGGTGGGCGCCGTCGCGGTCTCGGCGGCCGGCTACCGTGTCGCGCGGCGCCGCGGCCGGCCGGTGCTCGCGCCCCGGCTGGAGATCCCGACCCGGCGCGACCTCGACCCGCACCTGATCGCGGGTGCCGCGGTCTTCGGCATCGGCTGGGGCTTGGTCGGCCTGTGCCCCGGGCCTGCGCTGACCATCCTCACGGTCGTACCGGCCCACGCCGCGACCTTCGTGGCCGCCATGGCCGTCGGCATGCTGCTCTTCGGCCTCGTGCCCTCGGAGCCGACGGCGGTGCAGGAAGTTGACGCGTGATGCCCGGCTTGCTGACATCCGGTCTCGCGGCCGGCTCGGGCGGGGTCGTCGGCGTGATCCTCGGCGGCGGCGGCTCGATCCTGGCGGTCCCGCTCCTGACCTACGTGGTCGGCGTGAGTTCGCCCCACGTGGCCATCGGCACCAGCGCCCCGGCGGTCTCGGTCAGCGCGGCCGGCAACCTCGTCCCGCAATGGCGGGCCGGGAACGTGAAGTGGCGGTGCGCGGCGGCGTTCTCGCTCGCCGGCGTCCTCGGTGCGCTCGCCGGCTCGGCCGCGGCCAGGGCCTCCTGGCATCGCCGACGTGACCGCGCCGTCTTCACGTCAAGGCCGATCAGATCCACAGGATCTCCGCCTGGAGCCCGCTCCGGTCGGTCCGGTTGCTGAGCCGGAGCCTCGCTCCGCTTCGGCGCGAGGCGGCCTCCGCGATGGTCAGCCCCAGACCGCTGCCCGTCGCGCTCCTGTGACGTCCGCGGTAGAACCGCGTCGTGACCAGGGCGATCTCCTCCTCCGGGATTCCCGGGCCCTCGTCACGGGCGTAGAAGCCCGCGCCGTCCTGCCTGCGCCCCCACTCGACCGTGCCGGCCTGCATGTGCTGCACGGCGTTCTCGTGCAGGTTGCGAACGGCGAGCCGCAAGCTTTCCGGGTCGCCTCGCATGGTGAAGCCGCGCAGCGCGGGGTCGATGACGGTCGCGACGTCGCCCGGTGCCCGCATGCTCTCGACGGTCTCGGTCACCAGGGCGCCGACATCGATCTCGGTCAGGGTCGCACCGTGCGCCTCTGCGTCGAGCCGGGCGGCATCGAGGAGTTGGCGCACGAGCCGCGTGGTGCGGTCCACCGCGGCGAGGATCTGGCGCAGCGCGGCCTGGGCTACGTCCGGGTCCCGGGCGGCCATCGCGACCTGGGCCTGCGTCTTCAGTCCCGCCAGCGGCGTGCGCAACTCGTGGGCGGCGAAGGCCGTCACCTCCCGCTCGTGCCGGCGGGCCGCCTCGACCTTGAGGAACAGCGCGTTCAACGCGTCGGTCAGCGGGCGCACCTCCGCCGGTGCGCGCCCGGCGTCGATCGCGCTCATGTCGTCCGCGTCGCGTCGCGCCAGGTCCCGGGCCATCAGACGCAACGGGCGCAGGCCTCGCCCGAGGCTCGCCCAGATCAGCATGCCGAGCAGCGGGACGACGAGGAGGGCCGGGGTCACGAGGCCCATGATAAGGTCGGCGACGAGGCGCTCGCGCAAGCCGAGGCGGTCGCCGACCATCACGCGCACGCCCTTGTCGGCATCCTCCAGGGTGAAGACCCGCCAGGTCTCGCCGTCGACCTCGCGCTCCGAGAAGCCGGCGGGCGCATCGGTCAAGCGCCGCTCCGGGGCTCCGCTCGACCGGGCCACCATCCGGCCGTCGAGTGACCAGATCTGGCAGGAGAGCTGCCGCTCGTACCCGCCGGGCGGCGCGAAGGCGACCGGCGCGCCCGCCGCCCCGGCGTTGCCGACCGTGCCGACGAGGGAGCCGACCATGCGTGCGGCCTCCTGTAGCCGGGTGTCGAGGACCTGCTCCACCTCCCGCTTCGAGCCCAGGTAGATCCAGGCGACCGCGCTGAGCCAGATCAGGCCGGTCGCGAGGAGGAGGATGGCGAAGAGCCTGACGCGCAGCGAGCTCATGCGGGTGCCCTCATGCGATAGCCGAGGCCGCGCACCGTCTCGATGGCGTGTTTCCCGATCTTGGCGCGCAGGTTGTGCACGTGCACCTCGACCGCGTTGCTCTCGACCTCCTCCTGCCAGCCGTAGAGGCGCTCCTCCAGCTCGGCCTTCGAGCGCAGCACGTTCGGGCGCTCCATGAGGGCCGCCAGCACCATGAACTCGCGCCGGGATACGGTGACCGGCGCTCCGTCGACCGTAACGGTCAGGCTGCCGAGGTCGAGCCGGATGCCGCCGTGTTCCAGGCCGGCGGCGGCCCGCCCGGAAACGCGCCGCACGACCGCACGGATGCGGGCCGAGAGCTCGTCGAGGTCGAAGGGCTTGCCGAGGTAGTCGTCGGCCCCGCCGTCGAGCCCGGCGATCCGATCCGCGACGGCGTCCCGGGCCGTCAGCAGGACTACCGGCGTGCGGTCGCCCCTGCGGCGGAGGCCGCGCAGCACGTCGAGCCCCGAGCCGTCGGGCAGCATCAGGTCGAGCACCACCGCCGCGAACCTGCTCGTGCCGAGCGCGGCGTCGGCATCCGCGCAGGTCGCGACGCAGTCGACGGTCGCCCCGCCCAAGGACAACCCGGCGCGGAGGCCGTCCGAGAGGATGGGGTCGTCCTCGACGACGAGGATGCGCATGCGTGTCTCCCTTGGCTGCCCGGCATCCTCCGGACTCGGCTTAAGCCTGGCTTAAGCTGCGTTTTCGACTTGCGCCGGGCCGATCCGAAAACCGGACCCCGCAGCCGACCATGCCGAACCTTCTCGCCCACCTTATCCTCGCCGCCCTTGTCTGGGCGGGTGCGTCGCTCTGGTCTCCGGGTCACTGCCAGGAAGCCGCCGCTCGGCGGGTGCCGTTCACGCTGGCCGCGACCCGTCAGCCCGACCTCTCACTCCACCTGCGCTGGACCATCCCCGCCGGCACCTACCTCTATCGCGACCGAATCGCGGCCTCCGCGCCGACCGGGCAATCGCTGCCCGTCGCCATCGGGCCGGGGGAGACCGAGGACGACCCGAATTTCGGGCCGACCGAGGTCTATCACGGCGCGGCCGAGGCCACGGTGCCGGGCGCGGCCCTGGCCGGCCTGCGCTCGGTGCGCGTCACCTACCAGGGCTGCGCCGAGAAGGGCATCTGCTACCCGCCGGTCACGCAGACGCTCGATCTCGCGGCGCCGGGCGCGCCGGAGGCGGCACGGCCTGACGGCGGATCCGGGACAAAGCCGGCCGTTGGCGATGTCGCGGGCGGGCCGCGGGAAGCCGCGCGATCGGGCATCCTGCCATCCGGGCCGGCCTCGCTGCTCACCGGCAACCTCGCCGGCGTCCTGATGGGCATGTTCGGGCTCGGCGTCCTTCTCGCCTTCACGCCTTGCGTCCTTCCGATGGTGCCGATCCTGTCCGGCATGCTGGTCCGCACGGGCGGGGGCCTCACGCCGGTACGCGGCTTCGTGCTTTCCGGCAGCTACGTCCTCGCGATGGCCGGGGCCTATGCGAGCCTCGGCCTTGCCGCGGCTTGGCTCGGACGCAACCTGCAGGTCGCGCTGCAGACGCCGCTCGCCCTTGGCCTGATGGCCCTGACTCTCGTCGCGCTCGCCCTCTCCATGTTCGGCCTGTTCGACGTCCAGGCGCCGCGGTGGTGGCGCGACCGTACCGCCGGCTCGGCCGCGGCGGGAGGTGGCTCGGTCCTCGCCGCCGCGCTGCTCGGCTTCAGCTCGGCGCTGATCGTCGGACCCTGCGTGACGCCGCCTCTCGCCGCCGCGCTCCTCTACGTCGCGCAGACCGGCGACGTCCTGCGCGGCGCCCTGGCCCTGTTCGCGCTCGGCCTCGGCATGGGGGCGCCCCTCGTCGCGTTCGGCACCTTCGGGGCCGGGGTCCTGCCCCGGTCGGGCCCATGGCTCGTGCGGGCCAAGCAAGCCTTCGGCTTCGTCTTCCTGGCGCTGGCGGTCTCGCTCGTCGCGCGCCTGCTTCCGGGCGGCCTGACGCTGCTGCTCTGGGGCGTGCTCGCCATCGGCCTCGGGTGGTCCGTCGCGGCCCTCGCGGGAGCGGGCGGCCGGGCCCGCCTCGGCAAGGCGGCGGGCATCGCGGTCGCCGCCTACGGCTGCGCGCTCCTCGTCGGGGCCGCAACCGGGGGAAGCGATCCTCTCCGGCCCCTGTCCGGCCTCGTCCCCGGGGCGGCGGCCCCCCTGGCCCACCGGACGGCGACGACACCGGGCGGTCTCGACGCGGCACTGCGGGAAGCGCGCGAGCGGGGTGCGCCGGTCCTGGTCGAGTTCGCCGCGGATTGGTGCTCCGTCTGCAAGACCAACGAGCGGACCGTGTTGGCGGACCCAGAGATCCGGGAGCGGTTGAAGGCCGTCTCCGTCATCCGGGCCGACGTGACCCACGACGCCGCCGGCACGCGCGCCCTGATGCAGCGCTACGAAGTCGTCGGCCCCCCGACCCTGATCTTCCTTCGCGCCGACGGCAGCGAGGTCCGCGACGCCCGCACCGAGGGTGAACTCGCGGTCGGCGAGCTCAAGCGCCGTCTCGCCCTCATCGGCGCCTGAGCGAGCCTTTCCCACCAGCCACGAGGGGACCCATCATGAACCGCAGGACCCTGCTCGCCCTACTGTCGGCTGCCGCCCTGGCGCCGGCCCTGCTGTCGCTGGCGCCGCCCGTCGAGGACGCGTTCGCGCAAGGCGTCGATCCGAACGCCATCCTCAACGACCCCGAGGCGCCGGTCTCGGGCAACCCGAAGGGCGACCTGACCATCGTCGCCTTCCTCGATTACAACTGCCCCTTCTGCAAGAAGTCTCACCCGGACCTGGAGCGGCTGGTGAAGTCGGACGGGCGCATCCGCCTCGTCCACAAGGACTGGCCGATCCTGGGCGACGCCTCCGTCTACGGCGCACAGCTCGCGCTCGCGGCGAAGTACCAGGGCCGCTACGACGAGGTGCACAAGGCGCTCATGGCCATCCCGGGCCGCAAGATTCCGAAGGAGCGGATGCTGGAGGCCGTGTCCGCCTCGGGCGTCGACATGGCCCGGTTGGAGGCTGACCGGAGCGCCCATGCGAGCGAGATCGCCGCGCTGCTCCAGCGCAACCTCGACCAAGCCGATTCCCTCGGCCTGCAAGGCACGCCGGTTTACCTCATCGGCCCGCTGAAGGTGGCCGCCGCCCTCGACTACGACGGCTTCAAGCAGGCTGTCGCCCAGGCCCGCGCCAAGGGCCGCTCGTGATGCGGCGAATCGTGATGCGGCGGACCCTGCACTTGCCGGCGCTGATCGCGCTCGCCTCGGCACTCGGCGCCTGCACGGTCTCGGTGGGGGCGCCGGCCCCGAGCGCGCAGGTCCGGCCGGCCATCGGTCCCGAAGCCCTACGCCGGTACGCGGCCGTCACGGACGAGCCGTTCCCGGTGGAGGCGGTCGCGCCGCGCGACATCAAGGCCCGCAACGTCCGCCAGATGGTCCACTACCCGACGAAGGAGCCGCCCGGCACCCTCGTGATCGACCCCTACGGGCGCTTCCTCTACCTCGTCATGGAGGGCGGCAAGGCGATGCGCTACGGGGTCGGCGTCGGCAAGGCCGGACTGGAATTCACCGGCGAGGCGACGGTGGCCCGCAAGGCATCCTGGCCGCGCTGGACGCCGACGTCCGACATGATCCGGCGCGACCCCAAGCGCTACGGACCTTGGGCCGGCGGCATGGCGGGCGGCGACAGGAACCCGCTCGGCGCGCGCGCCCTCTACCTGTTCGAGGACGGCAAGGACACGCTCTACCGCATCCACGGCACCACGGAGCCCTGGAGCATCGGCGAGGCGGTCTCCTCGGGGTGCATCCGCATGCTGAACCAGGACGTGATCGACCTGCACCGGCGCGTCCCGATCGGTACGCGCGTCGTGGTTCTGGGGCCCGGGGGCGGCGCCGCGCACGCCGCGCGTCGCGGCCCCACGGAGGTCACCGGGAGCGTAGGCGCACGGCCCGGACGGGCGCAGCCGCCGGGGGACGGCCTCGATCACGCGACCCTCGCAGGCTTGTCCGCCGATGCGGTGGAGGACCGAGGGCGGATCGGGAGGAGGCGGGCGACGGAAGACGCCTCCGACGACGTGCCGGGGCGATGAGGCGGGCGGGCGGTCATTGGGCGATCACGGCGGCACGATGCCGGAGGGCGGCGCGTTCTGGCCGAGGAGGACCCCGTCGACGGTCCGGCCATGGAAGTCGAACGGGTCGTCGTGGTGCGCCTTCCGCGTTTCGGTGAGGAATGTGAACGAGAACAATTAACCAATCTAGGGCAAGCTGCCGATGTTGCCGAGGTGTCGCCATGCTGCAAAAGTTGACCATCCGCACAAAGCTGTTTGCCTCCTACGGTCTGCTCACTCTTTTCGTGATTGGGATTGGCGTTCTCGGCGTAAGAAGTGCTTCCGCGATCAATGCTCTTCTGATTGAAAGTCAAGCCAGGGATCTTCGCAAAACACAGACGATTGGCGAGATCAACGATTGGGCCGGACGGATTACTATCAGTTTGTTCCGTTATACTTTGAATGGCCGCGACCCACAGATCGTAGAGCAAACTGATGTCGAAATGCAACAGCGGCGTAATGAAATAGATCGGCTGATCAGATTATACGAAAAATTCCCGAAATCCGATACAGAGGCGCGAGTGTTCGCAAGCTTCAAAAAGAATTGGGTGACTTACATCGCGTCGATCCCGCCACTGCTAGAGCTGGCGCGCGAGGGGGACATCGAGCGAGCTCGTAAGATGATCGACTCGATTGTCACCGTGCACCGGAAGCGTGCCCTCGACGATGCCAAGCAACTCTACACCTTCGCCAAAGACTCCGCCGCCAAGGCCGGAGGCGCGGCGGCTGAGACTTACGAATGGGTGCGCAACCTCGTTGTGGGTGCCTCCGTCCTCGCCGTATTCGCATCCGTGTTTCTCGGCATCCTTATCGTCTGGAGTATCGGACGTGATTGCGCTGGGATCATCATCCCGATGCAGGCGCTGGCCGCTGGTGACCTCTCTGCCGAGGTGATGGGGCGGGGGCGCCGGACCGAGTTCGGCACGATCGCCGACGCAGTGCAGGTGTTCAAGGAAGCCATGATCCGCATGCGGGCGCTGGAGGCGGAGACCGTCCAGGCACGACTCGCGGCCGAAGAGCAGCGCAAGGTCGGCATGCGCGAGATGGCCGATGCCTTCGAGCGCGCGGTCGGTGGCATCATCGGCATGGTCTCGTCGTCGGCCACGGAGTTGCAGGCCACGGCGCAAACCATGACGGCCACCGCGACCGAAACGGCGAGCCAGTCCACGATCGTGGCTGTGGCGGCGGAGGAAGCGGCCTCGAACGTCAGCACGGTCGCCGCCGCCGCCGAGGAGCTCGGCGCCTCCGTGCAGGAGATCGGGCGTCAGGTCGCCGGGTCGGCCGACTTGGCGCAGGCCGCTGTGGCAGAGGCGGACCAGACCGCCACGCTGGTGCACGAACTCACCACGACGGTCGCCAATATCGGCGAAGTGGTGGCGATGATCTCGGGCATCGCCTCGCAGACCAACTTGCTCGCACTCAACGCCACCATTGAGGCCGCGCGCGCCGGTGAGGCGGGGCGCGGGTTCGCGGTCGTGGCAGCCGAAGTCAAGGCGCTTGCCGACCAGACCGCGCAGGCGACGGATGAGATCGGCCGCCAGATCGGGCAGGTGCAGGGGGCGACGGGTCATGCCGTCTCCGCCATCGGCGGCATCGGGGGGCGCATCCGCGAGATTAGCACCCTGGCCGCCTCCATTGCGGCGGCGGTGGAGCAGCAGGGGGCCGCGACGCAGGAGATCGTGCGCAACGTCGGGCAGGCGGCGACCGGCACCGGCGAGGTCACGAGCAACATCGCGGGCGTGGCAGGAGCGGCGGAGGAGACGGGGACGGCGGCCGCACAGGTGCTCGCCTCGGCAGGTGAACTCTCCCGCCAATCGGAGCATCTCTCGGCCGAGGTCGCGCGCTTCCTCCAGACAGTGCGCGCCGCCTAAGCAGCTCCCATGAAAGCGCGGGGGGTGCCGCGCGCCGCGGCCCCACGGAGGTCACCGGGAGCGTAGGCGCACGGCCCGGACGGGCGCAGCCGCCGGGGGACGGCCTCGATCACGCGACCCTCGCAGGCTTGTCCGCCGATGCGGTGGAGGACCGAGGGCGGATCGGGAGGAGGCGGGCGACGGAAGACGCCTCCGACGACGTGCCGGGGCGATGAGGCGGGCGGGCGGTCATTGGGCGATCACGGCGGCACGGTGCCGAAGGGCGGTGCGTTCTGGCCGAGGGGGACCCCGTCGACGGTCCGGCCATAGAAGTCGAACGGGTCGTCGTGGTGCGCCTTCCGCGTCTCGGCGACCGAGCCCTCGAAGCGTGGATCCTGCGGCCGTTCGCGGCTGTCGATGAAGGCCGCGACGGACCAAGCCTCCTCGTCCGACAGGGTGTTGCCCTGGCCGAGCGGCATGTTCGCCTTGATGAAACCGGCGGCGTTGGCGACCGAGCTCATGCCGGCTCCCCAGTTGTAGGACCGCGCCCCCCAGAGTGGCGGGGACACGGTATGTCCATCCGTGGTCGCCTGGCCTTCCCCGCCCGCACCGTGGCACAGGGCGCATTTGGTGGCATAGACGTCCCGCCCGTGCGCGATGTCGAGCGAGGCGGGCCGCGCCAGCTTGGGGTACCCCCGGCCTGGCGGGCTCAGGCCGGTCCGCGCTCCCCGTGCCAGGAAGAAGGCGTAGCTCTCCAGCGCGACCAACACCGGATCGCCGAGCGGCGGGGCCTTGCCGTTCATGCTGTAGCGGAAGCAGTCCTGCAGCCGCTCCGCGAAGGTGTTCACGTGCCGGTTCTTGGCGCGATAGGCCGGATAGTTCTCGTAAGCGGCCCAGAGCGGCGCCGAGCCGGGGAGCCTGCCGCCGTCGAGGTGGCAGTTCGAGCAGCGCAAGTCGTTGCCGACGAACCCGCGGGCGTGCGTCCCGGTGTCCTGGAAGATGTCCCTGCCCATCCGGACCATCGTCCCGAACGGGTCGTCCGGGATGGCGCTCTCCGGTGGGGGCTGGAAGTGCTCCGCAGCGGTTCCGGCTGGGTCGGGTCGGCGCGTCTGTTCCGCTTGGCCACCGCTCGTCCCCTCGGCCCTGGGAGGCCTTTGCCCGACGAGCACGATGAGGCCGAGCGAGGCCGCTCCGACGGCCCACACCCACGCTCCCGGAACACGCTTGCTCATCGCGGACCTCCGCTTTGCGTCGCCGGGACGGGCAGGCTCGCATAGTAGGCGGCGACGGCGGCGACCTCGTCGGCGGTGAGCTTGGCCTTGTCGATCCAGCCGGGTGTGGGGCCGGCCGTGACCTGAACGTCGATGCCGCGGGCCTTGCCGAAGGTCTCCGCCGCCTCCTTGATGGCCGGCAGCGGGCCCCTGGGCCCGTAGACCAGGACCCTGGCCGGGGCGGCGTGGGCCGCGCCGACGAGGACGAGCGTCAGGATCGTGGCGAGAATCCGGGCGGTGCGGGGCATGGCTAGTTCCGGTCCGGGGTGCCGTCGGCGTGGTAGGGCTCGAAGCCGTAGCGCGAGAAGATCGCGCGCGCTTCCGCGCCACGCAGGAAGTCCAGCCAGACACGCGCTTCCGCGGGATGGGCCGCATCCTTCACGGCGGCGCCGGCGTAGGCTCCGGTCTCGTTCTGGTCGGCGGGGATGTCGACGCGCTCCGTCGGCAGGTTCGCCTCGGCCTGGAACATGGCCTCCGAGCGCCAGGTGACGCCGGCGTCCGCACGACCCTGCATCAGCCACACCGGGGTCTGCCGGTGATGCATCCGCGTGAGGGCGGTCGTGCCCTCGGCCACCTTCGTCTCGTAGACGGTCCTGACGAGCGCCTCGCCGCCGGCCTTCCGGAGGGCGGACTTGATCTGCCGCGCGACGCCTTCGAATTCGGGGTTCGGCATCGCCAGCCTCAGTCCCGGCCGTGCCAGGTCGGCGAGCCCGGTGACCTTCGCGGGATTGCCCTTGGGCATCATGATCGCCAACTGGTTCGTCACGTAGGGAACCGCAGGCCCGACCAGGTCGCCCTCGCGGACGAGCCGCTCGACCGCCCCGAGCCCGGCGAGGTAGGCGTCCGGCTTCGCGGTCCAGGTCATGTTGCCCACCGTGACGCGCCCGCCGGCCCGCATCTGCCTGACGAGCAGGCCCGGCGGGATGGTCTCGTAGTAGATCCGGCCGGCGAGTTCCGGGTGCCGCGCCTCGAAGGCCGCGACCAGCGGGGCCATCGCGAAGAAGGAGTTGCCGCCGACGTAGAGGATCAGGCGGGCGTTCGTCAGGTCGCCGTGGAAGTCCGCGAGGTTGTCCGCCTCGTGGACCGTGAACTCCAGGCCCTTGTCGTGCGCCGGGGCGTTGGCGCCACCCTGCCAGGGCGGGAAGGTACGGTCGGCGTCGCGCCGCGGATCCGCGCCGGCCGGAGGGGCGGCGAGCAGGGCGAGGCAGGACAGGACGGGGGGAAGCGAGAGGCGAGGCATCCGGCGCTCCTACGGGTGGATGTAGGTGAAACCCATGCCCTGGAGCCGTGCCAACTCGGCGACGCCGCTCGGCACGATGTCGTCCTCCTTGACGCCGTAGAGTCCGTGCCAGTCGATCTTCCGCTCCGTCAGGGTGTTGTTGCAGATCAGGAAGCGCACCCCCATGCCCTTGAGGGCGTCGATGCGCCCGGCGAGGTCCCGGTCGTCCTTCGCCATCTGGAACAGGACGAGACCGTCGCCGTGGTCGACCACGCGGATCTCGACCTTGTCCTTGCCAAGCGCCTCGACGTGGTTGCGGATGTTGCCGAGCAACCGCTTGAAATAAGCGTCGTTGTCCGGCGGCGCGCCGTCGTTGTGGTAGACCACCTTCTGCGGCGTGTAGTAGCCGGACGGGGCCTCGCCGGCCGCGAAGGCGGCCCCGACGCACATTCCCAGGATGAGCAGGACGGCCGGGCCAAGGCGGGACAGGATCGTCATGACGGTCTCCGGTTGCTGATCTCGGACTGGTCGGAAGCGCCTGCTTGGAGGTGCCCGGCCCGGGGCTGGTCAGACGCGAAGGTAGCTCCACCCGGCCTCCTGCAGCGCGACGAGCCGGACGGCGCCGGCGCGGACCACGCCCACGTCCGGCAGCAGTTCCACCTTGCGCCCCTCGGCGTGTTCCATGGCCGTGATGGTGTTGCCGCAGGCGGAGATCACGATGCCCGGGACGCTCTCCATCACGGACTTGACCCGAGCCTTCGCCGGGGAGGTGTCGGCCCGGACCATGTGCAGGCCCGGCCCGTAAGCGACGATCTCCACCTCGACCTCCTCCGCGGCCTCGCCGTACTCGCGGGCGAGGTTCACGGCGTTGTTGAGGGCGAGATCGAACACGCCGGCATCGTTCGTGCTGACCTGCATCGCGACCCGGTGCGTCTTCGCGCCGGCCTCCGCGGCCGTCGCGGCCCGGGTGGCCACGAGGCCGGCCATCAGCGCCGCGATGCCCGACACACCCCTGCGCGACAGCAACATGTTCGTCCCTCCCGAACCCGGCCCAGACTCCCGGCCGCCTGCACGCCGATCCTTAAGCGGACCTTAAGGCGGCCTCTCGCGGCCGCCCGATTCACGCGGGCACGAAGCGGTAGGCATCCCCGGACCGCTCGACACGCCCGACGCCCGAGCCCGGTAGATGGAAGCCGACGAGCGTGACGCGCTCGTTCGCCAATCGGTCGAGCAAGGCGAGGCGGGTGCGGATCGCCAGGTCGCGGTCGAGGTCGCTCCCGAACGCCCAGGCAGGTCGGCGGAAGGAGATCACGGCGTGGCTGAGGGCGTCCCCTCCGATCAGGACCTGCTCGCGTCCCGCCTCGACGAGGACGGAGGCGTGCCCTGGCGTGTGCCCGGGCGTCGCAACGTAGGTGAGGCCGGGCGCGACCGTCTCACCGGGCTTGCGGCGCTCCATCTTGGCTTCGAGGCGCTTGAGCGTGCGCCGGGAGCCGATGGCCGATCCCTTCAACCAGTCCGGCACCTTCGTCTCGACGTCGTCGCGCGTCCAGAAGTCCCACTCCGCGGCCGGCACGACGTAGCGGGCGTTGGGGAATCGCTCGCTGTCGTCGAAGTCGTCGACGGCGCCCCAGAGGTGGTCGGGGTGCGCGTGCGTGAACACGACCCGGGTGACCGCCTCGCGCGAGACGCCGGCCGCTTCCAAGGTCTCCGCGAGCTTTCCCGCCGTCGGCTGGAAGGAGTTCCCCGAGCCCGCGTCGATCAGGATGACCTCGTCGCCGACGCGCACGAGGGACGCATTCGTCGGGATCGGGCCGGCTTCGGCTGGTTCCCCCACGGCCCTGAACAGCGCGTCGACCTCCGCGCGCGGCGCTTCGGGCAGCATGAAGCCGAGGGAGGACGACAGCGTGCCGTCGCTGGCCGTCTCCACCGTGCCGTCGCGCACGTTGAGGATCCCTGCCGGAGAGGCGGATATCCGCCCGCCCGGCCAAGCGGATGCCAGCAGCGCCGCCATCCCGGCGACGACCGTTCGCCTGTCGCAAACCCGAGCGAGCGGTCCTCGCCTCTCCGTGTCCTGGAAGTCGGGCATCGACAGGCTTCCCGTGTTCCCGCAGCCTACTGGACCGGCGGCGACTGCTTGGCGGCCTCGGATGCCTTCTCGGGCGTCACGTCGAGGATGCGCGCGCGACCGGTGATGGTCGCCGCCTCGGGCAGGCAGTCCTTCATGCAGGGCTTGGCCGTCCAGAATTCCTTCTCCGCCGTCTCGCGGTCGTCCATGAAGAAGTTCTTCTCGTTCGGCAGCCGGATGGTGGCGAGGTTCTTCTCGTTCACCTCGAAGTCCTGATCCTTCAGGATGTCGTTGAGGTAGAGAAGGTACGCCGTCAGCGAGTAGGTCTCGTCAGGCGTCAGCGTCTGCGCCGCCCCGAATGGCATGGCCCGGTGCACGAAGTCGAACACCGTCGTGACATACGGCCAGTAGGAGCCGACGGTCTTGACCGGATTGTCGGACTTGAGCGTGCCGGCACCGCCGGCGAGTTCCGGCCAGCGGCCGGCACCCTCGCCGAACTCGCCGTGGCAACTGGCACAGCGCTCCTGGAAGATCGTCTCGCCGAGCGCCGCCGTGCCCTTGCCGACGGGAAGCCCCTTGCCGTCGGGACGCACGTCGATGTCCCAGCCCTTGATCTCCTCGGGCGTCGCCGCACGGCCGATGTTCAGGCGCTCGGCGCCCGCGGCGGCGGTCGTGAGGAAGAGGACCGCGAGAGCGGCCAGGGTGCCGTTACGCGACCTCGACATTCTCGATCTCCCCGCTGGGCAGCACGTGCCAGGTCTGGATGCCGTTGTTGTGGTAGATCGAGTTCAGCCCGCGGTGCTGGCGGAGCGCCGCCTTCGTGGGCTGGACGTAGCCGGTCTCGTCGACGGCGCGCGATTGCAGCAGCAGCTCGTCGCCGTTCCAGTCGAACTCGTAGTAGAAGCGGGTCAGCGCCTTATCGAGCACGGGGCCGTCGAGGCGCGCGGCGCGCCAGTTGCGACCTCCGTCGAGGGAGACGTCCACGCTCCTGATCTTGCCGCGCCCGGACCAGGCGAGGCCCGAGAGCACCGTGAAGCCCTTCTGGCGCATCGGCGCCTGGGGGCTCGGGTTGGTGATCACCGACTTCGCGTCCATGACCCAGGTGAAGCGCCGCGCCCGGCCGTCCGGCAACAGGGCGGTGTACTTCGACGTTTCCTCGCGGGTGTGCCAGGGCTCGTCGCCGACCTTGATCCGGCGCAGCCACTTCACCCACATGTTGCCCTGCCAGCCGGGCAGGACGAGGCGCAACGGATAGCCGTGCTCGGGGTAGAGCGCCTCGCCGTTCATGGCGTAGGCGACGATCGCGTCGTCGAGCGCCTTCTCCATCGGTACCGAGCGCGTCATCGCCGCGGCGTCGGCCCCTTCCGGCAGCAGCCACGTGGCGTTCGTCTTGAGGCCCGCCTCCTCCAGGAGGACCTTGAGCGGCACGCCCGTGTACATCACGCAGTGGACCATGCCGTGCGTGAACTGGCAGCCGTTGAGCTGGGCGCCCTTCCACTCCATCCCGGAATTGGCCGCGCATTCGAGGAAGGCGATCCGATTGACGCGGGGGAAGCGCTTCACGTCCTCCAGCGTCAGCATCAGGGGCTTCTCGACGAGGCCGTGGATCATCAGCCTGTGCTCGGCCGGGTCGATCTCGGCGATGCCGCCGTGGTGGCGCTCGAAGCCGAGGCCGTTCGGGGTGATGATGCCTTCGAGCTGGTGCAGCGGCGTGAAGCTGACCGAGCTCTGGCGCGAGGCGGTGAGCCACTCCACGTCGCGGCGGATCACGTCCGCCTCGAACTTCGACGGCCGGCCGTAGGGGCGGCTGACGACACCGTCCCCGAGGGTCTGCGACCATTCGGGCACGTTCGGCGGCAGGTTCTTGGCGTCGGCCGCCGCGGCCCTGCCGGCAAGGGCACCTGAGCCGACGGCGCCGCCGAGGGCGAGACCTGTCCGCAGGAACGACCTGCGCGAGGGCGGGGGCGGCGGCTCCGAGATGCGCTTCGGGTCAGACATCGGCTTCTCCGAACTATTTCATATATTCTGATGAGTGAATATATTCGGTGCGATCAAGCGCCCCGGACGGTGACCTGCGCCGGGGTCGGGTTCACGGTTCCCTTGCGTTGAACGTGGGCGGCCACGACGTCCCAGATCGGCGGCCCCTCGGTGCCCTCGTTGACACTCGCCCAGCCGGCCACCGTGTACGAGCCTCCGGCCTCGGCGGGCTTGCCGGTGCGCAGGAGCGTGAGGTCGGAGATGCGCTGGCCTGCCGGCCGGGCCACGTCGATGGCGTAGGAGACGCCGCCGACCCGCACCATGTCGCCGCCCTGCTGATAGTACGGGTCGGCGTTGAAGAGGTTGTCGGCGACGTCCTCCAGCACCTCCTTCAGCCGGCTCCCCGTCATGGTCATGCGGTAGGCCGCCGGGTAGGTGATGGCGGTGGCGTTGTAGACGTCCTCGCGGGTGATCGGTTGGCCCGGCAGCAGGGTCGTGCCCCAGCGGAAGCCGGGCGAGAGCGCGATCTCCGCGTCGCGCTCCGCGAGCAACGCGTCGCAGATCATGTCGTCGATGGTGCCGTTGAAGTTGCCGCGGCGGTAGAGCAGGCCCTCTGCCCGCCCGAGCTCCTCCTTGAGCATGGCCTCGTGGGGTGCCCGGATCGCCTGGATCTTCGCCGTCATCGCCTTCTGCGGCGCGATGACGTCGGAGAAGATCGGGATCAGCTTCGAGCGGTAGCCCCTCACCGCGCCGTCGCGCACGTCGAGGTCGACGCGCGTGAGGAACTTGCCGTGGCTGCCGGAGGCGATCATCAGGGTCTGGCCGACCTTGACCGCCTGCGGCAGGGCGTCGTGCGTGTGGCCGGTCAGGATCACGTCGATCCCCTTCACCCGCGAGGCGAGCTTGCGGTCGACGTCGAAGCCGTTGTGCGAGAGCAGCACGACGAGGGCGGCCCCGTCCTTGCGGGCCCTGTCGACGCTCGCCTGCACGTCCTCCTCGCGGATGCCGAAGGACCAGTTCGGGATCATCCAGCGCGGGTTGGCGATGGGCGTGTAGGGGAAGGCCTGCCCGATCACCGCGACCTTCACGCCGCCGCGCTCGAACATCTTCGTGGACTCGAAGGCCGGCTCGTTCCACTCGGCGTCGCGTACGTTCTGGCCGAGGAAGGGACAGCCGAGCCCGTCCACGATCTCCTTCACGCGGTCCGTGCCGAGGGTGAACTCCCAGTGGCCCGTCATGGCGTCCGGCTTCAGCAGCGCCATGCACTCGACCATGTCCTGGCCCTTGCTCAGCATTGACGTGTAGCTGTTCTGCCAGGTGTCGCCGCCGTCGAGGAACAGGACCTTGTCGCCGCGCTCGGCGCGGATCGCGTCGAGCGCCGTGGCGATGCGGTCGAGGCCGCCCATGCGCCCGTAGCCGCGCGCGAGCGCGACGTAGTCCTCGGGCGTCAGGGCGTAGGCGAGCGGGGAGCCGCCGGGGATGCCGAACAGGTCGAGGTAGGCGCGGCCCGTCACATGCGGGATCTGGCCGCGCGCCTCGCCGACGCCGAGATTGGTCGAGGGCTCGCGGAACAGCACCGGCAGGAGTTGCGCGTGGATGTCCGTCAGGTGGACCAGGGTGACATTGCCCATCGGCTCGAAGGCCAGGAGGTCGTCCTGGGTGAGGCGCTGCTGGGCGAAGGCCCGGGTCCAGCCGCTCGGGACGAGCGCGGCGGTGGCGGCGGCGATCTGCAGGAAGTCGCGGCGTGAGGTCATCGGGGCCCGTGCGGCTCAGTTGCGGACGGCCGGCGTCTCGACCGGCAGGCCGAGGCCGCGCCAGGCGACGTAGATCTCCAGCGCGAGGAACTCGTCGGAGAGCGGCTTGAAGGGGGTGGCCCGCACGTCGAACATGCAGCCCTCCATCCGTTCATGGAGCGGCACGAGGCGCTGGTCGCGCAGTCGGTAGACGGGGAAGCCGTTGCTCTGCCCCTGGCTCAGGAAGTCCGCGCGCAGGAACTTGCCGTGGTTCTTCTCGTGGCAACTCGCGCAGGCGAGGTCGAGCTGTCCGTTGCGCTGGTAGTAGAGGGCCTTGCCGCGCTCGAACCACGGCGTCATCGGCCCGTCGACCTTCACCGCGACCGGCATGCCGCGGGACTGGTTGCGGATGTAGGTCGTCATCGCGGTGAGTTCCGGCGAGCCGAAGGCCCAGGGCTCGGCCTTCAGGGCGCCGCTGCGGCAGAGGTTGATCCGCTGCTCCAGGTTGACCGGTTTGCCGAGCTTCTCGTTCCACTTGGGGTAGGCGGCCGCCACGCCCTTCATCGAGGTCGCGGCCTCGTTGTGGCAACTCGCGCAGGACTTGCCCGCCGCGCCGTCGACCTTCGACCAGAGTTCCTCGCCCTGCTCGACGGCGAGGAAGCCCGGGTTATTGAAGTCGTCCGCCTGCATCGCCTGCGTCTCCTTGGAGCGGAAGTACAGGCCCGAGACCACCTCCTCGAACGGGGAATCGGGGCTTTGCGGCTTGATGCCGTGCTCCTGCCAGGCCGGACGCTCGGACGCGTCCTGCGCGCGCGGCGAGGGCGTGTCCTGCGCGTGCGTCGAGACGGCAAGGGCGAGGATCGCGACGGCGGCGAAGGCCAGAGGATAGGGAACGGACGGCATGGGAGCTCCGGCTCGACGTGGGGAGGCGCTCCGGGGCGGGACGCCCCGGGAGAGCGTCATGCGACCTTGATCTGCTCCGTGGCCTGGATCTTCGAGCCGTCGTCGTCGACCCAGGTGAAGGTCAGCGTCCCCGACTCCTCGGGCTTGAGCTTGAACTGGAAGTACGGGTTGGCGGAGACGGCGCTCTCAAGGTCGGCGCTGAAGATCGTCTTGCCGTTGAGGTCGCAGGTGAACTTGTTCAGGATCTTGCGCGGGATGGTCTTCCCGTCCTTGTCCTTGCGCTGACCCGATTCCATCGTGTGCGAGACGAGGGTCTTCACCTCGATGACGCCGCCCTTGGCGACTTCCTTCTTGTCCAGTTTGATCCGCGGCTTCACGTCGGCCATGTTGTCCTCCGGGTCTCGTGCTGATCGGCTCTAAACTCTTGTTTCGACGTGCTCTCTTGCGCCGAACCGGTACCCACTTCGGCGGAGAGCGCTCTAGACATCAGCCGCCGCAGCCGCCGATGGTGACCTTCACCTGCTTCACGTCGCTGAAGACCGAGCCGTCGTTCATGCGGGCGACCGCGATCACGTTCTGGGTCTCGGCGAGCCGGATGCGCGTGTTGGCCTCGGCCACGCTCGATGGCGTGAAGTGGAAGCTGATGACGCCGGGGTTCGGGTTGCCTTCGGCGACGATCATCACCTCCTCGACGAAGCTCTCCTTCGTCATCGGTGCGTCGACGCTGACCGTCATCGGGACGGTGTTGCCGTTCTCGGCGATCTCCGGAAGTTCGAGCTTGACCTTGCCCTTGATCGGCTCCTTGCCGCGCGTGAACGCCTTGATGGCCTCGTCGGTGCTGTTCTTCGCCGCGCGCGCCGGCCCCGCGCGCAGGGTCAGGCTCGTCGCAAGGACGGCTCCGGTGCCGAGGGCGAGGGCTTGGCGGCGGTTCAGGGGAGACATCATGGTTGCGGTTCCTTCACGGCTCGCGCGTCACTTCAGGGTGGTGAGGTAGGTGACCACGTCCTCGACCTGCTGGGCGGTCAGGATCGGCTTGCCCTGGAACTCGGGGCGGACGCGGTTCAGGCCGTCGACCCGGTAGAAGGCCGGCATCACGGTCGCCTCGGTGAAGACGTGCTTGGGGTTGACCACGATCATGCGCAGATGCGCCGCGTCCCAGCGGCCCGCGACGCCGTCGAGGGAGGGGCCGACCTCGCCGTGGAAGGACTCGGTCTTGAGCGACGAGATTTGGTGACAGCCGAGGCAATTGCCCTGGCGTCGGTTGGCCACGACCTTGGCTCCGGCGGAGGCGTCGCCGGGCTTGTCGGTCAGCGGATCGGGGATGGCATCGGTGCCATCGACCGCCACGATCTCGAATGGGGGAAGCCCGCCCGAGGCCGTCTCGGCTCCGGCGGCGGTCGCGAGAGCGCATGCTCCTGCGATCGCGTAGGCGTGAATCGGCCTGCGCATCTGGGTTTCCTCGGTGCGCCGTCTCTGCGGCTTCCGCGACCGTTCGTGGCCGCTCGCATCGCCGCCGGGCCTCCACCCATCGACATATGCGAATTATTGCAAGTTTGTCCTAGATCGCGTTCGAGTCAAGTCGAAATATTCCTTGAGGCAGGGACGGCGGCCGGCTCTCTAGCCCTTCTGTCCGGGGCCGGGGGAGCGCAGGTATTCGCGCAGGCTCGTCCGTTCGTAGCCGCGCTCGGCCACGAAGGCGAAGGTGCGACGGAAGTCCTCCGGCGCGACATAGCCTTGCATGCGCAGGACCTCCCGCTCCCGGGGACGCTTGCCCGCGAGCGTCGCCCCGTCGTCAGGGAAGAACTGGAGGGTCGGCGTGAAGCGGACCCCGTACTTCTCCGCGAAGCGCTTCTCGGACAGGCGTTCCCCGTCGAAGTCCGTCACCTCCCGCGCGCCGATGATGTTGAGCTGCAGGATCTCGAACCGGTCGCGGACGAAGCCGCTCGTACCCGGATCCGCGAAATTCACGAGGTGCATCTCCTTGCAATAGGGACATCCCTTCAGCTCCCAGAGCACGGCGAGGCGCTTGCCGCGCTCGTGCGCCGCCTTCAGGTCGTCGGGCAGGTCGAGGAAGCTTTCGAGGAACCAGGACTGTCGATAGAGGCCGTCATCGCCCTGGATCGGCTCGGCCGCGGCACGTCGCGGCAAGCCGAGCGCCAGAACGCCCGCGAGGAACCGGCGCCGGGTCGACATGGCGTTTCCTCCAAATATTCTCCTTCATGCATGTGTAGGGTGCTTCGTCGGTGCCTGGCAATCCGGGGATGGCGACGTTCGGGCGGCCTGCGCCTCTTCTCCGACTGTATCGCGGAACTGTCCGGCCGTTACGTCGCGTTGGACCGGTACTGTCCGGGCAGCCCGGGTCTCGACGACGCAGCCGAGCGCGCGGAGATCGAAAGCGCGGCGAGCCGCGTCGCCGCGGCCGTGAACCGCTGCGACGCGGAAGCCGGCGAGGCCGTTCGGTCGGATCCGGAGTTCCGGCGCCTCGCGGACGGGATGGCGGCCAGCCTCGCCAAGGTGGCGTCCGCCGTCGCCGCCCGCGACCCGGCGCTGCTTCACCGGCTCCTGATCGAGTTGCGTGCCTTCGAGCGGCTCCTCGCGTTCCGGTACGGATGAGGCTCAAGGCGGCCAAGCCGCGGGGCGCGCCTCCGCCCGGCGGTAATGGCTCACCCGATCCGCCCGAGGACCGGAACGGCGTCCGTCAGCCATGATCCCACGAGGGGCATCCACCCGCCGAAGATGACGACCCCGGTCGCGACGAGGGCGATGCCCGTCGTCGCCTCGATGGTGCGTACGTGGCGCCGGAACCGGCCGGCCACCCTCAGGAAGGGGCCGGTGAAGAAGGCGGCGGCGACGAAGGGCAGGCCGATCCCCGCGGCGTAGGCGGCCAGCAGCCACGCGCCGCGCGCGACCTCGTCCTCCCCGCCGGCAAGCAGCAGGATGGAGGCCAGGACGGGGCCGACGCAGGGCGTCCAGCCGAACGCGAAGGCGAGCCCCACGAGGAAGGCCCCGACGATGCCCTCCGGGCGGGCCTCGACCTGGAATCGCACGTCGCGCAGGAGCGGCATCCAGCGGAAGATTCCGATCATGTGGAGGCCGAGCACGACGATCACGACGCCGGCGACGCGCGACAGCACGCCGACGTGGTCCGTCAGGAGCTGGCCGATGGCGGACGCGCTCGCGCCGAGCGCCACGAAGACCGCCGCGAAGCCGAGCACGAAAGCCAGGGCACGCAGGACGGCGCGGCGCGCGAGCGTGCGGTCCGGGCGCTCGGCGAGTTCCTGCAACGAGGCGCCGGCCAGGAAGCAGAGATAGGGTGGCACCAGCGGCAGGATGCAGGGCGAGAGGAAGGAGAGCAGCCCGGCGCCGAAGGCGGTCAGGATCCCGACGTCGGCGGTCACGGCGCTACCCCCCTCGAACATATTCGACTTTCCCTATATTATGCGCCGGGATGCCGCGCTTGGGAAGGCTGATGCACGGAACGAGGCGGTCCATGATGGCGGCGGCATGGGGGCTTTTCCTGCTGCCCGCGACGGCCGAGGCCGCCGAACTGCTCATGTTCGAGCGGCGCGGTTGTCCCTGGTGCAGGGAGTGGAACCAAGTGATCGGCCCGGTCTACCCGAAATCGGACGTCGGCCGGCGGGCGCCGCTGCGTCGTGTCGACCTCGACGCGGGCATGCCGCCGGGACTCACGCTCAAGCGCCCGATCCGCTACACACCCACGTTCGTCCTCGTCGAGGGCGGGCGCGAGCTGGGCCGGATCGAGGGTTATCCGGGCGAGGACTTCTTCTGGGGGCGGGCCGAGCGGCTTCTCGGTCGGCTGCCCGCCTCGCCCTGAAGCGGCGCGGACGGCACGCCACCTGCAAGCGAACGGCCAGGAAGAGGACTGAACGATGCCGCTGCAGCAGGCGGAGACGGCGACGAACGGGACGGCTCCCGGATCCATCGACCTGGATCTGCTGCTTGCCAACGCCCGGGACGCGAGCGAACTCCTGAAGGCCCTCGCCCACGAGGCGCGGCTCGTCATCCTCTGTCTCCTCGTCGAGGGCGAGCGATCCGTCTCGGAACTCGAGCAGTTGCTGAACCTGCGCCAGCCCGCCGTCTCGCAGCAGCTCGCACGACTGCGCGCCGACGACCTCGTGGAGGCCCGCCGGGACGGCAAGAACATCTACTATGCCCTGGCCCGCCCCGAGGTCCGCGAGATCATCGCGGCCTTGCATCGCGCCTTCTGCGAAAGGGGGACGGGCTGACGGTCGTCCCGGTCCGTGAAGTGGGCGCCTTCGTTTCCCGTGGCATCCTCGGGAACCGGGTCCGAAATGCCATTCTCATCGTTTGCGCCCTCCCGAGCGGGCGCCGTGAGCATCCTGCACCGCGCGTTGCGTCGAGCAGACGGCGACGAACGCCCGTAACGGTCCCTGCCACTGCCCGAATACGACAAAGGCATAACACGTTGCGGCGGGCTCGACGCTGAGGCGCTCAGGCGTGACGGTCCACGAGGTAGTACAGACCGGCCCGCGCGCCGATGAGAATTGATGTCAGAGCGAGCATCGAGCCGACCGATAGCGTCGAGAGCCCACTCAGCCCTTGGCCGATGGTGCATCCCAGGGCGGTCACGCCCCCGGTGCCCATCAGGAACGCCCCGAGGAGATGGCGCTTGACCTCGCGCGCGTCGTCGGGGGCCTCCCAGTGGAATTCACCGGCGCTGCGCGCGGCGACGAAGGCGCCGAGGAGGACCCCGACGACGGAGCCTACACCGAAGTCGACCTTCATTCCGCTGGCGAGCATCGCGTACACCAGCGTGTCGCCGACGGGACGGGCGAAGCTGAAGGAGCCGACCGCGCGCGTCTCGAAGTCGTCGTGGCCTGCGACCCCGTTCGTCCACCAGCCGGCGACGATGAGGCACCCTATGGCAACGGCGCCGTAGGGGAGCCGTCGGGTCTTCCGGAAGCCGGGCTCGGCGAGGGCGGCGAAGCCGAGGCCGGCCGCGACCGTGAAGCCCAAGGTGTCGACGCCGTTTCGGTCGAGGCCGAGCAAGGTCCCCAGCCGTTGCGCGCCGGCTGCCCCGAGATCGACGCTCAGTGCTTCGGCCAGCGCCGCCCGCCCGAACCCGGTCAAGCCGCCGATGGCCATGTATGCGGAGAGGCCCAGCACCAGCAGGACGGGAAGTGCCCTCAGGTCGCCGCCGCCGAGGCGCAGCAGGGCCCCGAAGCCGCAGGTCCCCACGAGTGCCATCCCGAACCCGAACATCACGCCGCCGCCGACCAGCGCTCCCCATTCCAGGCGCGGACTCAGGTAGATGGACCGCGCGAGGTCGAGGCCGGCATACGTTTCCAGCAGGTGGGTGCCCAGGATCGCGATCCCGGCGGCGAGCATCCAGGCACGGGCCCGTCGCGTGTCCCGCGCGTAGACGGCGTCCTCGACGGCGCCCAGCGTGCAGAACCGCCCGCGGCGGGCGACCGAACCCAGCAGCGCTCCCAGAACGAAGCCGAGTGCCGCTCGAAGGAGATGCACGGGCAAGATGTCCAGCATCAGCCGAGCCTCGCGGCCGAAGTTGCGACGGCCTGCGTCGAGGCCGCGACAACCGATGCGCGAGCGATCGCCGCAACGTTCGGGTCTCGATGCCGAGGACGCGCGCGGCCGCAGGCACGTTGGCGCCCATGCCGCGAAGGACCGCCTCGGCATCCCTCCGTTCCCGGCGCGCCATAGCCTTGCATCGCTGCGTCGGCCGGAGGCGCCATCCGGCGCGCGCACGGGATTTCGAACGCCACGACGGGCACCCGGCGCGGCCTTCAAACCGCCAGCTTGGGCTTCGCCATCCACTCGCGCCCCTTGAGCATGCCTTGCCAGTAGATCGGCGGGAGCATGCGCTCCTTGAGCAGCCACGCGGCTCGGCTCGGCTTCGTGCCGTCGATGAACCAGGATGGGAAGCTGGGGAGGAGCTTGCCGCCGTAGCCGAACTCGGCGAGCAGGATCTTGCCGCGCTCGACCGTGAGCGGGCACGAGCCGTAGCCATCGTAGACGGCATCCGGCTCCTTGATGAAGCCCATGTCGCGCAGCAGGTTGTGCGCCACCACCGGCGCCTGCTTGCGCGCCGCGGCGGCGGTCTTGGCGTTCGGCGCGCTGCAGGCGTCGCCCAGCGCGTAGACCTCGGCGAAGCGCTTGTGGCGCAGGCTCGCCTGGTCCACCTCGACCCAGCCGCCCGAATCCGCCAGGGGGGAGGCCCTGACGAAATCGGGGGCCTGCTGGGGCGGAACGACGTGGATCATGTCGAACGCGGTCTCGACCGTCGACTTGGTCCCGTCCTCGGCCGTGCACGTGAACCAGGCACGCTTGGCCGGGCCGTCGACGCGCGTGAGGTCGTGGTTGAAGTGGAGCTTCGCACCGTAGCGCCGGACGTATTCCATCAGCGGCGGCACGTATTCCTTCACGCCGAACAGGCTTGGCGTTGCCGTAAAGAAGTCGATCCCGATGTCCGCCAGGCGGCCCGCGCGCCGCCAATGGTCCGCGGAGAGGTACATCGCCTTCTGCGGCGCGCCCGCGCACTTGATCGGCATGGGCGGCTGGGTGAACACGGCCCGGCCTCCGCCGAGGCCCTGGACCAGTTCCCAGGTGTAGGGTGCGAGGTCGAAGCGGTAGTTCGAGGTGACCCCGTTTCGGCCGAGCGTCTCGTCCAGACCCTCGATGCCCGCCCAGTTGAGCACGAGCCCGGGGGCGACGACGAGGCGGTCGTAGCCGACGGTCCGGCAGCCCTCCAGCACCACGGCCTTCTTCTCGGGCTCGAAGGCGACCACCCCGGCCTTGATCCAGGTCACGCCGTCCGGGATCAGCGACACCATGGTTCTGGCGGTCGTGCTCTGCTCGAACACGCCGGCGCCGACCATCGTCCAGCCGGGCTGATAGCAATGCACGTCGGCCGGGTCGATCAGGGCGACCTCCAGGTCGGGCTTGCGCGCCTTCAGGCTCGAGGCGGCCGCGATGCCGGCCGCGCCGCCGCCGACGATGACGACGGCGAAGCGTCTCTCGGTTCCCTCTGTCGGTGCGCCGCCGCGCGCCGCGATCCGCCGGGCCGCGCCGTTCATGTCGTAGCCCGCGGCCTTCGTGGCCGCCAGGATCTCCGGCACGGCGCGGCCGCGCCGTGCCTCGGCCAGCGACCAGAGCGTCGCCGAGCGCGAGCCGGTGCGGCAGTAGGCGAGGGTCGGCTTCGGCAGGGCGTCCGCCGCAGCCTTGAAGGCCGCGACGTCTTCGTCGGTGATCCCGCCCGACGTGACGGGCAGGTAGCGCGCGGCGATGCCCGCCTGCCCGGCCAGCCGCTCGATCTCGCCGAAGTTCGGTTGGTCGGGACCCTCGGCATCGGGGCGATTGCAGACGATCGACCGGAACCCGGCAGACGCAGCCGCCGGGATGTCGTCAGGCCCGATCTGCGGGGCGACGGCCAAGTCGTCCGTGATGTGCTTGGCGTCCATGGAGTGTTCCTTTCAATATTTAAAATTACATAATGAACTTGATTGACCCGATCATAGGAGATATTGACAAGGGTGCAATCCCCATAATAGCTGGCAGTGCGCCGTCGAGATGCCGGGACGAACAATATATGATTTCACATATTGAAACGCTGGACGATGCGACCGGCAGACCGGCCTGTCCGCCGGTCATGGGCGATCCCGCTCCCGGCTTCCGGGCACGCACGACGATGGGAGAGCGGATGCTTGAGGATTACCGCGGGCGCTGGCTGGTTTTGTTCTCCCACCCGGCGGACTTCACGCCGGTCTGCACGAGCGAGTTCCTCGCCTTCTCGCGCGCCTATCCCCGCTTCCAGGCGCTGGACTGCGACCTGCTCGGCCTCTCCGTCGACAGCCTGTCGTCGCACCTCGCCTGGGCGCACAACATCGAGGACCGCTTCGGCGTTCGCGTACCGTTCCCGATGCTGGAGGATCCCTCCATGGCCATCGCGCGCGCCTACGGCATGCTGCCTCCGGGCGCCGTATCGAGCGCGACCGTGAGGACCACCTTCGTCATCGATCCGGACGGGATCATCCGGGCCTCCTCCACCTACCCGATGACGGTCGGGCGCAACGTCGAGGAGATCCTGCGCCTCGTCGCCGCGCTTCAGGTCACCGACGAGGCGGACGTCGTCACGCCGGAGGCCTGGCGGCCGGGCGACCCGATCATCGCCGCGCCGCCGCTGACGTTCCACGGAGCCGCCGGCCGCCCGGACGGCGAGGCCGGCGACTGGTACTTTCGAACGGGGACCTTGTGACCATGGCGGAGACGAACGGCCCGCGCCCTATCGTCCGGGGGTTCTACGAGCGGCGAACCGGCAGCATCCAGTACGTGGCCTCGTGCCCGCGGACGAAGCGCTGCGCCATCATCGATCCCGTGCTCGACTTCGACGAGAAGTCGGGCGCGACCGCGACCCGATGCGCCGACGAGATCCTGGACTACGTGCGGGCAGAGGGGCTCACGGTCGAATGGATCCTGGATACGCATCCCCACGCCGACCATTTCTCGGCCGCTCAGTACCTCAAGGAGCGGACCGGGGCCCCGACCGCCATCGGCGAGCGGATCGTCGAGGTCCAGAAGCTCTGGAAGGCCATCTACGGCCTTGCGGACCTGCCGACGGACGGCTCGCAATGGGACCGCACCTTCGCGGAGGGCGACACCTTCTCGGTGGGCGAGGTGCCGGCCCGGGTCCTGTTCTCGCCGGGACACACGTTGGCCTCCGTCACCTGCGTGGTCGGCGACGCCGCCTTCGTGCACGATACCCTGTTCATGCCGGATTCGGGCACCGCGCGCGCCGACTTCCCCGGCGGCAGCGCCGCCGCGCTCTGGCGCTCGATCCAGGCCATTCTCGCGCTGCCCGACGAGACGCGCGTCTTCACCGGTCACGACTATCAGCCGAACGGTCGCGAAGCGCGCTGGGAAAGCACTGTCGCCGAGCAGAAGGCACGCAACACCCACATGGTCGAGGCGCGCACCGAGGCCGACTTCGTGCGCATCCGCGAGGCGCGCGACGCGACCCTGCCGATGCCCAGGCTCATCCTGCACGCCCTGCAGGTCAACATCCGTGGCGGCCGGCTGCCCGACCCCGAGGCGAACGGCAGGCGCTATCTCAAGTTTCCGTTGAACGCCCTGGATGGGGCGGCCTGGGAATGAGCCCGGCGGCATCGCTTCCCGAGGGCAAGGCGCGGGAGGTGGCCGACCTCCTGAGGGTGTTCGCGCACCCGGGCCGCCTGCGCCTCCTCTGCCGTCTGTTCGAGGGCGAGTGCGCCGTCGCCGAAATGGAGCGCGAGCTCGGCATCCGGCAGCCGAGCTTGTCCCAGCATCTGAGCGAGTTGCGCGAGGCCGGGTTGGTCTCGACCCGCCGCGAGCACAAGACCGTCTTCTACACGCTGACGGAGCCGCGTGCGCGCGAGTTCGTCGAGATCCTGCACGAGATGTTCTGCTCGGGCGAGCCGCGGCGGCGTGCTCGGCGCGGGAAGGCGAGCGGACGTGACCGGAACGGCGGGGCGGCCATGTTCGCCTGGACGGGCGGCACGATGGCCGGCCCGGGCCCGGACCGTTCGGAGCGGTCCACGCGGTGAGCGCCGTGCTCGCCTTCCTGTCCGGCGGCTTCGTCGGGTTCAGCCTCGGCCTCATCGGCGGCGGCGGCTCGATCCTGGCCACCCCCCTCCTCCTCTACGTGGTGGGCGTGGGACAGCCGCACGTCGCCATCGGGACGGGGGCGCTCGCGGTGGCGGTCAGCGCCTTCGCGAACTTCGCCGGCCATTGGCGGGCCGGTAACGTGCGCTGGGGCAACGCGCTCGTGTTCGCCGCCTTCGGCGTGATCGGCGCGCTCGGCGGCTCGACGCTGGGCAAGGCCTTCGATGGCGAGCGCCTGCTCTTCCTGTTCGCCCTGGTCATGATCGCCGTCGGGTTGCTGATGCTGCGGTCCGGCACGCGCCGCCGCTCGGCGCCTGCCGCGGCCGGCGAGCCCGTCGCGCCGGCCTTCACGCCGAGGTTGGCCGTGGTGGCGCTGGCCGTCGGCGTCATGTCCGGGTTCTTCGGCATCGGCGGCGGCTTCCTGATCGTGCCGGGTCTCGTGTTCGCGACCGGAATGCCGATGATCAACGCCATCGGCACCTCACTCTTCGCGGTCGGCGCGTTCGGCGTCGCGACAGCGGCCAACTATGCCCTCTCGGGCTTGATCGATTGGCCCGTCGCGGCCCAGTACATCGCCGGTGGCCTCGTCGGCGGCTGGGTCGGGATGCGCCTGGCCTGCCGTCTCGCCGGACGGAAGGGCGCGCTCGACCGGATCTTCGCCTCCCTCATCTTCGCGGTCGCCGCCTACATGCTCTATCGGACAGGCGGCGCCTGGACCTGATCGAGCGGAAGCCTCGGATCCTGCCATGGCCCTCACAAGTCTCGACGCCCTCGTGCTCGCCCGCGCGCAGTTCGGCTTCACGGTGGCCTTCCACATCGTGTTCCCGGCTTTCTCCATCGGGCTGGCGAGTTACCTCGCCGTGCTCGAAGGGCTGTGGCTCGCCACGAAGCGCGAGGTTTACATCAACCTCTTCAAGTATTGGCTGAAGATCTTCGCCGTGGCCTTCGCCATGGGCGTCGTCTCCGGCATCGTGATGTCCTACCAGTTCGGCACCAACTGGTCGGTCTATTCCGACAAGACCGGGCCGGTGCTCGGGCCGATGATGGCCTACGAGGTGCTCTCCGCCTTCTTCCTGGAGGCGGGCTTCCTCGGGGTGATGCTGTTCGGCATGAACAAGGTCGGACGCGGCCTGCACTTCGTCGCGACCCTGATGGTGGCGGTCGGCACCTGCTTCTCGGCCTTCTGGATCCTGTCCGTGAACTCGTGGATGCAGACGCCCCAAGGCTACGCCATCAGCGCGCAGGGGCAGTTCGTACCCGCCGACTGGTGGGCGATCGTGTTCAACCCGTCCTTCCCCTACCGCCTCGTGCACATGGTGCTGGCCGCCTACCTCACCACCGCGCTGGTGGTCGGGGCGGTCGGCGCCCGGCACCTCCTGCGCGACCGGGCGAATGCGGGCGCGCGCACCATGTTCTCGATGGCGATGTGGATGCTGGCTTGCGTCGCGCCGCTCCAGATCCTGGCGGGCGACGCGCACGGTCTCAACACGCTGGAGCACCAGCCCACCAAGGTCATGGCGATGGAGGGCCATTTCCGGAGCCATCCGGACGGGGCGCCGCTGGTCCTGTTCGGCCTGCCCGACGAGCAGGCCGGCACCGTGCGCTACGCCCTGGAGATCCCGAAGCTCTCCTCGCTCATCCTGAAGCACGGCCTCGACGCGCCCCTGAAGGGCCTCGACAGCGTGCCGCGGGCGGAGTGGCCGCCGGTGCCGATCGTGTTCTGGTCGTTCCGCGTGATGGTCGCCATCGGCTTCGCGATGCTGGGGCTCGGCCTGTGGAGCCTGTGGGCGCGCGTGAAGGGCCGGCTCTACGCGATGGCCTGGCTGCACCGCGCGGCGATCGCGATGGGTCCGGCGGGTTTCGTGGCCGTGCTCGCCGGCTGGATCACCACGGAGGTCGGGCGCCAGCCCTACACGGTCTACGGCCTCCTGCGCACCGCCGATTCCGTGTCGCCGCTCCAAGCGCCGGCCGTGGCGGCCTCGCTCGTCGCTTTCGTGCTGGTCTATTTCGCGGTGTTCGGCATGGGCGTGCTCTACATCCTGCGGCTGATGGCGCAGGCGCCCCATGCCGGCGAGCCGGGCCTGCAGCCCGGCCTGCCGATCCGCACCGCCGGCGTCACCCCGGCACCCGCGGTCGATCCCGACCGCCGCCTCCAGCCCGCGGAGTGAGACGATGCTTGACTCCCTGCACCTCTCCCTCGATCTCTCGGTGGTCTGGGCCTTCGTCATCGCCTTCGCGGTTTTCGCCTACGTGGTGATGGACGGCTTCGACCTTGGCGTCGGCCTGCTCTTCCGCGGCCTCCGACCGGGGGAGGAGCGCGATACCGCCATGAACTCGATCGCGCCCGTCTGGGACGGCAACGAGACCTGGCTGATCCTCGGCGGCGGCAGCCTGTTCGCCGCCTTCCCGCTCGCCTACGCGATCATCCTGCCCGCGCTCTACGCGCCGATCATCGCGATGCTGCTCGGGCTGATCTTCCGCGGCGTCGCCTTCGAGTTCCGCTGGCGCGACCCAGGGCACCGCGCCGCCTGGGACGTCGCCTTCACCGGGGGCTCGCTGGTGGCCGCGCTCGGCCAGGGCATCACGCTCGGCGCGCTGCTGCAGGGCATCTCCGTGGCCGGCCGCGGCTACGGCGGCGGCTGGTGGGACTGGCTGACCCCGTTCAGCCTGCTCACGGGGATGAGCCTCGTCCTCGGCTACGCCCTGCTCGGCGCCACTTGGCTGGTGATGCGCACCGAGGGCACCACCCGCATCCACGCCCGGCGCATGGCCTTCCGCTTCGGGGTCGCGACGATCGCCTGCATCGGCCTCGTCAGCGCGGCGACGCCCTTCCTTAACGCGGCCTATGCCGGGCGCTGGTTCACGTGGCCGAGCGTGCTGCTCACCGCGCAGGTGCCGCTCTTCGTGGTGGTCGGCACCGCCCTGTTCTTCCGCGCGCTCGCGCGGGACGCCGAGCGGGCGCCCTTCCTGCTGGCGCTCGGCCTGTTCGCCCTGTCCTACGCCGGGCTTGGCATCAGCATCTTCCCCGACATCGTGCCCGGCCGGGTCACGATCTGGGAGGCGGCCTCACCGCGCTCCTCGCAGATCTTCATGCTGGTGGGCGCGAGCGTGTTGATCCCGGTCATCCTCGCCTACACGGCCTATGCGTACTGGGTGTTCCGCGGGAAGGTCGGCCAGGAGGGTTACCATTGAGCACGCCGCCCCCGTCCTGGGCCTCGCGCCTCGGCTGGTTCGCGGCCCTCTGGCTCGGCGGCGTCGTGACGGTAGGCCTCGTCGCCTACGGGCTGCGTTTCTGGCTCAAGGGATGACTCGTCCGCAGCGGCTTCCGGCGACCCGAAGCCTGAGGCCGACAAGACATCGTGAGAGAGGCGCGGACCGAGCTGTCCTATGCCTGCTCGACGCGCGGCCAATCCCCTCAGTCGGTGTGTTCTGGGACTGGCCCTCAGCCTGCCGGTCGCCGGGGTTGCGGACGCCGATGAACCGGCCAAGCTCAGCAGCTTCCAGCCTCTCGGGTCGAGGATGCATACCCGTCCGCCGAGGAACTCGCCGCCGCCCCTGTGCTGGAGGACTGGGAGTTCGGGGTGCGGCCGGTGGCGGCGCTCGTCGATCGTGTCACGCACCATCCGGATTTCCCAGCCGTCCGTCCGGGTTCGCACCTCGGAGGTCTACGTCTTCGACCGCCGTACCTGGGCCAGAACCTGTTCGAGGCTCTATCGGTTGGGGCGTCCGGCAGGTCCGCGTCCGAGCTTTACAGTAGGGCGCAGGCCGACCCATCGAAGCGGCCTGCCTCCCCTCCCCGGACACCCGGATGCCGATCCCGCCTTCCGGGACGCCGGCGAGGGAAGGCTCCCTCGTCGGCCTAAGCCGCCGTGCGAGGAAGGCAGATGGTGACCTTCCTCGTCGGGAGCGAGCTTGAGCGGAGCTGGGGCAATTTCTCCAAGCTCAATGGTCGGGCATCCTAAGTGGCCGCAAGCAACCTGTTGCTTCCTGGGAAGAACCCGGCCTCGCCCCAACCTGTCGCCGAGCGTCTTCTCCATCAGCTTATCGCCATCAGTGGGCAGTGCAGGTGCAAACTCCTGACCCCGAGCGGACCCTGGGGCCACCGCTGGCGAAGGTCCGGATGGAGTGGGAAAGCGGCTCTAGAGGCTGTTATGAACCGGCTGCGAGTTGAGCGGCCTTTTTGAGCATCAAGCAGACGAAGGCGACGATGTGGAGGTCGGCCAGCGTACTGGCGTAGCGCTCGTAGTCTTTGACGAGGCGGCGGAAGCGTGTGGCCCAGGCAAAGGAGCGCTCCACGACCCAGCGCCTGGGCAGCAGCACGAAGCCGCGCTTGGCCTCGGGCAGTTTCACGACCTCCAGTTCGATGCCGTGCTTGCGCGCGGCCGCAGCCGGCTTCTCGCCGGTGTAGCCCTGATCGAAGGCGATCTCGACGTGATCGTCGGTGGCCGCCTGCACGGCCTTGGCCAGACGCTCGACCTGGGCACGGTCGTCGGCGTTGGCCGGCGTGACGTGCAGGGCCAGGAGATGGCCGAGCGTGTCCACCGCCATGTGCAGCTTCGAGCCCTGCTTGCGCTTGGCTCCGTCGTAGCCGGCCCGATCGCCGCTCTCGGGTGTCGCCCGCAGCGTCCGGCTGTCGAGGATGGCCGCCGACGGCTCGGCCTTGCGTCCGGCTGCCAGGCGCAGCACGGTTCGAAGGTCCTCGGCCAGTTGCTCGAAGCAGCCCGCCGACAGCCAGCGTTGCGCCTGCTGGTAGACCGCCGCCCAGGGCGGCAGGTCGTGGGGCATCCAGCGCCAGGGCGCGCCCGTCTTCACCACGTAGCGCAGCCCGTTGAACACCTCCCGCAACGGGTGCGCGCGCTGGCCCGCGTCCTCGCGCACCAGCGTCAGGTACGGCGCGACCAGCGCCCACTCACCATCGGATACATCGGACGGATAGGCTTTTCGGATCAGGCTCATGCCCGATCATCTGAGCCATCTGCCAGATAGGTCCATAACAGCCTCTAGCTTGCTTACCGCACCCGCCCCACGTGATGAAACGGCATGCTGCAAGAGCTGCGCCCGAGTGGAAATATCGAACATATTAGGATAAAATCACAAAGGCACATTATTTTCTCTCAATATTTCTCTCAATGTCTTTCGATCTGTTTTACCAAAACTGTTGGTTGGGAGTGTCGGCAGGATAAATATCTCAGAAGGGATGTAGATGCGCGCAAGTTTCTGGCCGACGAAGGTTTTCAAGTCCGCCGCATCGACCTCGACGTCAGATTTCAAAACCACGAAAGCGACCGGAATCTCTCCGAGATCGGCGTGCGGGGCGCCGACGACGCAGCAGTCGTGGACCGCCGGGTGAGTGACGAGGTGTCGTTCGATCAAGGCCGGTGAGATATTTTCGCCGCCGCGGATGATGACGTCCTTGATCCGGCCGGTGATCGCGAGAAAGCCGTCCGCATCGAAGCGCCCGAGATCACCCGTTCGCAGCCAGCCGTCGATGATCGGCTGCTCGCTGCTTCCGATGTAACCCGCCATCAGAACCGGGCCGGAGATGCGGATCTCGCCCTCGCTGCCTTCGGCGGCTTCCGCGTTCGTGACGGGATCGAACAGGCGTACCGTCTGTCCGGCGAGCACGGTTCCGATCGTGCCGATCCTGCGGTTGCCGGGTGGATTCATGGTCGAGGTGCAAGTCGCCTCCGAGAGGCCGTAGGAGACGACGAGCGGGACACCGAAGGCGTCCTCGATCTGGCGATGCAGCGTCGGCGTGATCGGCGCGGAACCGCAACGCAGGAAGCGCAGGGCCGGGAAGCGCTCACTCTCCGTCAGATGCGGCAGCATCCGGGCGAAGATCGTCGGCACGCCGGTCATGTAGGTCGGCCGATCGCGGCGCAGAGCCTCGATCGCCGTCTCGGGTTTGAAGCGGTCCAGCAGGATCACGCTCGCGCCCGCGAGGAATGGCGCGATGAGCTGATTGTTCACGCCGTTGGTGTGGTAGAGCGGCATGACGTGCAGGAGCCGATCCTCCGGCCCGGTTCCGGTGTGGTGCAGGACACCTTCGGCATTGCAGATCAGGGCACCGTGGCGCAGGAGCACGCCCTTCGGCCGGCCGGTGCTGCCCGAGGTGAACAGCAGCATCGCATCGTCTTCGCGGCCGAGGCGATCGTCGCCGTAGGCCCCTTCGATCGCCAGATCCTCGAGCGGGCGCAGTGAAAGATCCGGCGATGCCGCCTGCGCGAAGCGCTCGGCATGGTTCGCATCGACGAGAAGATGGCGCATCCCGACCGTCTGCGCCTGCTCGGCGAAAGCCGCCGGTGCGAGACCCGGATCGACGAAGCAGACACAAGCTCCCGCCTGCATCGCGCCGAAATAGGCGGCGATCGCCACCGCCGACTTCCCCGCGACGAGGCCGACCTTGTCGCCGCGCGTCACGCCCCAGGCGTGCACGCCCGCGGCGGAGCGATCGATGCGCCGACCGAGTTCGGCGTAAGTCACGGGCTCCGGGCCGTCGATCGCCAGACGTCCGGCCCGCGCATGCCCCGCGATCGCTGCGCGCAGGCGCCCGCTGATCGAATCCGTCATCGCCCGGCTCCTCCCAACAAGATTTTTCTGATGTCAGCGCAGTCGGATCGCGCCGTCGCGCTCGAACCGCCCTTCCGGATCGAGCGCGGTCAGCGCCTCGGTCTCGGCTTGCGTCGGCCGGGCGGTCGGCTCCGCGCCGTCGCTGTCGAAGGCGAAGCCCGTCCGCGCACGCACCTCGTCGAGACTCGCCTCGGGATGCCAGGAGGACAGGACGAGCCGGCCGTCGCGCTTCGTGAACACGGCGATCGGCGTCACCACCCCGTGCATGCCGCCGGAGGCGGTGACGAAATCGAGGGTCTCGACGAGGGTGCGGCGTGAATGCTCGGTCCGCCACGTCACCGCCCGCCGGGCGGTCGGCAGCATCACCGCGCCGCCGCCGCCGCCGGGCAGCCGCACCTTCGGCGCGTGCCAGTCGCCGATGCAGGAGACGTTGGTGCGGCCCGCGCCGTCGACCTGCGCCGCGCCGAGAAAGCAGAGGTCCATCTTCCCCCGGGTGCAGAGGTCGTAGAAATCCTCGTTGGCGAAGATCGCGCGCGAGCCCTCGGCCAGGACCGGATCGGAGGAGGAGATCGGCACCGTCGACGGGGTCGGATCCACGCCGCCGGCGACGTTGATGTAGGTGAAGGCGAAGGGGTAGGCCCGCTTGGCGAGCAGGCAGGCCAGCATGGGCAGCGCCGAGTTGACGCCGCTGAAGGTGATCTCGTTGGGCCGCACGAAGCGGGCGAGGTTCGTGACGATGTAGGAGAAGCCGGACCACTCAGACATGAGCCGCCTCCCGCGTCGCAGGAGCCGTCGTGGGGGCCGTTTCGGGCGCCATGGCGAGATGGGCTTCGAGCACGCCGGGGGCCGCCTCCATGTAGGCCTCGACCGCCGGGTAATCGACGGCGTAGTGCGGCCAGCACGAGCCCGGCCACGCCCCGTTGGGGACGATGCTGACGGCCTCGACGAGGAAGTGGGGGACGAGCGTCAGTTCCGGCTGACCGCTGAACGAGGCGCGCGGGGCGATCGCCTCGGCCACGACGAGGACCCGCTTGGCCGAGCGGCTCATGATCCGGTCCCAGTGCGAGGTGCCGTAGACGCGCACGTCCCCGGCCTCGCTGACCTCGTTGGCGTGGATCACCGCGAAGTCCGGCTCGATCTTCGGGATGACGTAGACGGGCTCGCCTTGTCCGTAGGGGTCTTCGAGCATTGTCCAGCCGTTGAGTGCGGGCAGGTCCGAGCCGTGGATGCCGCCGCAGGGCATGAACGGCACGCCGAAGGCGGCCGCGCGCAGGCCCGCGGTCAGGCTCGCGCAGGCATGCTCTTCGAGCCGGATCGCGCCGGTCTCGACCGCCTTCCGGTACCAGGGGGCGAGGCCGAAATTGCCCTCCATCGCGACGATGCCGGCGCGGGCCCGGCCGAGGGCGCCGGCCCGGCACAGGATGTCGATGTCGTAGCCCGGCGACTGCTTGATCACCTCCAGGTCCTTGCGACCCTGACGGATCAGTTCGCGCACCAGGGCGAAGGGCCCGCGGTGCAGGAAGCTGCCCCCGAGCGCGAGGGAGCTGCCGTCGGACACGCGCGCGGCGAGATCCGCCAGCGGGACGATCTTCGAGGTTCCGATACTCAACGGACGGTCTCCCGAGCGAATGGGTGTCAGGCGCGGTAGGCGCGGATGCGCTCCTTCAGCCCTAGCCGTAAACAACGCGCAGGGCTGGGAAGCGGGACATCCCGCCGGTTTCCCGACGGTTCCGGGACGCCTTCCGTCCAGGGGTACCAGGCAACGAGGAGCACCCGCGTATCCGTGGAATGTCTTCGGCCGGTCCCCGGGCCACCGCCGCGAGCGTGACCGCGAAGCCCGGGCCTCGGGACTCGTCAGGTCCTGGGCAATCCGTTCCGCGACGCCGGACCGCATCGGCGCGAAGCCATGACATGGACCCGTAGAGATGTCGGCATTCTCGGGCTTGGCCATTCAAGGACCGTTCCATTGACCCGGCCGCCATGCTGGAGCCAGGGCGGCCGGCCAACCTCGCATCGACATCTCGCCAGGGCGCGAGCGTCCGGGTGGCGGACCGCGGGCTCCCAATCTAAGCTTGAGCGAAACGGGGAGGCGGATGCGCAAGTAGATCAATGGCGAAGGCTGATCACCACCGGAACGCGCTCCGCATCCTGTTCATCCTGACACGGGGAAGCCGTCCAGCACCTGAGGCAGGGGTCGAGGGGTTCGACCGCGTTTTCACCGGCGAGAGCCGTGTCCACGCCCTCGATTTCTGGATGCGCTACCCCGACTACCTTGCCGATGAGTTGCTGACCCTGTTTGAGGCGACCGGCGATCCATCCCACCTCGACGAAGCACGTCGGATCTTCGACCGCGACGAGCCGGACCTGCGAAGGGTCCCGATGATGCGGTTCTATTTCGGCGCCTACGAGCCGCTCGACACGGTGCTAACATTACAGTTGCGTTTTTGGCGAGGTTCTGACTCCATGCGGCACCATGATTCGTGCATCATGGACGCCGGGGGCCTCGATTGAGGCGACGCTGGAGCTCTGGGCCTCTTCGCTGCGGGAGGTGAAGGGACGCATGCGCCCGCTGTTTTCTCAGGAGCGGGTGGCGGCCTCGGCGGGAGCATTCCTGGACGGACTGCTCGGCGCGGAGCGGCGCAAGACCAGTTGGATGCGGGCGGAAGCTGCGGGCGATCCCGGGCCCTGGCGTCAGCAGGCCGTGCTCGGTCGCGGACGCTGGGATGCCGACGCCCTGCGCGACGTCGTGCGGGACTATGCCCTGGAAACCCTGGCCGACCCGGACGCGGTTCTGGTTCTCGACGAGACTGGCTTTCTCAAGCAGGGCAAAGCCTCGTGCGGTGTGCATCGCCAGTACACCGGCTCGGCCGGAAAGATCACGAACTGTCAGATCGGCGTGTTCGCGGCTTACGCCTCGCACCACGGTCACGCGTTCATCGATCGGGCCTTGTACCTGCCCAAGACCTGGACCTCGGATCCGGCCCGGCTGGCCGCCGCCCACGTGCCGGAGGGGACGAGCTTTTCGACCAAGCCGGGATTGGCTCTAACGATGATCGAGCGGGCGATGACCGCCGACGTGCCGTTCTCCTGGGTTGCGGCCGACACCGTCTATGGGGTCGGCGACATCGAGATGGCTCTACGGCGCGCGGGCAAGGGCTACGTGCTCGGGGTCAAGACCGATCACCTGTTCAATTCCTGGGTCGGCAAGCCGCTGGTGGCCGGCACCGCCGAGGCGATCGCGAACGGCCTCGCTCCGACGGCCTGGACGCGCCTGTCGGCGGGCGAGGGCACGAAGGGCGCGCGGCTGTACGACTGGGCTTACTGCGAGTTGGCCGACCTCGACGGTGCCGACTACGATCAGGCCGGCCTGTGGACGCGCGGCCTGCTGATCCGCCGTAGCCTGACTGACGGCGAGCGGGCGTACTTCACGACGTGGTGCCCGGCCGGCACGTCGGTCGCGACCCTGGCGACGGTCGAGGGCCAGCGTTGGACGATCGAGGACGCGTTCGAGACGGCCAAGACCGAACTTGGGCTCGCTCATAATGAGACCCGTTCCTGGCACGGCTGGCACCGGCACGTCAGCTTGGTGATGATGGCCTTCGCCCTGCTGGCCGTAATCCGCCATCACGCCAACGCGCCGCCCCCAAAAAGACGGGCGCGGCCGAGACCGCCCGCGCGCTGATCCGCTGGTCGGTCCAGGAGATCCGCCGCATCGCGGTGCGGCTGGCACAGCGGCGCATCCAGCCCGCTCACGTCATCGCATGGTCGCTCTGGCGACGGGCGCATCAGGCGACCGCCCGAAACGCCCATCTCAAACGCCGTGCGTCAGCCGACAGGGGACGTCAACGGCGTAAGCCCAGCACAATGAACAGCAAGCAAAAATGCTTTAAAACGCAACTGTAATGCTAGTGGTCTGAGTTGGAAGTTTCCCGACTTTTTGATCGGGGTGTAGGCTTCGTCGTGTCTGAGGGGAGGCGCCGATGTCCCGCGGACCGAAGACGGCCGCCGTCGTGCTGACGGATGAAGAGCGTTCAGAGTTGCAGCGCTTGGTCCGGCGGCGCGGCGCGGGTCAGGCCGCCGTGATGCGGGCGCGCATCGTGCTGACGGCAGATGCTGAACCTCAGGCGACGAACCGGGCAATCGCCGTACGACTCGGGATCAGCCGGCAGAGCGTGATTACGTGGCGGCAGCGCTTCCTGGCGCATCGCCTGGAAGGGTTGGTGGACGCGCCTCGCAGTGGGGCGCCGCGGCAGGTCGGCGACGAGGTCGTCGAGGCGCTGATCGTACGCACGCTGGAGACGCAGCCCGTGGGGGCGACGCATTGGTCGACGCGCGCCATGGCCCGGCAGGTCGGCATGAGCCAGACCATGGTCTCGCGCATCTGGCGTGCCTTCGGGCTCCAACCCCACCGCGCCGAGACCTTCAAGCTGTCGCGCGATCCCGCCTTCGACAAGGTGCGCGACGTGGTTGGCCTCTACCTCAACCCACCGGATCGGGCGCTCGTGCTGTGCGTCGACGAGAAGCCGCAGATCCAGGCTGTCGAGGGCACCGCGCCGGTGCTGCCCATGCGCCCCGGCCAAGTCGAGCGCCGCAGCCACGACTACAAGCGCCACGGCACCACGGATCTGTTTGCCGCCCTCGACGTGAAGGCGGGCACGATCATCGGCGCCTGCAAGGGCCGCCACCGCGCGAGCGAGTTCCGCTCCTTCCTCGATCAGGTCGAGGCCGCGGTGCCCGTCGATCTCGACGTCCACGTGGTGCTCGACAATGCCGCCACCCACAAGACGCGCCTCGTGCACGACTGGCTCGTCAAGCGTCCACGCTGGCACCTGCACTTCACTCCGACCTCGGCATCCTGGCTCAACATGGTCGAAGGCTGGTTCGCTCTGCTGACGCGGCGCTGCCTGCAGCGGGGCGCCTTCGCCAGCACCGACGCCCTCAAGGCGGCGATCCACGCCTACATCGATCACACCAACGCCGAGCCGAAGCCGTTCGCCTGGACGAAGTCCGCCGATGACATCCTCGCCAACGTCAAACGCTTCTGCCAACGAACTTCCAACTCAGACCACTAGGAGCTTCGTGCGGATGCCGCCGACGGATCGGGCCGGGGCCGCGATGAGTATCGCGGCAGCTGCGCGAACGGCGGCGTCGAGAGCAGCTTCCTGTTCTTGCGCGCGAGTGAGATCGCAGGCACGGGCACCGCGTGCCCAAGCTTGCTGCCGACGAAGCAGGACCTGCTGCAGGCGGTAGCGCCGCCGGCCCGGGGACGTACTGCGCGACTCGGCGTCCGCAGTGCCGGCTCTGGCCGGCTGCGCGCTGCTCGGGCTCACCGTCGAGCGCCTGCTGGTGCGCCCCTTCGTGGTGCGCAACTCCGACGCGTGGCTCCTGGCTCCTGGCGACGGTGGCTGGCGGCATCATCCTCGCCTACGACAGCGCCCGCCTGACGCCGGAGGCGCGCATCCAGCTCGAACCGCTGGGGCAGGCCCTGCGGGCGCCGGAACTCGCCGGCCACCGCTTCCTCATCGCCGGCCACACCGACGCGGCCGGGGGGGCTTGCCTACACCGTCTTCCTCGGGCTCGCCCTGATCGCCTACGCCGCCGTCGGCCTCGCGGCCCTGCGCCTGCACGTGCCGCCCGCCGCGGAGCGCTGGCTCGGGCCGCTCGTCGGCGCCGTGACCGGGCTGGTGACGGCCGCCACCGCCGTCTCCTCCTTCCCGTCCGCGCCCTATCTCGGGGCGCTGGGCCTGACCAAGGACGACCTGATCCAGGCGCTCGGCCTGTCCTTCACCGTCTCCACCGTGGCGCTCGCCGTCGCCCTGGCGGGCGGGGGTGCCCTCTCGCTGACCATGGCGGGCGTCTCCCTCCTCGCCCTCGTCCCGGCGGGGCTCGGCATGGTGCTCGGCGCCTGGGTGCGGGGCCGGGTCAGCAAGGCGGTGTTCCGCCGCTGCTTCTTCCTCGGCCTGATGGGCCTCGGGCTGCATCTCGCCCTGCGGCCACTGTTCTGAAGGGCCGGGGCGCGGCCGTTTACGGCTCGACCTTCCGCAGTTCCAAGCTGACGCCGATATCGGGATCGCGCCGCCAGCGCCCCTCCCCGACCGCCACGAGGTTCACCGCGTGGCCGCGCCGGGCCTTGAGGGTCAGGTGGCCGTTGGCGAAGCGCCAGCT
Organism: Methylorubrum populi; assembly: GCA_036946625.1. Lineage (NCBI taxonomy): Bacteria > Pseudomonadati > Pseudomonadota > Alphaproteobacteria > Hyphomicrobiales > Methylobacteriaceae > Methylorubrum > Methylorubrum populi. Next base: position 278,416 of record JAQIIU010000001.1, read on the forward strand.
CACGGGATCGAACACCGTGATCCCGCTGTCGCGGCAATCCGGCAGCATCCGCACGGCGGCCTTGTCCCGCTCGGTCTCGGTGGGTGCCGCGAGTTCGAGGCGGCAGACATCCTTCCGCGCGGCCCGGTCGAGGGCGTAGAGGCCGGGCGCCGGCCCGTCCGGCACCGGGGGCGTCGCCGGGACCGCCGCACCGGCCTCGGCCGCGACCGGGGTCGGCCGGCCCGCCCCGGCGGCCGGGGATGCCGGGGGCGGCTGCATCGCCGCGATCCGCAGGGGCACGAGATTGTAGCGCTCGCCGTTCTCAGCCGTGGCGCCGAGGCTCATCCCGTCCGCGTTCTTCGTGAAGGCGAGCAGCGGCCGCGCGTCGCGATCGACGAGGCGGAGGCCCTCGCTGGTGAACAGCCAGCCGGTGATGCCGGCCATGAGCGGCAGGGCCCGGCGGCAGCCGGCGGGAAAGCGCGCCGCACGCCCGCTCGGGCTGGCATCCATCGACAGGGTCAGCACGCAGCGCCGCATCCCGCCCTCCCGGGCGAGGTCCCAGGTGCCCGCCGCGCCCGCCAGGGTTTCGGGCAGCGCCGCGAGGCCGCCCGGCGCGGGCGCGGTCTCGGCCGGAGCGGGTGCGTCGGCCGGTACGTCCGGGCCCGGCACGGACGGGGTCTCCTGCGCGCGGGCGGTGCCCGCCGCCAGCGCGAGGACGGCCAGCGCGCCCGCAACCGCCATGCGCCTCATCGCTCGCCCCTTTCTCATCGGCCGTTCCAGGGCGTCTCCGGCACCGGGGTCACCGGTCCCTTGCCGTCGAACCAGGACAACACATTGTCGGTCATCAGCCGCCCCATCGCGTCGCGGGTGTGGTGCGAGCCCGAGCCGACATGCGGCAGCAGCACGGTCTGATCGAGGGCGATGAGCTCCTGCGGCACGTGCGGCTCGTTCGCGAACACGTCGAGCCCGGCGCCGTGGATCGTTCCCGCCTTCAGGGCGGCGATCAGCGCCGCCTCGTCGATCACGCTGCCGCGGGCGATGTTGACGACGATGCCCTCGGGCCCGAGCGCCGCCAGCACCGCCGCATCGACGAGCCCGCGCGTGCCCGGCCCGCCGGGCGCCGCCACGATCAGCACGTCGACCGCCGCGGCGAGCCCGCGCGGGCTGTCGTGGTAGGCGTAAGGCACGTCGCCCTGCGGCGTGCGGCCGTGATAGGCGATTCTCACGCCGAAGCCTTCGAGCCGCCGGGCGATCGCCCGCCCGATCCGTCCGAGCCCGAGGAGGCCGACCCGGCGTTCCCGCAGGCTCGTGGTGAGCGGGAAGCTGCCCTTCGGCCAGTGCCCCGCCCGCAGGTAGCGATCGGCCTGCGGAATGCGGCGCAGGGTGGCGAGCAGCAGGCCGAGCGCGAGGTCGGCGACCTCGTCGGAGAGCACGTCCGGCGTGTTGGTGACGACGATGCCGCGGCGAGCGGCCTCCGCCGCGTCGATGGTGTCGTAGCCGACGCCGAAGCTCGCCACGAGTTCGAGCCGCGGCAGCCGGTCGAACAGGCGTGCATCGATCGGCGACATCGCCCCGACCGCGAGCGCCCGGACGCGCGGGCCCACGCCGTCGAGGAACGCCTCCCGGTCGGGCGCCTCCTCGAGCCGGTGCAGGCGGAAGCGCTCGGCGAGCCGTCCGGTCACGTCGGGGCGGGTCTGACGGATCAGCAGGATCTCGGGCGTCTCGATCTCGGGCGTCTCGGCTGGCGGCACCGGTTCACGGCCTCCGGGTGACGAACAATGGGCGACGAACAGTGGATGGAGGCCGGAGTAATGCCGCGCCGCGCCCCGGTCCAGCCGGCGGTCGCGGCCGGAGCGAGCGTGCGGCCAAAGTGTCATGTGCGCAGGGCGATCGCTCGAAGCCGCGTCCGTGGCTTCGCGGCGCGAGGAGCGCCGCGCGGAGCGAGAGCCTGAGCCCGCGGAGGCGGGCGCCGGCGACCGAGGCCTGCGAAGAAATCAGGGCGAACGTTTCAGGCGATCGCCCTGGTCATCTGCGCTGCCGCCCTTCCGAAATCGCCGGAGGCGCATTACACAAGGGCCTCTTCCGGATCATCCCCGCGATCCGGCCGCAGGCTTTCGCGGTCCGGCGGGGCCGTTTCCGTGACGGAGCCCTCGAATCCCTCAAGACAGCCGCACCATGCCCGCGCCGCGCACCCTCTACGACAAGATCTGGGACGACCACGTCGTCGATGTTCAGCCGGACGGCTCCGCCCTCCTCTACATCGACCGCCACCTCGTGCACGAGGTGACGAGCCCCCAGGCCTTCGAGGGGCTTCGGGTCGCCGGCCGCACGGTGCGCGCGCCGAACAAGACGCTGGCGGTGGTCGACCACAACGTCCAGACCTCGGACCGCTCCAAGGGCATCGAGGATCCCGAGAGCCGCACGCAGCTCGAAGCGCTGGCCGAGAACGTGCGCGACTTCGGCATCGAGTTCTACGACGCCCTCGACCGGCGCCAGGGCATCGTCCACATCATCGGGCCGGAGCAGGGCTTCACCCTGCCGGGCCAGACGATCGTGTGCGGCGACAGCCACACCTCGACCCACGGCGCCTTCGGCGCGCTCGCCCAAGGCATCGGCACCTCGGAGGTCGAGCACGTGCTCGCCACGCAGACGCTGATCCAGCGGAAAGCGCGGAACATGCGGGTGACCGTCGACGGCACCCTGCCGCCGGGGGTCAGCGCCAAGGACATCGTCCTGGCGATCATCGGCGAGATCGGCACCGCCGGCGGCACCGGCCACGTCATCGAATATGCCGGAGAGGCGATCCGCGCCCTCTCGATGGAGGGGCGGATGACGGTCTGCAACATGTCGATCGAGGGCGGCGCGCGCGCCGGCATGGTCGCCCCCGACGCGACGACCTACGCCTACGTCGCGGATCGGCCGAAGGCGCCGAAGGGTGCGGCCTTCGACGCCGCCCGGCGCTACTGGGAGAGTCTGGCCACCGACGAGGGCGCGCATTTCGACCGCGAGATCCGTCTCGACGCTGCCCATCTCCCGCCTCTCGTCTCCTGGGGCACCTCGCCGGAGGACATCGTCTCGATCCTCGGCACCGTGCCCGATCCGGCGCAGATCGCCGACGAGAACAAGCGCCAGTCGAAGGAGAAGGCCCTGGCCTATATGGGCCTGACGCCGGGCACGCGGATGACCGACATCACCCTCGACCGGGTGTTCATCGGCTCCTGCACCAACGGCCGCATCGAGGATCTGCGGATCGTCGCCAGGATGGTCGAGGGCCGCAAGGTCCATGACGGCGTCTCGGCGATGGTGGTGCCGGGCTCGGGCCTGGTGAAGGCGCAGGCCGAGGCCGAGGGCATCGACCGCATCCTGAAGGCGGCCGGCTTCGACTGGCGCGAGCCCGGCTGCTCGATGTGCCTCGGCATGAACCCGGACAAGCTGCGCCCGGGCGAGCGCTGCGCCTCGACCTCGAACCGCAACTTCGAGGGCCGCCAGGGTCCGCGCGGGCGCACCCACCTCGTCTCCCCGGCGATGGCGGCGGCGGCGGCGGTGGCCGGCCGCTTCGTCGATATCCGCGAGTGGCGCAACTGAGCGAGACCCTCTTCCCGGTGCGCGGGTGTTGCCCGCGCAGCGCGGGCCGGGCAGCCCCGTGATTTTTTGCTGGCCGGCGATCGAAACAGCGATTGACGCCTTCGCCGCCGCCCCCTAAACGGACCCCATCGCCGACCGGACACGGCCCGGCGCCCAGGTGGCGGAATTGGTAGACGCGCTGGTTTCAGGTACCAGTCTCGCAAGAGGTGAAGGTTCGAGTCCTTTCCTGGGCACCATCAGCCGGCTAAGCCGCTGATCCGCAACGAGCATCTGATTTTGAAGGGTGATTCGGAGCCTACCTGTTCAACAGGTATGTTCAACACGCCCCTTCGGATACCGCGTCCGATGAAGCGCCAGTGCTGTAGCCATCTTGCGGAGTGGAGTTGGTGTGGCGATTGTCCTGTCGGTTGAGGGCAGGAGGCTGCCATGCACAAACGCTATCGAGTGACGCTCACGGTTGAGGAGCGGTCCGCTCTGGATCGTCTGATCTCGCGGGGCAAAGCCGCGGCACGCAGACTGGGCCATGCGCGGATTTCTGCTGACGGATGCCGCGGAGACCCGGCTGGACCGACGCGCAGGTGGCGGACGCCGTGCGGGTGAGCGTGCGAAACGTGGAGCGGGTGCGGCGGCGCTTCGTCGAGGAAGGGCTTGAGGCGGCCTTGCATCCCAAGCCGTCGAGCCGCTCTACGAACGCAAGCTGGACGGGGCGGGCAAGGCGCGGCTGGTTGCGCTGGCCTGCTCGACCCCGCCGCAAGTGCGCGGGCGCTGGAGCCTGCGATTGCTCGTCGACGAGGTGGTCGCGCTGGAAGAGCGGCCCCGCCTGAGCCGCGAGACGATCCGGCGGACCTTGGGGAAAAAACCAGCTCAAGCCGCATCTGCGCAAGATGTGGTGCATCCCGCCTGAGCAGTCGGCGGCGTTCGTGAGCCACATGGAAGACGTTCTGAACGTCTACCAGCGTCCCGTCGAGCCGCGCCGCCCGCTGGTGTGCCTGGACGAGACCAGCCTGCAATTGATCGGTGAGGTGCGTCAGCCCCGGCCCGTCCGGCGCGGGCGGCCGGCGCGCTACGACAGCGATATATCCGCCGCGGCACCGCCAACCTGTTCATCGCCTTCGATCCGCTGGCCGGGCAACGGGTGGTCAAGGTCACCGAGCGGCGCTGCCGGGGCGACTTCGCCCACTTCGTGCGCGATCTCGTCGATGGCCCCTATGCCCGACCGCTCTGAGTCGGTCGGGGTTCCTGGCGAGACGTGATCTGCTTCCCTGTCGGCCTTCGACAGGAGGATCAATGGCGTCACCGTTGTCATCGGATCGCGCCCTGGATGGCCACGGCTTCGCCTCGCAATGACACAGGACAGGCCGAACTCATCAATCTGAGGTTGTGTCAGAGACTTGGCGCATCGTTTCGAAAGCCGGAGGCCGCCCTCGGAGCGATGCATTATATTGCGCCGCACAACGATGTGCCCCTGCGCACTTCGCGGCGCACCATGACAACCCATGTCTCCTGCAGCCGGAGAGCGGGGCCCGCACGCGGCGGGCTCCCGCCTCCGACATCCCGCTGACGCCTGCCAGGAGGCACACCCCCCATGACCTCTCGTCTTTCCCGCTCCGCCGTCTTCGCTGCCACCTTCGCGACCCTCGGCCTCGCCGCCGGCGGCGCGCTGACCCAAAGCGCCCTGGCCCAGGCGGCCCTCCCGGCGCCGATGTCGCCGCCGGCCGCGGCGAGCCTCGGTTACACCGCGAGTCCGCTCGACGGGCAGGGCTACGCCGTCGCCCCGCGCGAGCCGCTCACGGTGATGGGCACGACCGGCGGCATCGAGCCGAAGCAGCCCGAGGCCACCGGCTCGATCAGCCGGCACCCGATCCGGGCGCCGCGGGCCCGGGCGCACTGACCCGCCTCAGGCCGGCCCCCGCGAGCGCCGCCGCCAGATCGGCGGGCTCGACGGAGAAGTCGTGCAGGTGCACGGGCCAATCCGAGGCCGTGCGCGGGCCGAACACCGCGCGGTAATCCCCGCCGCGGGCCGCCGCGAGTTCGGCGTAGAACGGGTCCTCCCAGCCCTCGGGCACGAGGTGGAGGATCGGGGTGCCGGGCGCGCAGAACACCGTGTTGGCCATGCCCGCCCCGGCGATGCCGACCACGAACTCGGCCCGCGCGAACCGCACCGCCTGCTGCCGCACGCTGGCGAGTTCCGGGTCGAACGCCTCGAAGCCGAGGCCGCGCAGCAGGGCGAGCACCGCCTCGCGGTTGGCGAGCGCCCGGCCCCGCCCCGGATGCCGGTCGACGAACAGGCGCCGCCCCGCGCCGCCCCGCGCGAGGGCCTTCACCCCGGCGAGCCAGCGCGGCAGGCGCGTTTGCGCCCGCACCCGGTCGGCGAGGAAGCGCAGCGCCTCCGGCGATTTTCCCGTGCTCGGCAGGCTGCAGGGCGTGACGTGGTGCAGGCGCGCGAAGCGGTAGCTCCTGTCCCGGTCGAGGAAGCGGACCGAGACGCCGGACCCGTTGCCGAGGAGCAGCGCGATCGAACGCCGCCGGGCCGCGTCGAGATGCGGGAAATAGCCGACCAGCGCCACCGTGACCGGCACGCCCGGATGATGCCGGCGCAGCAGCGCCAGCGCGCGCAGGCGAGGCAGGTCGTCGATCAGCCAGTGCCCGTAATTGAACGAGCCCGCCGAGTTGAGGAGGAAGACGAGCCCGCCCTCCTCCCCGACCGTCTCGTCGGCATGCGAAAAGTCGGGGCCGGGCCCGGCCACCACGTGCCGCTCCTGCGGCCGGTAGGTCTCGAACAGCACCTGCGGCCGGCCGTCCTCGATCGCGTAGAGCGCGTTGCCCGAAAGCCGGACGTCGCGCGTCTCGCACAGCAGCGCCGGCGGCCCCGGCGGGCGCGGGGCGGCGAGCGCCGCGCCCTGCTTCGCCCGGAAGGCGGCATCGCCGCCGAAGAGCTGCGGCGGCTTCGGCACGAAGCCGGGACATCCGGAAAACACCGTGCCGAGCACCCGCGTGGTCGGGCTCACCCGCCGCCGCAGCCGGTCGAGCAGCGCGGGCTCGCCCGCGAAACCGCCATCGCGATAGAGCCGGTCCGCGTCGCAGGTGAGGACGAGGTTGTCCTCGATCAGCCGGGCGAGCGCCGCGGCTTCGTCCGTCTCCTGCAAACCCGTCGTCCGCAAGCCCATCGTCCGCAAGCCCTTGGCCCTCTTGCACTGCCGTCCCGGCGCAGCCCTCGGGATCGGGGAAGCGGGTAGCACATCGCCGCGGCCGGGGCCTGCCTTCTCCGCACCGGCCCCAGGGCCATCGCTTCAAGCGATGGCCCTGGGGTTTTTTGCAAGCCTCGGACGCCGGCGCCCGCGTCCGCGGGCTCAGGCTTTCGCTCTGCTCGACGCTTTTCAGGACGAACGTCCTGAAAAGCCCGCTCCGCGCGGCGCTCTTGGTCGTGTCCCTTGGCGCCGCGAAACCGCTCACGCGGCTTCGAGCGATGGCCCTGGCACCGGCCCCTTCGGCCGCCGGTTGCTTTGAACCGCTCCGGACCTGTAGGGGAGCCACGGGCCGTCGGCGGTGGGTGCGCCGAGGCACGGCACCGTGTTCACGACCGCTCGGGACGCCCGAGGAAGGATCGAATCTGGTGTCGGACGCGGCGACCGATCACATCCATGTCGGCAAGGACGGCTGGCTGTTCGTCGTCGCCGGCAGCAACAACGTCATCGCCCAGTTCAACGAATCGGGCTTCATGGCCCACCAGACCGAGCTGTGGCGCCGGCTCGTCGTCGCCCGTGCGGAAAAGGCGCGCGGGCTCGGCATCGCCTACCGCCACGTCGTCGTCCCGGAAAAGCTCTGCATCTACGAGACCTTCGTCGACGGGATCGCGCTCGACCACCGCCTCTCGCCCGCCCGCCGCCTGGTCCACGGCCTGCCGCGCCGCCGCCCGCTCGCGTGGATCGGGGCGCGGATCGGGGATCGGCGCACCACGCGCGCCCTGCGGCGGGTCTGCGTCGATCTCGTCGAACCGATGCGGCGCGCGCGCGACCGCGAAAACCTGTTCTACCGCACCGACAGCCACTGGACCTTCGCCGGCTGCCACCTCGCCTATCGCGAGATCTGCCGCAGCGTGCGCGCCGCGCCCTGCCCCGACCTCGCCGGGCGCGGCGCCCGCGAGACCGAGATGTCCGGCGATCTCGGCGGCCGGTTCGACCCGCCCCGGACCGAACAGGCGCTCATCCACGACATCCAGCGCGACGCGGTGCGCGCCTATGCCAGCCCCGTCGTGGCGGCGCGGGAGGCGGCGGGCCGGGCCGACACGCTCCATGTCGGCTCGCACGTGATCTACCGCAACGGGACGGCGCGGGACCGGCGGCGCCTCGTCCTGTTCGGCGATTCCTATTCGCACTTCGCGCCGCTGATGCTGACGATCATGCTCGCCGAGACGTTTGCCGAGGTGCACTTCGTCTGGAGCGCGTCGATCGACTGGACCTACGTGGAACGGGTCCGGCCCGACATCGTGCTGACCGAGATCGCCGAGCGCTTCATGTTCCGCGTGCCCGACGACCGGTTCGACCTCGAGGATTACGCCGCCGAACGGTTCGGGGAGGCGGCGGTGGGCGGCACGGCGGACTGACGACGACGGGAGGCCTCAAGCCGGTCTCGCCTCTCCGTCAGCGCCGCGATCCAGCGGCGCGACCTCTCCGGATCGGGCGGTGCCCCGGATGGTTTGGCCTCGCCATGACGGAAACGGTCTCAGAACAGCTCGCCCTGCACGGCCTCCGCCTTCGCCGGAGCCTCTTGCTCGGCAGGTCGCGCCGGCGCCACCGGCTCGGGCAGGCCGGCGTCGTCGTTGCGCACGCTGTTGACCCGGTCGCCGACGGGATCGAGCCGCAGCCAGTCGTCGGGGCAGGGCCGGCAGAGGCGGGCCGCCTCGGGCGCGTCCACCGACGCGTCGAGCCACGGCTCGATCGCCTCCGGCGCCAGGATCGCCGGCATGCGCTCGTGGATCGCGCTCAGGCTGCCGTTGGCCGAGCAGGTGACGATGGAAGCGGTGTCGACCTCCGCGCCGTCCGCCCCCATCCAGGGCTCCCACAGGCCGGCGAGCGCCATCGGCGCCCCGTCCGCCCGGCGCACGGCGAACGGCGTCTTCGTCGCGGCCTTGCCCGTCCCGTCGCGGCGCCACTCGTAGAAACCGTCGGCGAGGAAGACGCAGCGGCGGCGGCGCAGCGCCCCGCGAAAGGCCGGCTTCCCGGCCGCCGTCTCGATCCGGGCGTTGAACAGGACGGGAAAGCCCGACGGGTCCTTGAGCCAAGCCGGCCACAGGCCCCAGCGCATCAGCCGGAAACGCCGCTCGCCGCCCTCGCGCACCACCACGGGCACCGGCTGGGTCGGCGCCACGTTGAAGCGGCCGGGAAAGTTCGGCTGCTCGGGGTAGCCGTAGAAGGCGCGGTAGACCTCCGGCGGCCGGCCGATGAAGAAGCGCCCGCACATGGGTGCGATATGGGCGCGGCGGCAGAGCGGGATCAAGCGGCGCGGAGTCTTGGCCTTAGGTCAACTCGAAATTTTGATTGGGTGTTCGCAGCCCGTTCCTATATACGGCTGATCGGAGGATGGACCCATGTCAGCGCCCTACCAAGCAACCGACATCGCGGCTTGGTTTCTCGGCAACATCGACCGGGATGCCGGCGACTCGATCACGCACCTGAAGCTTCAAAAGCTTGTCTATTATGCACAGGCTTGGTCGCTTGCCCTTCGTGATGAGCCATTGTTCGATGAGGAGTTGCAGGCCTGGGCGCATGGTCCCGTGGCCGAGTCCGTTTATCAGACATATCGCGGAGCAGGCTGGGATGCTTTGCCTCCCCCCAAAGTCATGCCCGTGATGGACAGAGAGATGGATGACTTTCTTTCCTCCATTCTGGCAACTTATGGCGATTTTTCGGCGAAGCATCTCGAAAGCATGACTCATGCCGAACAGCCCTGGATTGAGGCTCGCAAGGGCTTGCCGCCAGAGGCTAGATCAAACAAGCCGATTCGCAAGAACGTAATGTCAATTTATTATAGAGATTTGTATAATCAGGCTGAGAAGAATGAGAATGTCACGGCGGAAACTGCTTGATAAAGTTGCAAAACAGCAGTCAAAAAACAGCGAAGACAAAAATGTAAATCTAAAAATCCGAGAAGCTGCGCTGCTGAGCCTATCAGAAAATTCGGATGACGACACGGCCTACATCAATCTAAAATACTATCGCCATGAGCATCAGTGTCTATCGGAATGGGATGCCGATCAGCTCAGAGCATTTAGCGCATTTTGTCGCAAAATAACTCAATTTAGATGGATCGAAATATACAAAACAGGAGGCAAGGTCGGCAGCAAGACAGGCCTCGGCTACACAGTTCATAAGGACAGGGCTGTTTTGCCGGCTGCTCCCGAACTGGATAACATCAGCCCTGACCTGACGTGGTTCGAGCTACGGGTTACCAACGAAGCGCGAGTGCATGGCTTTCGATGCAAGAGCGCCTTCTTTCTTGTGTTTTTGGATCGGCTGCATCAGGTGTATCCGGGCTGAGCCTGACCGGGTTCCATTTTGCAGCAGAGCTCCCCAGCGCCCCGGCTCCCGTTTTGTCGCAACCCGCATGCGCCGAACCGGTATCCACATCCGCGCCCGAGCGCCCTACCTTGGCGCCCATGACCACCCCCGCGACGGCGACCGCTCCCGAGCCCGTCCTGCAGGTGCGCGCCGTGCCGGGCATGGCCCGGTTCGACGCGGCCGAGTGGGACGCGCTCGCCACCTCCCCCGAGACGCTGAGCGCCGGCGACGAGACCTTCAACCCGTTCACCTGCCACGCCTTCCTCTCGGCGCTGGAGGAATCGGCGTGCGTCTCCCGCCGCACCGGCTGGCTGCCGCTGCACGTGCGCGTCGAGCGCGCGGGAAAACTCGTCGGGGCCGCGCCCTGCTATCTCAAGTCCCACAGCCAGGGCGAGTACGTGTTCGACCACGGCTGGGCCGACGCCTACGAGCGGGCCGGGGGCAGCTACTACCCGAAGCTCCAGGTCAGCGTGCCCTTCACGCCCGTGACGGGCCCCCGCTTCCTGATCGCCCCGGGGGAAGATCCCGACACCGCCGCGGCCGCGATCGTCGCCGGGCTTCGCGCCCTGCGGGGCCAGACGGAGGCTTCCTCGATCCACGTCACCTTCATGCGCGGGCGCGAGGCCGAGCAGGCGGAAGCGCTGGGAATGCTGCCGCGGATGGACCAGCAGTTCCACTGGGAGAACCGGGGCTACGCCACCTTCGACGACTTCCTGGGGGCGCTCGCCTCGCGCAAGCGCAAGGCGATCAAGCGGGAGCGGCGCGAGGCCCTGAGCGCAGGCATCACGGTCGCGCGCAAGACCGGCGCCGACATCACCGAAGCCGATTGGGACGCGTTCTACGCGTTCTATCAGGACACCGGCGCCCGCAAATGGGGCCGGCCCTACCTCAACCGAAAGTTCTTCTCGCTGATCGGCGAGCGGATGGCGGATCGCATCCTGCTCGTCATCGCCCGGAACGGGGCCGAAAACCGGGAGACGCCGATCGCCGGCGCCATCAACTTCATCGGCGACGTCGCGCTCTACGGGCGCAACTGGGGCTGCATCGAGGATCACCCCTTCCTGCATTTCGAGGTGTGCTACTATCAGGCCATCGATTTTGCGATTCACCGCAGGCTGAAGCGGGTCGAGGCGGGCGCGCAGGGCGAGCACAAGATCGCCCGCGGCTACCGCCCGGTGCCGATGCACTCGGCCCACGACATCGCCGATCCGGCGCTGGCCCGCGCGGTGTCGGAATACCTGGGGCGGGAGCGCGGCCATGTCCACGCGGCGATCGCCGCGTACGAGCGGATGTCGCCGTTCCGCCAGAGCTGCGAGGAGCCCGAAGCATGAGCCCGATCGACCGTATCCGCGCTTTCGCGGACGAATTGACCGCCCTGCGGCGGGATCTCCACGCCCATCCCGAGCTCGGCTTCGAGGAGACCCGCACCTCGGGCGTCGTCGCCGAGCACCTGGAGAGGTTCGGCATCGAGGTGCACCGGGGCCTGGGCAAGACCGGCGTGGTCGGCGTGCTCCGGGGCCGCCCGGGCCAGCGCCGGATCGGGCTTCGCGCCGACATGGACGCCCTGCCGATCACCGAGGAGACCAACCTCCCCTACCGCTCGACCGTGCCCGGCAAGATGCACGCCTGCGGGCATGACGGGCACACCACCATGCTGCTCGGCGCCGCCCGCTACCTCGCCGAGACCCGCGACTTCGACGGCACCGCCGTGTTCGTGTTCCAGCCGGCGGAGGAGGGCTTGGGGGGAGCCCGCGCCATGATCGCCGACGGCCTGTTCGAAAGGTTCCCCGTCGACGAGATCTACGCGCTCCACAACGCGCCGCACGGGCCGCACGGCGTGCTTCAGGTGCGACCCGGCCCGATCATGGCGGCGGCCGATTTCTTCGACATCCGCATCACCGGCCGCGGCGCGCACGCGGCGATGCCGCACCAGGGCATCGACCCGATCGTGGTCGCCACGGGGCTGGCGCAGGCGATGCAGTCGATCGTCAGCCGCAACAGCGATCCGCTGAAATCCGCGGTCGTCTCGATCACGCAGATCCATGCGGGCGCGGCCTACAACGTCATTCCCGAGGGCGCCCATCTGACCGGCACCGTGCGCACCTTCGACGCGGATCTGCGCCGGCTGATCGCCACCCGCATCCGCGAACTGGCGGCGGGCTTCGCCGCGGCCTACGGCGCCGCCATCGAGGTGGACCTGCGCGACGTGTTCTCGGTGCTCGACAATCACCCCGAGCAGGCGGCGGCCGCGGTCGAGGTCGCGACCGAGCTGTTCGGCTCCGAAAAGGTCGAGGCGAACACCGTGCCGCGCATGGGCAGCGAGGATTTCGCCGACATGGTCGCGGCGGTGCCCGGCGCCTATGCCTGGCTCGGCGCCACGCCGGGGCCGGGCCTGCACAATGCCGGCTTCGACTTCGACGACAGCCTGATCCCGCTGGGCGCCGCCTATCTGGCGCGGATGGTGGAGCGGCGCGCGGCGGCGTGACGCGACGACCCCGGCATGCGAGGAGAGGGGCCCCGGGCGGATCGGACGCCTTTTCATACGGTTTGCTGTCGATCGCTTCGGACTTTGCCGGACTCCGTCATCGCGAGCGTCAGCGAAGCGGTCCAGCGGCGCGACCTTTCCGGAGAGGTCGCGGACTGGATGGCTTCGGCTTCGCCTCGCCATGACGAGGAGAGACCGAAGCCATCCAGTGGACGCCTTTTCACACGATCGACACGGCGTCGTTCGGTTTCGGCAGCAAGGAACGGGATGCGCGCCCCGCGCCATCCGGTCAGGGTCACCGCATCCCCTTTCCCCCGGAGGAGCCCCATGCTCGCCGAACCCGAGACCGTCCCGTCCCATGAATCCCCGCTCACCGAGGCACGAATGCGCGCGGCGGTCGCGGCGCGCGACGCCGGCTTCGACGGGCGCTTCGTCTATGCCGTGCGCTCCACGGGCGTCTATTGCCGGCCGAGCTGCCCGTCGCGGGCGGCGCGGCCGGAGAACCTCAGCTTCCACGCCGGCATCGCCGAGGCGGAACGGGCCGGCTTCCGGCCCTGCCGCCGCTGCCGGCCGGACGAGGCCGCGGCCTCCGAACGCCACGCCGAGGCCGTGACCCGCGCCTGCCGGCTGATCGCGGCGGCCGAGACGCCGCCCTCCCTCGACGCGCTCGCCCGCGCGGCGTCCTTGAGCCCGTTCCACTTCCACCGGATCTTCAAGGCGGTCACCGGCGTGACGCCCCGGGCCTATGCGCAGGCCCACCGGGCGGGGCGGGCCGCCGACAGCCTCGCGCAGGGCCGCACCGTGACGGAGAGCGTCTACGCCGCCGGCTACGGCGCGCCGAGCCGGTTCTACGCCGGCGCCGCCGAGCGGCTCGGCATGAGCCCGTCGGCCTACCGCCGGGGCGGCGCGGGCGAGCGGATCGTCTTCGCGACGAGCCCCTGCGCGCTCGGCCTCGTGCTGGTGGCCGCGACCGCGCGGGGCCTCTGCGCGATCCTGCTCGGCGACGCGGCGGACGCGCTCCGGGGCGAACTCGGGGCGCGCTTCCCGCGGGCGGAGATCGTGGCCGGAGAAGCGGATTTCGCGGCGACGGTGGCGCAGGTCGTGCGCCTCGTCGAGGCGCCGGGGGCCGCCTTCGACCTGCCGCTCGACATCGGCGGCACCGCCTTCCAGCAACGGGTCTGGCAGGCCCTGCGCCGCATCCCGGCGGGCGCCACCGCGACCTATGCCGAGATCGCCCGCGCCATCGGCGAGCCGGCGGCGGTGCGTGCGGTGGCCATGGCCTGCGGCGCCAACCGGATCGCGGTGGCGATCCCCTGCCACCGGGTGGTGCGCTCGGACGGGGCGCTCTCCGGCTACCGCTGGGGCACGGCGCGCAAGGCGGAACTGCTCGCCCGCGAGGGGGTGAAGCGGTAGCGCCTCGTCCGGGACGATGCGCGGCGCGTCAGGCCGGCACGGCCGAACCGGGCGGGGCCGGGCCGAGCCCGGCGGCGGCGTGCGCGCCCTCGGCCAGCATCGCGGTGGAGCCGGTGAGAGAGGCCCCGACGAACTTCGCCGCCGCGATGGCGAGGTTGGCGCCCGCCGCCGTGTAGATCGCCCCCGCGGTCTCGGCCATGTCCCGTTCCCTGCGGCGGCGGCAAGCTTCGCCGTCTTCGCGGGGTCGTCAACGCGCCGCAACCGTCGCGGTTGCCGGGGCGAGGCCGCCCGTGCAACCTGCCGCACGAAACGGGAGCCGCCGCGCGATGACGCCTTACGATCCGGACAACGTCTTCGGAAAGATTCTGCGCGGGGAGATTCCCGCGCACAGGGTCTACGAGGACGAGCACAGCCTCGCCTTCATGGACGTGATGCCCCAGGGCGAGGGCCACACCCTGGTGATCCCCAAGGCCCCCTCGCGCGGGCTGCTCGATGCGGAGCCGAAGACGCTCGCCGCCCTGATCGACACGGTGCAGCGGGTCGGCCGCGCGGTGAAGGCGGCCTTCGCGGCGGATGGGCTGACGCTGTTCCAGTACAACGAGCCGGCCGGCGGGCAGACGGTGTTCCACCTGCACTTCCACCTCGTGCCGCGCCATGACGGCGTGCCGCTGAAGCGCCACGAGGGCGGCATGGCCGACAACGCCGTGCTCGCCGAGCACGCCGCGCGCATCCGGGCGGCGCTGGACGACGCCTGAACGGGGTGGGTGCGATCAGACCGTCGGCGCCGCGCCCATCGCGGCGACGGCCGAGCGCAGGGCCGCGTTCTCGGCTTCCAGCTCGGCGATCCGGCGCAGCAGGGCGGCGACCGGCGGTTCGGGCGCGGCGGGCTGCTGCTGCGCCTCGAAGGCGACGCCCACGGCGTCGTCCCGGCGCCAGCGCAGGTTCGAGCGGAGCGTCGCCTCCTTCTGCGGGATGTAGAGGTCGAACGCGTCCGGCAGGGCGTTGGTCTGGCTGAGTTCCAGCCGGGCGCCCGCCTCCGAGAAGTCGCGCACGAGGCAGTCCATGCTGGACGCACCCTTGTTGAAGAGGATCCGCCCCTTGAGGAAGGTCCGCTTGCGGACCTCCTGGCGCCTCTCGCTGATCATGATCGGTGCTCCGGCCCGCCTGACATCGTCCCCGTATGCCATGGCGGCCGTTAAGGAATGCTCGACGGAGAACCCGCTCAGGCGCCTCCGGCCGGGCGCTCCGCCCCGCGCTCGTCGAGGCACTGGAACAGGTAGAAGCCGTTGAAGCGCACGGCGGTGGCCGCGGCGCGGTCGTCGAAGCCGGGCGGAGGGCTGGCGCTGCCGTCGATCCGGCCGCCGAAGGTCCAGCGGCGGCCGCCGACGAAGCGCGGCACGGCGCAACTCTCCGGAACGGCGCAGAAGAGCGCCTCCCTGCCCCGTCGGCGGAACAGGTTGTAGCTTCGCATCGGACATCCTCCGCATCGCCGCACCCTCGGACGACGGGTTAGCCCGACAATCGGTCGGGTTTGTGTCTGTCCGCCCGCCCGCAGGTCATGGCGGGTGGCGTTTCGCGGGTGGGGGTCCGGCGGTCCCGGTCAGACCGTTTCCGATCGATCGCTTCAGGGTTTCGCCCCACGCCGTCATCGCGAGCGGCCGCGAAGCGATCCAGGGCGCGACATGTCCGGAAAGGTCGCGCCCTGGATGGCCACGGCTTCGCCTCGCAATGACACAGGAGAGGCCGAGGTCATCAACCGGATGTCGTATCAGACCGGCAGGGGCGACGCGTCCGCCCGGCAATCGGGCTCCTCGGTCGGGGTGTTACGGATCGCGGCGGCGAGGCGGACGGCGTGATCGATGAGCGCCATGGGGGTGAAGCCCTGCGGCCCGTTCCCGCGCGGCTCGCCGCTTCCCGCGTCGATCTCCCCGGACGCCGTGAGGGGGCGGCCCGCGGCTCAGGGGGCTTGTTCCCCGCCGATCCGAGCGCCCGTCCAGGTGGCGAGCACCGTCAGATCGGCGGACAGCGCGACGAGGTCGGCGGCGTGGCCGGGGGCGATCCGGCCGAGCCGTGCGTCGAGCCCGAGGAAGCGGGCCGGCGTCAGGGAGGCCATCGCCAGGGCCTCCTCGACGGAGGCGCCGCCGCGCGTGCGCATGTGGCGCACGGCCTGCGCCATGGTGATCGCCGCGCCGGCCAGCGTGCCGTCCGCGCCGGTGAGGCGGTCGCCCTGGCGGACGATCCGTCGGCCGAACAGGGTGAAGGCGGCGTCCGGGCGCGGGTCGCCGACCGGGGGCATCGCGTCGGTGACGAGCATCAGCCGGTCGCGCCCCTTGAGCCGCAGGGCCAGCCGGAGCTGGTCGTCGCCGACATGGTGGCCGTCGGCGATGAGGCCGGCGAAGGCTTCCGGCTCGCACAGCGCCACGCCGACGGCGCCGGGCTCGCGCGGGCCGATCTGCGACATCGCGTTGAACAGGTGGGTGAAGCCGGTGAGTCCCTCGGCCATCGCCCGGCGGATCGCCGGGCCGGGGTCGGCGGTGTGCCCGGCGCAGATCCGGGCGCCGCGGGCGACGAGATCGGCCACCGCGCCGGGCGGCACCCGCTCGGGGGCGAGCGTCACCAGGGTGAGGCCGCGCGGGCCCAGTCCGGTCAGCAGCTCGGCATCGCCGGGGCCGAAATCGGCGAGCCGGGCGGGGTCGTGGATGCCGATCCGCTGCGGGCTCAGGAAGGGCCCTTCGAGGTGGATGCCGAGGATGCCGGGCACGCCCGCGCGAATCGCCGCCGCGACGCCCTCGATCGCCGCCCGGATCGCGGGGCGCGTGTCGGTGACGAGGGTCGGCAGCAGGGCGGTGGTGCCGCCGCGCCGATGCGCCGCCGCGATCCGGGCGATGGCGTCCACGCTCGGATCGTCGTTGAGCAGCACCCCGCCGCCGCCGTTGACCTGAAGGTCGACGAAGCCCGGCGCCAGGATCGCACCCGCCGGCAGGCGGGTGACCGGCAGGTCCGCGGGCGGATCGGCGGTGAGATCGGCGATCCGGCGATCGCGCAGCACGACGGTCCGGTCGCGCCAGAGGCGCTCCCCGTCGAAGACCCACTCGGCCGCGAGCGCCTGATGATCCCGGGATCCCAAAGGGATCATCCCTTTGGCGGGGTATCGGGGCAGAGCCCCGATGTCCTCCCAGGGCTCCGCCCTGGACCCGCGAAAGGGCTCGCCCTTTCGAAACCCTTCGGCATCACAGCGTCTCCGTGACCTTGGTGAGGCCGGCCGGCTTGTCCGGGTCGAGACCGCGGCGGCGCGCCTCCGCCTCGATGGCGCGGTAGGCCGGCACCAGCATGGCGACGGGATCGCAGGCCGGGTGGCCGTCGCCGATCCAGGGCAGGCGGCCGAGCGGCCCGCCGCAGGCATGGACCCGCATGCCGTCGCCGGAGAGGTCGCGCAACAGGGCATCGACGCCCTCGGCGAGCGGGTCGGCCTGGCGCAGGGCCAGGACCGGCGTGGCGGCGGAGACCGAGGCGCGCGGGCCGTGGCGCAATTCCGCTGCGGAGAAGCCGAGGGCGGGCAGGCGCAGGGTCTCGCCGAGCTTGAGCGCGATCTCCCGCACCGGCCCGAGCCCGTGGCCGCGCCCGGTGACGAAGGCCGCCGGCGCGTCCGCCAGATCCGCGCTCCAGGCGGCCCAGTCGAGGGCGAGCGCCCGGCCGAGGCGCTCGGGCAGAGCGGCGAGGCCGTCGCCGAGGGCCCGGTCGCCGGCCCAGGCCGCCACGAGCGCCGCGCCGGCCACCAGCGAGTTCGTCACGGTCTTGGTCGCGGCGACCGCCCGCTCCGGCCCGGCCAGGATCGGCAGGACGAGATCGCTCGCCCCCGCGGCGGGGGAATCGGGATCGTTGACGAGGGCGAGGGTGAGCGCGCCGCCGGCCCGGGCGGCCTGCGTCGCCGCCACGAGGTCGGGCGAGCGGCCCGATTGCGAGACGACGATGAAGAGCGCCCCCGCCACCCGCGGCGGCCGCTCGTAGCCCGTGACCACGGAGGGCGCGGCGGCCGAGACGGGCAGGCCGAGGCGCGTCTCGATCAGGTAGCGCAGGTGGACCCCGGCATGGCCGGAACTGCCCCGCCCGCACACCACCACGAACGGAAACTTTTCGGCAGTCAGCGTTGCGGCGATCCGCGCTGCCTCCCCTGCCTTCAGGAGGCGTTCCGCGGCGGCGGGGATCTCGGCGATCTCGCTCGCCATCGAAGTGGTCGTCATGCGGCTCACGGCCCCGTCTCGTCGAGCGCCCGGCGCAGGCTGCCGTCGTGGCGCAGGAGGAGGTCGTCGGCCCGGGCCGGGCTCGTGCCGCCCGCGATCAGCACCGCGCGCTTGATGTCGCCGTCGGCCCGCGCCAGCGCCGCCTCGGCGGTCTCGGCGTCGCAGGCGGCGAGTTCGCCGACCATGGCCACGCCCCGGGCGCGCAGCTTCCGGTTCGTCGCGCGCATCGCCACCATCCGCCCGCGATAGACCCGGCCCAGCCGGATCATCAGAAGCGTCGAGAACAGGTTGAGGATCACCTTCTGCGCGGTGCCCGCCTTCAGGCGGGTGGAGCCGGCCAGCACCTCCGCCCCCGTGGCGGCGAGGATGCCGTGGGCGGCCTCGCGCAGGATCGGCGCCTCGGGGTTGTTGCTGACGCCGACGGTGACGGCGCCGCGGTCGCGGGCGGCCTTCAGCGCCTGGACCGTGAACGGCGTGGTGCCGCTGGCGGCCAGCCCCACCACGACGTCGCGGCAACCGATGTCCGCGCGGGCGATCCAGGCGGCGCCGTCGGCGCCGGAATCCTCGGCATCCTCCACGGCGCGCAAGAGGGCGCCCTCCCCGCCGGCGATGGCGAATCCGAGCCGCTCCTCCGGCCAGTCGAAGGTCGGCGGCAGTTCCGCCCCGTCCTGCACGCCGATCCGGGCCGAGGTGCCCGCCCCGGCATAGACCAGCCGCCCGCCCTCGCGCAGGCCCGGCTCGGCGGCCCGCGCCGCCGCGTCGATCGCCGGCAGGGACGGCCCCACCGCGGCGACGGCCGCGAGCTGGCCCTCCCACAGGGCCTGGAGGATGTCGGGCCCGCCCCAGGCGTCGAGATCGACGTAGCGGGCGCTGGCGTCCTCGGTTCTCATGCCCTCGGTTCTCATGCCTCCCGCCTCATGCCGCGCGCGTCCCTGTCCGTTTCCGCGAGGCGCGATGCAGCGGCCCCGCATCTTCGAAAGAGCGCATCCCCGGCCCGGTTCCGCCGGCTCCCGCAAACCGCGGCCCGCGGACCCCGCGATGGATCGGATCGGGCCAAAGCGTCTCGCCGGTGGCGCGGCGCCAGCGCTCGCGGGCCAGCTCCGCCAGCGCCCCGGCGGCGGGACCGTCGACCAGCCTCATCACGTCGTGGCGCGGCGGGTAACCACCGGGACCGTTCCGTCGCAGCGCGCGCGGAAAAGCCTCTTTCAGACAAACCGGAAGCAGCCCGGACGCGCCGCTCAGAGGGCGGGACGTGGGCGCCGCAGGGCGTAGACGAGGGCGCCCGTCGTCATCAGCGCGAGCGCGTACCACGTCAGGGCGTAGACGAGGTGGTTGTTGCGGAAGGCCACCACGGTGAGGCCGCCGACCGGCAGGCCGCCGGGATTGGGCGTGGCGTCGGCATCGACGAAGTAGGGCGCGACCGCGGCGGGCGCCCGGTCGAGGCCGCGGGCGGCGGCGATGGCGGCGACGTCGCGGGAGTACCAGCGCCCGGCGGCCGGGTCGTTGCGGCGCAGGAAGCCGCCGCCGGGCTCGGTCGGGCGCAGCAGGCCGGTGACGGTGACCGTCCCCTCCGGCTCGCCCGCGGCGCGGTCGGCGCGCTCGCGCGCCTCCGTCGGCACGAAGCCGCGATTGACCAGGACGGTGAAGCCGCGGTCGGTGGCGAGGGGCACCAGCACCCAGAACCCGGCGCCGCGCTCGCTCAGGGCCTGGACCAGGGTGGCGCGGTCGTAGGCGAAGCGGCCGGCGAGCCGGACCCGGCGGTACCCGGCGGAAGGCCCGGTCAGGCCGGCCCAGTCCTCCGGTCCCGGCGCCGGGACGGGCTCGGCGTGGATGCGCGTCTCGACGCGGTCGATCAGGTCGCGCTTCCAGGCGCGGCGCTCGACCTGCCACGTGCCGAGACCGAGGAAGAGGCCGGTCAGGGCGAGCCCCGCCGCCGCCAGGAGGATCCGGCGCATCGTCGCGGCGAGGCGCGGGCGCCGCCGCCCGGCCGCCGGAGCGGCGGACGGGCGGGAGGGCGCGTCAGGGGGCGTGACGCATCTCCTCGGCCGAGACCGGCATCATGTTGGTGTTGAGGTGGTGCATGACCCAGATCGACCCGCACAGGGTGATGACCACGAGGGTGACCGTGAAGATCAGCGCCATGAAGGTCCAGCCGCCCTCGGACTTCGTGTTCATGTGCAGGAAGTAGATCATGTGGACCACGATCTGCACGAAGGCCAGCCCGAGGACGACGACGCCGGTGGCGAGCTTGTCGTCGAGGACATTGCCCATCACCAGCCAGAACGGGATCGCCGTCAGGATGACCGAGAGCACGAAGCCCGTGACGTAATCCTTGAACGAGCCGTGGCCGTGGGCGTCCCGCCCGTGACCATGGTCATGTCCGTGCCCGTGATCGTCGGCGTGCGCTGCCCCGCTCATTGCAGGACTCCCATCAGGTACACGAAGGTGAAGACGCCGATCCAGATGACGTCGAGGAAGTGCCAGAACATCGACAGGCACATCAGCCGGCGCCTGTTCTCGGGGCCGAGGCCGCGCAGGCGGGTCTGGACCATCAGCGTGACGAGCCAGATCAGGCCGAAGGTGACGTGCAGGCCGTGGGTTCCGACCAGGGTGAAGAACGCGGACAGGAAGCCGCTGCGCTGGGGCGTGGCGCCCTCGTGGATCAGGTGGGAGAACTCCCACAGTTCGAGCCCGACGAAGGCCGCGCCGAACAGGCCGGTGACCGCGAGCCAGAGTTGGGTCCTGGCGAGGTCGTCCTTCTCCATCGCCAGCATGGCGAAGCCGTAGGTGATGGAGGAGAACAGCAGCATCGACGTGTTCACCGCCACGATCGGCAGATCGAACAGGTCCTTGGGCGAGGGCCCGGCCGCGTAGCTGCGGCCGAGCACGGCGTAGGTGGCGAACAGGACCGCGAAGATGAGGCAGTCGCTCATCAGGTAGATCCAGAAGCCGAGCATCGTGCTCCCTTCCGGGTGATGCTCGCCTTCGAGATCGAGGAAGTCCGGCGCGTCGGCACCGGACATCCGGACGCCGACGAGGGTGTGGGACGCGTGCGTTGCCATGATGCTGCTCAGACCCGCGCCGCCAGCGCCTCGGTCCGCCGCGTCTCGGTGCGGGTGACCGTGTCGGCGGGGATGTAGAAGTCGCGGTCGTAGTTGAAGGTATGGCCGATCGCGACGGCCAGCGTCGCCGCGAAGGTGAGGGCCGCGAGCCACCAGATGTACCAGATCATCGCGAACGAGAAGGCGATGCTGATCACGCCGAGGATCACGCCGGTGGCGGTGTTCCTGGGCATGTGGATCGGCTTGTAGCCCTCGAGCGGACGCTTGAAGCCGCGGGCCTTCATCTCCCACCACGCGTCGAGGTTATGCACCACGGGCGTGAAGGCGAAGTTGTAGTCCGGCGGCGGCGAGGAGGTGGACCATTCGAGCGTCCGGCCTTCCCACGGATCGCCGGTGACGTCGCGCAAAGCCTCGCGGTTTTTGATCGAGACCGCGAACTGGACGATCATCGCGCCGATGCCGAGCGCGATCAGGCCGGCGCCGATGGCGGCGGCGACGAACCAGATCTGGAGCGAGGGGTCGTCGAAATGCTGGGCGCGGCGGGTCACGCCCATCAGCCCCAGCACGTAGAGCGGCATGAAGGCGACGTAGAAGCCGACGGTCCAGAACCAGAAGCTGACCTTGCCCCAGAACGGGTCGAGCTTGAAGCCGAAGGCCTTCGGGAACCAGTAGTTCACGCCGGCGAACATGCCGAACAGCACGCCGCCGATGATCACGTTGTGGAAATGCGCGATCAGGAACAGCGAGTTGTGGAGCACGAAGTCGGCCGGGGGCACGGCGAGCAGCACGCCGGTCATGCCGCCGATGACGAAGGTGACCATGAAGCTGACCGTCCACAGCATCGGCACGTCGAAACGGATCCGGCCGCGATACATCGTGAACAGCCAGTTGAAGATCTTCGCACCCGTCGGGATCGAGATGATCATCGTCGTGATGCCGAAGAACGAGTTCACGCTGGCGCCCGAGCCCATCGTGAAGAAGTGGTGCAGCCACACGAGGTAGGACAGTATCGTGATGACGACGGTGGCGTAGACCATCGAGGTGTAGCCGAACAGGCGCTTGCCGCAGAAGGCCGAGGTCACCTCGGAGAACACGCCGAAGGCCGGCAGGATGAGGATGTAGACCTCCGGGTGGCCCCAGATCCAGATGAGGTTGAAGTACATCATCGGATTGCCGCCGAGGTCGTTCGTGAAGAAGTGCGTGCCGACGTAGCGGTCGAGGGTCAGCAGCGCGAGGACCGCGCCCAGGATCGGGAAGGCGGCCACGATGAGCACGTTGGTGCACAGCGAGGTCCAGGTGAAGACCGGCAGCTTCATCATCGACATGCCGGGCGCGCGCATCTTCACGATGGTCGCGACCAGGTTGATGCCTGAGAGCGTCGTGCCGATCCCCGCGATCTGAAGGCCCCAGATGTAGTAGTCGACGCCGACGCCCGGGCTCATGTCCGCGCCCGACAGCGGCGGGTAGGCGAGCCAGCCGGTGCGGGCGAACTCGCCGACGAACAGCGAGATCATCACGGTGACCGCGCCCGAGACCGTCATCCAGAGCGAGAAGTTGTTCAGGAACGGGAAGGCGACGTCGCGGGCGCCGATCTGCAGCGGCACGACGTAGTTCATCAGGCCGGTGACGAAGGGCATCGCCACGAAGAAGATCATGATCACGCCGTGGGCGGTGAAGATCTGGTCGTAGTGGTGCGGCGGCAGGTAGCCCTCGTTGGCGCCGAAGGCGATCGCCTGCTGCGTGCGCATCAGCAGCGCGTCGGCGAAGCCCCGCAGGAGCATCACGAGCGCCAGGACGACGTACATGATGCCGATCTTCTTGTGATCGACCGAGGTCAGCCAGTCGCGCCAGAGCGGGCCCCAGAAGCGGAAATAGGTGATCGCGGCGAGCACCGCGATTCCCGCCGCCGCCACCCCTGCGAAGGTCACTTGCAGGATCGGCTCGTGGTACGGGATGTCCTCCAGGGAGAGGCGCCCGAACAGCAGGTGCTGCAGGTCCGTGTTTGCGAACATGGGTCGAACTCGTCCGTGAATCCTGATGCGGCGACGGATCAGTCGTTGGTCTGGTCGGGAGCGACGTGGTCCTGGCCGCTCCCCTCGTGGTCCTTGGCGTCGGGCGACTCGCTCTTGGGCGCGCGGTGCGAGGCCGGCGTCGTCGCCCCCGGTGCCTCGTCGCCGCGCTGCGTGTGGCGGTTGTCGTAACTGAGCCGCTCGGCGTTCTCCCGGCTCTCCTTGCCGGCGCCGCCCTTGGCGTCGATGGCCATCATCTCGTGCATGCACATCTTGCCGGGAACGACGCACATGCCGACGATCCTGCCGAAGAGCCCGTCGCTGAACGAGGAATAGTAGGTCACCGGCACCCGCTCGCTCGGGCGCTCGAGCTCGAGATAGGCATCGCGGCTCAGGTCCGAACCCTGCTGCTTCGCTTTGGCGATCCACCGGTCGAAGCCGTCGCCGTCGAGCCCGTGGAACTTGAACGTCATGCGCGAGAAGCCGCTGCCGCTGTAGTGCGAGGACAGGCCGTCGTACTCGCCCGCCCGGTTGATCACCGCGTGGAGCTGCGTCTGCATGCCGGGCATGGCGTAGATCATGCCGGCGAGCGCGGGGACGTAGAAGGCGTTCATCACCGAGGAGGCGGTGATCTTGAAGTTGATCGGCCGGTTCACCGGCGCGGCCAGCTCGTTGACGGTCGCGACGTTGTACTCGGGATAGAAGAACAGCCACTTCCAATCGAGGGCGACGACCTGCACCTCCAGCGGCTTCACCTCCGCCGCCACCGGCTTGCCGGGCTCGATGCGCGCGAGCGGCCGGAACGGGTCGAGGGTGTGGGTGCTGATCCAGGTGAGCGCGCCGAGCGCGATGATGATCAGCAGCGGCGCGGTCCAGATCACCACTTCGAGCGCGGTCGAGTGGTCCCAGTCGGGGTCGTGGCGGGCGGCCGTGTTCGAGGCGCGGTAGCGCCACGCGAACAGGAGGGTCAGCACGATCACCGGCACGATGATCAGCAGCATCAGGCCCGTGGACGCCACGACGAGGTTGCGCTGCTGCACGGCGATGTCGCCGGAGGGCTGCATCACCACGAGGTTGCAGCCGGCGAGCAGGCCGAACAGGGGCAGCAGGACGAGACCCCGCAGGATCCGGCGCGCGGAGCCGGCCCCGGAACGGGCGCTCGGTGAACGGTCGGCGGTCATGGCCACGAATCTTCGTTCCATCGCAAGGGCCGCGCGGGACTCTTCCCGCACGGCGACGGTTCGGTTCTCTCAGGGGCCCGCGCGGACGGACGATCCGCCCGCGGGGGCCTCAGGCAATCACATCTGGCGCATCTCGGAGCGGTCGAGGGCGAGCGCGAGCAGCGTCGCCAGCGCACCCGAGAGCAGATACACGCCGACCATGGCGAGGCCGTACTCGGTGGAGAGGTACAGCACCACGAGGGGCGCGAACCCCGCGCCGAACAGCCAAGCGAGGTCGGAGGTGAGCGCCGCGCCGGTGTAGCGGTAGCGCGCGCCGAGCCGCGAGGTCACGGCGCCGGCGGTCTGACCGTAGGACAGGCCGAGCAGCATGAAGCCGATATTGACGTAGATGGTCTGGCCGATGGCGTTCTCGCCGAAGATCAGCGGCGCCAGGATGCTGCCGCAGGCGAACACGGCGATCAGCCCGGCGCTGACGAGCAGCACGTTGCGCCGTCCGATCCGGTCGGCGATCAGGCCCGAGGCGGCCACCGCGCCGGCGCAGACCATGGCGCCGGAGAACTGCACCATCAGGAAGTCGCCCGCCGAGCGGTCGCTCGACAGGGCGAGCCAGGCGATCGGGAAGATCGTCACGAGGTGGAACAGGGCGAAGCTCGCCAGCGGCACGAAGGCGCCGATCCACACGTCGAGCGCGTGATGGCGGGCGAGGTCGACGATGCCGACGGGCTCCAGGCGGCCCTTGTCGAGGAGCCGGGTGAATTCCGGCGTCGCGACGAGCCGGAGACGGGCGAACAGGGCCACGACGTTGATGGTGAAGGCGCAGAAGAAGGGGAAGCGCCAGCCCCAATCGGTGAAGTCGGCCTCGGTGAGGTTGACGACGAAAAAGGCGAACAGGGCGCTCGCCACCATGAAGCCGATCGGCGCGCCGAGCTGCGGGATCATCGCGTACCAGCCGCGGCGCTCCCGGGGGGCGTTGAGGGCCAGCAGCGAGGCCATCCCGTCCCAGGCGCCGCCGAGCGCGAAGCCCTGCGCCACGCGCAGCACCGCGAGCAGCTCGATGGCGACGGCGCCGATCGAGTCGTAGCTCGGCAGGAAGCTGATCGCGGCGGTCGAGCCGCCGAGCAGGAACAGGGCGAGGGTGAGCTTCACCCCGCGCCCGTGCCGCTTGTGGATCCACATGAAGAAGATCGACCCGAGCGGGCGGGCGACGAAGGCGAGCGCGAAGATGGCGAAGGCGTACAGCGTGCCCGTGAGCGGCTCGGCGAAGGGGAAGAACACCTTCGGGAACACCAGCACCGAGGCGATGCCGAACACGAAGAAGTCGAAATATTCCGACGCCCGGCCGATCACCACGCCGAGCGCGATGTCGTTCGGGTGGACGTCGTGATGACTCATCGCCGCCTGCGCATCGCGCTCCAGCGGATGGGAATGGGCCGTGGCGTGGTCGGTGGTCATCGCGGGCAGCCGGCTCGCCTGAAGGTGCATCGAAGCCGCCGCCTTGCCGCGGCGTTCGGCACGTGCCTAGCGGATGGGTTGACAGACGAAAAGGGATTTTGGCGTCGCAACAGGCCGCACAGGCCGGCCATGCGATCAGGGCAGGGATGGTACGTTTACGCGCGCATGACGCGGGCCGATGCGCGTGAACGGCATGATGGATCCGGCCCCAGCCCGGTCGGCGGAATGAATCCTCTCTGCCGAGAGACCGAATCCGCCGAATCCCATGAGGAGCCGGACCCGTAGATTCGGCGGGCGCCGTCAGTGGCCCGCGGCGCGGCTTTCGACCGCCGCGCCCCGCGGCGGCGCCTCGATCCGGTACCAGCCGACATAGAGGGCGGGCAGGAACAGGAGCGTCAGCCCCGTCGCCGCCAGGATGCCGCCGATCATCGCGTAGGCCATCGGCCCCCAGAACACCTCGCGGGCGATCGGGATCAGGCCGAGGCTGGCGGCCGCCGCCGTCAGCAGGATCGGCCGCATGCGGTGGCGGGTGGCCTCGACCACGGCGTCCCAGGGCCCGAGCCCTTCCGCCTCGCATTCCTCGATCTGGCTCACCAGGATCACGGCGTTGCGCACGATGATGCCGATCAGCGCCAGGATGCCGAGGATCGCCACGAAGCCCATCGGCTTGTCGAACAGCAGGAGCGCCGGGACCACGCCGATCAGGCCGAGGGGGGCGACGGAAAACACCAGAAAAAGCTTCTGGAAGCTCTGGAGCTGGATCATCAGGAACAGCGCCATGACGAGCAGCATCACCGGCACCACCGCGGCGATCGGCCCCTGGCCCTTGCCGGCCTCCTCGACCGCGCCGCCGGTCGCCAGCGTGTAGCCCTCCGGCAGCGCCTTCGCGTAGGCGTCGATGGCGGGCTTCAGGGCGGCGACGATCGTGGGAGGCTGGGTCGCGTCGATGATGGTGGTGCGCACCGTCACCGTCGGCACCCGGTTGCGGCGCCAGACGATCGGCTGTTCGAGGTCGTAGTCGATCCTGGCAAACGCCAGGATCGGCACGACCGAGCCGTTGGAGAGGGCGACCTGAAGGCTCTGGAGCGTGTCGAGCGAGGTGCGCTCGACGGTGCGGGCCCGGCCGACCACGTTCACGAGGTAGATCGAATCGCGCACCTGCGTGATCGCCTGACCGCCGACGACGCCGTTGAGGATGCCGGCGATGTCCTGGCTGGTGACGCCGAGCTGGCGCGCCTTGTCCTGAAGGATCTCGACGCGCAGCACCTTGCCGGGCTCGTTCCAGTCGAAGGTCGGCACGGCGAGGCGCTTGTCGCCCGCGACCACGTCGGCGAGCTTGAGCGCGAGGCGGCGCACCTCCTGCACGTCGGGCCCGGACAGGCGGTACTGGATCGGGCGCCCCACGGGGGGGCCGAGATTGAGCGGCTGCACCAGCACGTCGGTGCCGACGAAGTCGTGCCGGCCGATGTTCAGCAGCCGCCGGATCACCTGATCGCGGACCTCCAGCGACTTCGTGACGATCACGATCTGCCCGAAGAAGGCGTTGGCGAGCTGCTGGTCCAGCGGCAGGTAGAAGCGCACCGCGCCCTGGCCGACGTAGGAACTCCAGCGCTCGATGTCGGGGTCGCCCTTCAGATGCGCCTCGAAGCGGTCCATCTGCGCCCGCGTCTCGGTGATGGTGGCGTTCTGCGGCAGCGTCAGGTCGACCAGCACCTCGGAGCGGTCGGAGGACGGGAAGAACTGCTGCTGCACGTGCCCCATCCCGACCACCGCCAGACCCATCAGGACCACGCAGGACGCAACCGTGATCCAGCGCAGCCGCATCGCGACGCGCAGCACCGCCATGAAGGCACGGGTGAACAGGCCCTGCCGCTCGGCATGGTGCTTCATGGCCTTGGGCAGGATGGTCACGCCGATGAGCGGCGCGAACAGCACCGCGACCACCCAGGAGATCAGGAGCGAGGCGGCGATCACCACGAACAGCGAGTAGGTGTACTCGCCGGCGGAAGAGCCGTTGAAGCCGATCGGCAGGAAGCCCGCCACCGTCACCAGCGTGCCGGTGAGCATCGGGAAGGCGGTGGAGGTGTAGGCGAAGGTCGCCGCCTTCTTGAGGCTGTCGCCGAGTTCGAGCCGGGCCACCATCATCTCGACGGTGATCATCGCGTCGTCCACGAGGAGCCCCAGCGCGATGATGAGGGCGCCGAGCGAGATGCGCTGGAGGGTGACGCCCATCACCTGCATGACCACGAAGACGATGGCGAGCACCAGCGGGATCGAGACCGCGACGACGAGGCCGGCGCGAAGCCCGAGGCTGACGAAGCTCACCGCCAGCACGATGACGACCGCCTCGACCAGCGCCTTGGTGAAGCCGCCGACCGCTTCCTCCACGATCTTGGGCTGGTCGGAGACGAGGTGGATGCCGACGCCGATGGGCAGCTTGCCCTCGACGACGTGCATGCGCGCCTTCAGATCCTCGCCGAACTTGAGGAGGTTGGCGTTGGGGCGCATGGCGATGGCGAGCCCGATCGCCGGCTTGCCGCCGACGCGGAACATCGCCGCGGGCGGATCCTCGTAGCCGCGGGAGATCTCGGCGACGTCGGCGAGGCGGAAGAAGCGGTCGTTGAAGCGCAGGTTGACGTCGCGCAGCGACGCTTCCGAGGTGAACTGGCCGCTCACCCGCAGGGAGACGCGCTCGGGGCCGGCCTGGACCACGCCGGAGGCGGCCACCGCGTTCTGCGATTGCAGCGCCTTGATCAGCGCCTGGATGTCGATGCCGTAGCCCGCGAGCTTGCGGGTCGAGAAATCGAGATCGATCGTCTCGCCCTGCACGCCCATCAGCAGGGTCTTGCCGATGTTGGGCACCTTGAGGATCTCGGTGCGCACGCCCTCGACGTAGTCGCGCAACTGCCGGTGGGTCAGGCCGTCGGCGGTGAAGGCGTAGACGTTGCCGTAGACGTCGCCGAACTCGTCGTTGAAGGCCGGCCCCTGCACCCCTTGCGGGAAGGTGTGCTGGATGTCGCCCAGCCGCTTCCTCACTTGGTAGAAGGCGGGCTGGATCTCCTCCTTGCGCGTCGTGTCGCGGAACTGCACGAACACCGTCGCCTGTCCGGGCGTGGTGTAGCTCCTGACGTAGTCGAGGGCGTTGATCTGCTGCAACTCCTTCTCGATCCGGTCGGTGACCTGATCGAGGGTGTCCTTGATCGTGGCGCCGGGCCAGCTCGCCTGGACCACCATGGTCTTGATGGCGAAGGGCGGGTCCTCCTCGCGGCCGAGCCGCGAATAGGCCATCACGCCGGCGACCAGGCAGACGAGCATCAGGAACCAGACCAGCGAACGGTGGCCGAGCGCCCAGTCGGAGAGGTTGAAGTCCTTCACGGGCGTAACCCTTCTGCCGGCTCAGTTCCGCTCGTCGGCCAGGCGCACGGTCTGGCCGTCGCGCAGGGAGTGCACGCCCGCCGTCACGACCCGCTCGCCGGGCTCCAGCCCCGCGCGCACGGCGATGCGCCCGTGTCCGTCCGGCCCGTCCCCGTCGAGGGTCACGTCGCGGCGCGCGACGTGCAGGTCCCCGCCCCCGGGCATGGCCCCCGGCGTGCCCTTCGGCCGGCCCGCTCCCGGCACGATCCAGACCGAGCGGCGCCCGTCCGCGTCGAGCAGCGCGGTGGCGGGCAGGACGATGCGGCGCTCGGTGCGGCGCTCCAGCGAGACGGTGATGGTGGCGCCGAGCCGGAAGGCGGGGCCCGGATCCTCCAGCGTCAGGCGGACGCGCCGGGTGCGGGTGCCGGATTCGGCGAAGGGCGCGACCTCGCGCACCCGCCCCCGCGCGGTGATCTCCGGCGCGCTCTGGAGCACCACCGTGAACAGGCCGTCCTTGGGCATGGCGCCGGCGAGCGTCTCGGGGATGTCGACCACCGCCTCGCGGGTCTCGGGCCGGGCGAGCGTCACGATCCCCTGCCCCGGGCTCACCACCTGCCCGACCTCGGCCAGCCGCTGGGTGACGACGCCGTCGAAATCGGCGTGCAGTTCGGTGTAGCCGATCTGGTCGCGGGCCTTCTGCAGGCTGGCCCCGGCCTGGGCGAGGCGGGCCTGGGCGGTGTCGCGCCGGGCCACCGCCGCATCGAGCTGGGCCTGGGTGACGTTGCCGCCCTCCGTCAGGCGCCGGGTGCGCGCCTCGGTGGCGGTCGCGTTCTCGGCCTGCGCCCTGGCGTCGGCGAGATCCGCCTCGGCGCGGCTGAGGTCGAACCGCGACACGATCGGATCGAGGGCGGCGAGCCGCTGCCCCTTCTTCACGACGTCGCCGACGGTGACGTCGCGCGCCACCACCCGCCCGCCGATCTGGAAGCCGAGCTGCGACTGGTAGCGCGGCTCGACCGTGCCGGCGAAGGGGCCGAAGATCTCGCTGTCGGTCGGCTGCGCCAGGACCGTGAGGACCGGCCGCACGGGGGGCGGAGGCACCTCCTGCGACGGCTGGCAGGCGGCGAGCGAGACGGCGCAGAGAAGGGCGCAGGGAAGCCGCGCACGCCTCATCGTCCGGCCTCCCCCATCGCGGCCTTCGTGGTGTCCTGCGCGTCCCCCTGCGCGTCCCCTTGCCCGGCCAGCGCGACGTGCTGGCCGGGACGCAGGAACTGGATGCCGGCGACCACCACCGTCTCGCCGGGCTCGACGCCGCCCTTCAGCACGATGCCGTCGAAGCCGTAGCGGTCGATCTCGATGGCCCGGACCGAGACCGTGCCCGCGGCGGAATCGTAGATCCACACCGCCGGGCGGTCGTCGGAGCGGTAGAGCGCGGACCAGGGCAGCACCACCGCCTCGCGCGAGGCGAAGCGGCCCCGGCCGATCACCACGGCGCCGAGCGACATCGCGGGCGGCGTCGTCTCCAGCCCGACCTTGACCCGCACCGTGCCGCTCGCCGCATCCACCGTCGGCGAGATCTCGCGCACATGGCCCGTCACCCCCACGGCCGGGTCGGACTGGAGCGTGACGTGGATCGTCTTGTCGCCGGGCGGCTTGGCGGTCAGCGCCTCGTAGACGTTGAACACCGCGTCGCGCGGGCCGTCCTGGGCCAGCACCATCACCGCCTGGCCCGCCTGCACCACCTGCCCCACCTCGAAGGTCCGGCTCATGACGATGCCGGGCACGCCGGCGCGCAGCTCCGTGTAGGAGAGCTGCTCCTCGGCGGTGCCGAGCGCCGCCCTGGCCGAATCGACCGCGGCCTGGGCGGTGCGCAGTTGCTGCTCGGCGTTGTCGTAGGCCGGCCGCGTGGTGTAGCCGCCGCCGATGAGCTGCTTCTGGCGCTCGAAGGTCACCTTGGCCTGGGTGAGCTGCGCCTCCGCCGAGACCAGGGCGGCACGGGCGTTGTCGAGATTGGCCCGCTGCACCAGCGGCTCCAGCACCGCGAGCACTTGGTCGGCGCCGACATGGTCGCCGACCTCGACCCGGCGCTCGGCGACCTTGCCGTTGGTGCGGAAGGCCACGTTGGTCTGGGCCTGGGCCTGGATGTCGCCGGTCAGCACCACGTCCGAGGCGACGGCGCTCCGTTTCGCCGGCAGAACCCGCACCAGCACCACGGAGCGGTCCTCCGCCTCCGGGACGGCGGCGGGTGTCTCGGCGGGTATCTCGGCATGCGTCTCGGCGCGCGCGGCCGGCGGGACCGCGGCGGACAGGACGGCGATCAGGGCGACGACGGGACGGAGCCGTGGGGACATCGGCCGAATTTCCGGACAGCGGGGGGGGAGGAGCGGCTTTGCTGCGACGGCGGCTTTCGCGGCGCAGACCTATCGCGTATCTTACCGACCGTCCAGACGGTTTTTATTCGAGGCTTCGGGAGCGCTCATGTCGCAGAGGACGCGCAGCCGGCGCGACGACCGTGCGGGGGTGATCCTCGACGCGGCGGGCGCGGTGCTGCGCCGGAGCGGCTCGCGGGCGCTGACCATCGACGCCGTGGCGGCGCAGGCGGGCCTGAGCAAGGGCGGCGTGCTGCACCACTACGCCTCGAAGGACGCGCTGATCCTCGCCCTCCTCGCCCGCAAGCTGGAGGAACTGCGCGCGGGCATCGCCGCCTGCGAGGCCGAGCACCCGCCGGGTCCCGCGGGGCTGGCGCTCGGGATGATCGACCACCTGCGCCGCAGCTATCGCGAGGAGGACGAGTTCACCCGCGCCCTGCTGCTCGCCTCCGCCGAGACCCCGGAGGCGCTCGCGGGCTACCGCGCCTTCGTCGCCGAGCGGCTGGCCCGGTTCGAGGCCGCGGACGGGCCGCCGGGGGTCGGGGCGGCGCTGTTCTTCGCGCTGCTCGGCATCGTGATGGGCCGCACCCTCGGCTTCCACGATCTGAGCGCGGCGCAGATCGAGCCCCTCCTGAGCGCGCTCGAAGGCGCGGCGCAGGAACTCGGCTGAGCCGCGGCCGGGAGCGGTCACCGCTTCGCCGCCGCGGCCCACGAGGAACGGCTTCGGGCGCGGTGCGGTTATGGGGAGACGATCAGAGGGGCGGGCCCAAGGCGCCTCGGGGCGGGCCCAAGGCGCCTCAAGGTGCCTTCTTGGCCTTCAGCCCGTGGATGCGGCCGATGGACTTGCGGCGACGTACGGCGCTGTCCCCTTGCCCGGGCCTTCCGGCGCCGCGCATGCGGAGGGGGACGGATGCGCCTTGACCTTCCGTCGGCGGCATGGCCTCCCGGTGCCGAAGGACCGCCGAAGCCCGAACGCGTCGAACCTCTCTCGAGGCGCACTATCGCCGCCGATGCGATGATGGACGGCGCCCCTTCGACCGATCGATGCCGGTCCATCGAATGTGCCCCTCGCGGAAATCTTCCCGCTGCGGCGCTTCGTTGAACGGACCGTTGCCACCGCGTGAGCCTCCTTGCCGCGATCATCGCTCTCCGAACCGGGAAGGACAATGCCGACGCATGACGCCGATGCCATCGTCGCGGTCGCCGCGCTCTGCGAGGCCGCCCGCGCGAAACTTCCGGTCTCGGGCTTTCACCGGCTCCGCGTCCTGCTCGACATGATCCGGATCGATCTCGCCCGTGAGAGCGTGCCCGCGACGGAAGGCAGGGTCCCGGGGCGACCGGCCGCACCCGGCCCGCGGGACCGGATCTGACACGCCGGCCGAGGCCCGGCCTCCCACGACACCCGATGTCCCGTGGGAACGGCGGATGCCTCCGTCGTTCAGCCGTCGTCGATCTGGCAGACGAGGCGGATCGTCATGACGCCGTCCCCGT
The DNA here is from genome assembly GCA_036946625.1 of Methylorubrum populi. Taxonomy (NCBI): domain Bacteria; kingdom Pseudomonadati; phylum Pseudomonadota; class Alphaproteobacteria; order Hyphomicrobiales; family Methylobacteriaceae; genus Methylorubrum; species Methylorubrum populi. The sequence goes on from JAQIIU010000001.1 coordinate 311,591, forward strand.
TCTCGTTGCGCACGGTCAGGACCAGCGTGCAGTCCTGGCTGTCCTCGGCCTCGGCAGCCATCAGCGCGGTCATGACCCGCAGGGCCTCCCGGCGCAGGGCGAGCGGATCCCGGATCTCGCGACCCACCTCGTCCTTCAGGTCCACGCCGTCGTTGATGTCGAAGAAGTAACGCGGCATCGGGGGAGCGCTGTTTTCGAAAAAACCATTCTGCTCCGGCCGTAGGCCGGATAGTGCCGGGGCGGCCTGTTCCGCCCGAAGCGGGTCGGAAACCCGCGCCATGGCTCAACGCACGGAAAAAGGGCCGGTTCAGCCGCGGAACGAGTCGGCGTACAGCCGCAAGGCCATTTCCGGGAGAGCGAAGCGGCACGCCCCGCCGTCAATGCGCGAGGATCTTCGACAAAAACCGCTGAGCCCGCGCGCTGCGGAGGCAGGTCGAAGAAGGCGGCCTTGCCGGCATCCTCGACGATCTCGCCGCGATCCATGAACACCACCCGGTCGGCCACCTTGCGGCGAGCTCGACCATACAGCATCACGACCGGGTCCATGGCGAGGGCCCGGGCGATGGCCACACCAGCAGCGGCACGTTGCGGAACGTCTCGACATAGGCTGCGCCGACCGCGTTGGCCGCGCGCGAGGGCAGCGTGCGCATCACGCCGACCACCGAGCCGAGGCCGAAGGCGATGACCCAGGAGCACAGGGCCGTCAGCACCGTCCAGGCGAGCCCCGAGAGCAGCATGCCGGCATAGCTGCCGGTGCCCTCCGCCGAGGGTTCGAGGAAGATGCCCCAGTTCCAGGTGTAGGTCATCGAGGTAGGTCATCGGTTCGCCCCGACGCCGTCAGTAGGCGGCCGGGTCGGCGCTGTCGCTGGGGCTGGCGAAGGTTCTGGCCATCGCCTCGCTCATCGGGAGCTTCAGGTCGATGCCCCGCGGCGGAATGGGTTGGGTGAACCACTTGTCGTAGAGCGCCCGGCCCTCCGGGCTCCGGTAGAGCGCGGCGGTGGCGGCATCGACCACGGCCTTGAAGGCCGCGTCGCCCTTGCGCAGCATGATGCCGTAGGGTTCGGGCCGCGACTGCGCCTCCGACGAGATCGCGTAGGCCTCCGGCGTCTTCGAGCCGGCCACCAGGGCGGCGAGCAGCACGTCGTCCATCACGAAGGCGTCGGCGCGCCCCGTCTCGACCATCGGGAAGGCTTCCGCATGGTCCTTGGCCGGCACGTCCGATATCCTCGAAGGCAGATTCGAAATTAATCCCGAGAAATCCAAGCCATCGCGGGATTTCGGCCAAGCCGTTGCCGCGAGGAAACAAAGGATATTCGCAGAATCAAGGCACGGATTTCAGATCAAATCCCTGATTTCGTTTCGTTTTGAGCCTGGAACGCCATGTGGGAAACTGGTCGGAGCCAGCATCGAGCCGCTCCGGCCCGCCAATAAAATGACTGGATGATGTACGCAGTCCTTGCGCTGGTATACCAGATTAGGTGATGTCTGACCGACCTCGAACGAACTCTGCGGAAGAACAGGAGGAGGTGTCGTGAAGCGTTCGGTTCTGTATGCGTCGTTGCTGGCCGGCGCCTTCGCCCCTCTCCTCTCCGGCCCCGCCCGCGCTCAGAGCGGGCCTTTCGCCGGGCCGCCCCCCAGGGCCGCAGATCCCGAGACCGCCCCGGGACCGGCCGGGACGGCCAAGGCGCGCAAGGCGCAGGACGGCCCCTACTTCGCGGCCGTGCCGGCCAAGCTGCCGAATTTCCTCTACAAGGCGCTCGGCGAGCCGGAGAACTGGCGCATCAGCGGCTCGTTCCGGCCGCGGTTGGAGGGCATCGCCAACCAGTTCCGCCCGGTGCCGACCTTCGCCGCCAACGACATCCTGAACTCGTATCTCACCACCCTGCACGTGGAATACGGGGTCCAGGGCCCGGTGCGCCTCGGGGTGGAGCTGTTCGACAGCCGCGGCTATTTCCAGCAGCGCAATTCCTCGGCCTTCACCACGGAGGTGAACGCCCTCGAACCGGGCCAGGCCTATCTCAACGTCGACCTGGGGGATTTCGGCGGCGACGGCTCGAAGAGCAGCCTGACGGTCGGCCGCTTCACCAAGAACATCGGCTCGCGCCGCCTCGTCTCGCGCCAGCAGTTCCGCAACACCATCAACGCCTATACCGGCGTGGTGTTCGACTGGCAGGGCGCGGACAAGGACAAGCTCACGCTGCTGTGGTCGATGCCGCACACAAGGCTGCCCGACGACGTCGACGGCATCCTCGACAACGGCATCGCGTTCGACCGCGAGAGCCTGGACCTGCAGCTCTTCGGCGCCTCCTACACCTTCGCGAACATCTTCGGCGGCACGTTCGAACTCTACGGCTACGGCCTCTACGAGCAGGATTCGGGCACCGGCCTGCGCTCGGTGCAGACCCGCGACCGGCGCCTGTTCACACCCCGGGATGCGGCTCGCCCGCCTGCCGCGGGTGGGCGCGTTCGACTACGATGTCGAGGCGATCTACCAGACCGGCCTCGCCCGCGAGACCGCCGCCGCCAGCGACCTGCGCGACCTCACCGTCTCGGCCTACTTCGTCCATGCCGAGGTCGGCTACACCCTCGACCACGCGTGGAAGCCCCGGTTCTCGCTGCATTACGACCACGCCAGCGGCGACCGGAACGACGACGGCAAATTCAGCCGCTTCGACACCCTGTTCGGCGCCCGGCGCTTCGAGTACGGCCCGACCGGCCTCTACGGCCCGGTGCAGCGCGCCAACCTGATCTCGCCCTCGATCCGCGCCGAGATCACCCCGAGCCCGGTCTGGGACGTCTTCGTCGCCTACCGTCCGCTCTGGCTGGAGAGCGCCACCGACACCTTCGCCGCGACCCTGATCCGCGACCGCACCGGCCGCTCCGGCACCTTCGCCGGCCACCAGATCGAGGGCCGCCTGCGCTACTGGATCATCCCCGACACGATGCTCCTCGATACCGGCCTCGCCTACCTCGCCAAGGGCGACGTCCTGCGCAACGCCCCCAACGCGCCGGACACGGGCGACACCTTCTACGGCTACCTCAACACGACGCTGTTCTTCTGATCTTCTGAAAGCGCGCGGATGACGATCCGCCGTTCCTGACAGGAAACCCCGGCCGCGGACGATTGACAGAGCCGCACGCAAGGATCTCAAGACCGTCCCGACGGCAACCGGCCGCAAGGACCCGACGACCCGGCCGGCCCGACCCTCGATCGGAGAGGCTTGCGTGGCGAAGACGACGGCGGACACCGAGACCAAGCGGTTGGCCAAGCGCGCAGGCAAGGACGCGGCCAAGCGCGCAAGTAAGCGCACGGGCAGGAAGGAAGCCCGGAAGGCCGTGAAGGACGCGGCCGGTGCGGCGGGATCGGCCGCCGCCGAGGCGGAGTCTCTCCATCACGAGGAGGATCTCGCCGTCGCCACCGTGCGCAAGGTGGCGCTGGACGGTCGAAGAACCCGCCCGGAGCACGACCTGCTCGGCGACGGCGAGGTGCCGGCGGACGCCCTGTGGGGCCTCCACACCAAGCGGGCGGTGGCGAACTTTCCCCATCACCGGCGTGCCGGTGGGCCATTACCCGGACCTCGTGCGGGCGCTCGCCCTGGTGAAGCAGGCCGCGGCGCGGGCCAACCACCGGCTCGGCTACCTGCCGAAGGCGAAGGCGCGGATCATCGACGAGGCCTGCACCCTCGTCGCGAGCGACCCCCTTTACGCCGAAGCCTTCGTGGTCGACGTGATCCAGGGCGGGGCCGGCACCTCGACCAACATGAACGCCAACGAGGTGATCGCCAATGTGGGCCTGAGGCTGATGGGGCGGGCGCCCGGCGACTATGCCGCGCTGCACCCCAACGACGACGTCAACATGGCCCAATCCACCAACGACGCCTACCCGACCGCCCTGCGGCTCGCGGTGATCTTCGCCACGCGACCCCTGGTGAAGGCGCTCGACGACCTCGCCTACGCCTTCAAGAGCAAGGCGGTGGAGTTCGCCGACGTGCTGAAGATGGGCCGCACCCAGCTTCAGGACGCGGTGCCGATGACGCTGGGCCAGGAATTCGACGGCTTCCACGCCACGATCAAGGAGGACGTGGCGCGGCTCACCGAGATCGTCGGCCTCTTTCGCGAGGTGAATCTCGGGGCGACCGCGATCGGCACCGGCATCAACGCCGACCCGCGCTACGCCGCGCTCGCGGTGGAGGAGCTGTCGCGGCTCTCCGGCCAGCCGATGGTGCTGGCCTCGAACCTGATCGAGGCGACCTCGGATCTCGGCGCCTTCGTTCTGTTCTCCGGCACCCTGAAGCGGGTCGCCGTGAAACTCTCCAAGATCTGCAACGACCTGCGCCTGCTCTCGTCCGGCCCCCGCACGGGCCTCGGCGAGATTCGGCTGCCCGCGGTGCAGGCCGGCTCCTCGATCATGCCGGGCAAGGTCAACCCGGTGATCCCGGAGGTGGTCAATCAGGTGGCCTACATGGTGATCGGCCACGACCTCACGGTGACGCTCTGCGCCGAGGGCGGCCAGCTCCAGCTCAACGCCTTCGAGCCGACCCTCGGCTACTGCGTGCTGAGCTCTTTGCGGATGCTCACGGCCGCCATCGACACCCTGACCAAGCGCTGCATCGAGGGGATCGAGGCCGACCGCGAGCGCTGCCGCAGCCTGGTCCAGGGCTCGGTCGGCCTCGTCACGGCGCTCGCGCCGACGCTGGGTTACGAGGCGAGTTCCCGCGTCGCCCGCCGGGCCCTGAAGGAGAACCGGCCGGTGGCCGAACTGGTGCTGGAGGAGGGCCTGCTGACGGAAGCCCAGCTCAATCAGCTTCTGGAACTCGAAGCCATGACCCACCCGACCCGGCGGCAGAAGGCCGGGACGGCGGGGTGAGGACGGGCCCGGTCGCGATCCGGCCGGCGAGCGCTATCGGATGACGGGCTACGCCTGGAGCCGCGCCAATGCCGACGGCCTCGGCGCCCGGCCGACCTCCCGGCGCCGGGCGGGCGCTCAGACCAAGCCGGTCAGGTAATAGACCCCGATCACGAAGAACACGGCCACGGTCTTGATGATCGTGATGGCGAAGATGTCGCCGTAGGACTGGCGGTGGGTCAGGCCGGTGACGGCGAGCAGCGTGATCACCGCGCCGTTGTGGGGCAGCGTGTCCATGCCGCCGCTCGCCATGGCGGCGACCCGGTGCATCACCTCCAGGGGGATGCCGGCCGCCTGCGCCGCCTCGACGAAGCGGCCCGACAGGGCGCCCAGCGCGATGGAGAGCCCGCCCGAGGCCGAGCCGGTGACGCCGGCCAGCACGTTGACCGTCACCGCCTCGTTGATCAGCGGGTTGGGGATCGCCGAGAGCGCGTCCGCGATCACCTTGAAGCCGGGCAGCGCGGCGATGACCGCGCCGAAGCCGTACTCGGTGGCGGTGTTCATGCCGGCCAGGAGCGAACCCGCCACCGCCGCCTTCGAGCCGTCGGAGAAGCGATCGGCGAGGTTGCGGTAGCCGAGGATCACGGTGGCGAGGATGCCGAGAAGCAGCGCGCCCTCCACCGCCCAGATCGCCGCCACCGTCCTGACCGGCACGGTGACGGGGTGGGCGGCCATCTCCGGGGTGAGCGCCGCGCTCGCCTGCTCGCCGTAGGCGCCGGTGATCCAGGCGAGCAGCAGCCGGTTGCCGATCCCGACGACGAGGAGCGGCAGCAGCGCGACCGCCGGGTGGATGACGACCCGGTCCTCGGCCGCCTGCGGCTCGTTGGCGTGGCCCTCGCCGTAGCCCTCGTCGCCGGCCCGGCGGCGGCGCCATTCGAGATAGGCGACGCCGACCGCGAACACGAACAGCGCGCCGACGATGCCGAGCCAGGGGGCGGCGTAGGCGTCGGTCTTGAAGAAGGAGGCCGGGATGATGTTCTGGATCTGCGGCGTGCCCGGCAGGGTGTCCATGGTGAAGGTGAAGGCGCCGAGCGCGATCGTGCCGGGAATCAGGCGCTTGGGGATGCGGCTGCGGCGGAACAGCTCGGCGGCGAAGGGATAGACCGCGAACACCGCCACGAACAGCGAGACGCCGCCGTAGGTGAGGATCGCGCCGACCAGCACGATGGCGACGATCGCCCGTCCCTCCCCCAGCAGCCCGGTGACGGCACCGACGATGGAGCGGGCGAAGCCCGAAATCTCCACGAGCTTGCCGAACACGGCGCCGAGCAGGAAGACGGGAAAATAGAGCTTCAGGAAGCCGACCAGCTTCTCCATGAACAGCCCGGAGAACAGGATCGGCACGGCGGCCGGATCGGTCAGCAGCACCGCGCCCATGGCGGCGACGGGCGCGAACAGGATCACCGAGAAGCCGCGATAGGCGATTCCCATCAGGAAGACGAGCGCCGCGAGGCAGATCAGGAAGCTCAAGGATGCGCCCTCCGGCGCACCGATTCTCTCTTCGCGTGCGCGACGGTCAGTCTGCCCGAAGCGCGGCCGTGTTCAATGGAGGGAGTCGTACGCCATCCGGTCGATGCGTTCGGCCTGTCCTGCGTCCTTGCGGGGCGAAGCCGTGGCCATCCAGGGCGCGGACATGCCCGCGCCCTGGATCGCTTCGCGGCCGCTCGCGATGACGGAGGGGGGCCAGACCCGAGGCGATCGATCGGAAACGGTATTACAGGCCCCGGTGCATCACCAGCGCGTCGACGGCCCCCCGCGCGGGATGGCGGAACACGCCGGGCAGGCGGCCGACCTCCTTGAGGCCGAGGCTCGTCCACAGGGCGACCGCGTGGGTGTTGGTGGCGACGACCAGATTGAACTGCATCGCCGTGAAGCCCAGCGTCCGGGCGGCCCCGAAGGAGTGCAGGCCCATGGCGCGGGCCACGCCCCGGCCCCGTGCCCGCGGATGCGTGGCGTAGGTGCCGTTGGCGACGTGGTCGCCGGGGCCGAGCTGGTTGGCGCGGACGTAGTAGCTGCCGAGGATGGCGCCCGCGCTTTCCGCGACGAAGACATGGTGGGCCGGCGAGAACCAGTAGGCGAGCGCCCGCTCCCGGTCCCAGTCCCGCGGCAGGGCGTAGGTCTCGCCCTCGCGCAGGATCGGCTCCAGGATCGACCAGATCGCGTCGTGGTCGCGGCTTTGCGCCGGGCGGATGGCAAGGTCGGTCATCGTGTTCGTGGTGTTCATTGGGAGCGCGCCGGTCTCGGAAGTCCGATCCGCGCGCTCGTATCACGGATCGGGCCCTGCGACCGCCCTTCGCCCGCGGCGCCCACCTGGGGCAAGGGGACCTTCTCGGTCGCCGACAGCCCGAAGCTGGATTGTGCCGGCCGGCGGCAGGGCGACGTGGCCCATTCCGGACCGGACGCACGTCGCGGCGCCGAGCCTCGTTCCGGGGGCCGGCTCAACCGGAGACGGGACCGGGTGCCGGGCGGCGCTCCGGACCCGTCGTCGGGGCCGCCCTTGTCCGCGTCGCCGCCGGGGATCAGGGTGATCCGGCCCCAGCCCGGCAGCTTCAGGGCCGGGCGGCGCCAGTCGAGGCCCGCCACCCGCGCCGAGCAGGTTGATCTCGAACCCGTCCACCCAGCCCAGCGTCAGGCCGACATAGCCGCGCCAGGACAGGCGCAGGCCGGTGCCGCTCGGGGTGCGCTCGGCATAGCGGCCCGGGGGCGTCCAGTCCTTGCCGAGCGCGGTCGGCGGCAGCGGCACGTCGTTGCCGGGGATGCGCGCGACCACGTGGGCGGCGAAGGTGTTTCGAGTTCGGGCCCGGCCACGCCCGGTAGGAGCCGAGGCTGCGGTAGGGATAGTCGGCCACCGCCGAGCGGATCTCGGGAATCGCCCGCGCCGCCGCGGCGAGCCGTCGAGCGCCAGCACGATCTCCGGCGCGTTGCCGAACCAGCGCCCGTCCGGCGCGTAGGCGTCGGTGCGCACCGGCCGGCCCCAGCCGACCACGTCGTAGCGGGTGTAGCGCGGGGCGTTCGCTTCCTTGACCACCACCCAACTGTGATGGGCGAAGATGCCCCGCCAGCGCCCGACCCGGGCGGCGTAGACCCGCACCATCGCCCCCGGCACGGGCGGCGGCCGGCGGCAGCAGGCCCGCGCTCGACCAGTCCGCGCTCGACCAGTTCTCCGCGCGTCCGCCCTTCGCGGTCCACCACAGGGCGTGGGTCGCGAGCGGAACCAGGAAGAGAAGGACGAGGAGAGCGAGACCGAGGAGGAGGAAGCGGAGGGGCGGGAAGAAGCACGTCGGCAGACATCGGGGTTCCGGGAGATGTCGAGGCCCCGGCAGGCGGCACCTGCCCTCCGGGAGACTCGATGTGGGCCTCCGGCCCCCGCTCGGCACAAGCGCCTGCGGTGCCGCGAACCGGCCTGATGCAGGGCCGGGCCACACACCGGGCCCGGATCGTCCCTGCCCGGGCAAGCGGAGCGGACAGGGCCTTGCAACATTGTAACACCTCGGTAATGAAACATTGGTGAACGTAGCCAGGCTGGATCGACGGGAATGCGGCGCGGACGCTCGGGACGGATGACTGCTGGGCGGCGGGGGCGGTGTCTGACGGTCGCGGCCCGGCACGGGTTTCCACGGCGCGGGGGCAGGAAGCCGCCACGCTGGAGGAGATCGGCGTGACCTCGGTGAGCCCGATCCAGGCCGAACCGGCCGCCACGGCGGTCCCGCCGGCCACCCCTCGCCGCGCGGGCGGCCGAGCTGCTGCCGGTGGTGACGAACACCTTCTCGCCGGTCACGGTGGTGCCGCAGGAGCGGATCGCCCGCGACCAGCCGCGCACAGCTCGGCGACGCGCTGTTCGACCGGCCCCGGCATCTCCGCCTCGACCTACGCGCCGGGGGCGGCCTCGCGGCCGATCATCCGCGGCCTCGACAACGCCCGGGTGGCGCATCCAGGAGAACGGCATCGTCAACGGCGGCGTGTCGGATCTCGGCGAGGACCACAGCGGTGCCGGTCAACCCGCTCAACGCCGGCCGGATCGAGGTGATCCGCGGCCCGGCGACGCTGCGCTACGGCTCGGGCGCGATCGGCGGCGTGGTCTCGGCCGAGAACAACCAGGTGCCGACCTTCATCCCCCGCCCGCGGGATCACGGGGCAGGTCACGAACCGGCACCACAAGCGTCGACAACGGCCGGACCCGGGGCGGCCCAGCGTCGATGCGGGGGGCGAACGGCATCGCGGTCCACGCCGACGGGTTCAGGACCGCCACCGATTCCTACGCGATCCCCGGCGGCATCCAGCGCAACTCGGCCACCGCAATCGCAGGGCGGCTCGGTCGGCATCTCGGCGATCGGCGAGCGCGGCTTCGTCGGCCTCGCGTTCAGCCACTACGACGCGCTCTACACAGATCCCCGGGCGGCGAGGCCGAGGGCGGCGCGCACACCGGCTGACCCCGAACCAGGACCGCCTGCTCGCCCGCGGCGAATATCGGCCGCTGAACGGGCCGTTCGAGGTGCTGCGTGTCTGGGCCGGCGGATCGTCTACCGCCACGCGGAGATCGGCATCGGCGAGGACGGAGTCGAGGGGGTCCAGGCGATCTTCAAGAACCGCGAGGTCGAGGCCCGCTTCGAGGCGCAGCACGTCCCGGTCTTCACGGCGCTGGGCACGCTCACCCGGCGCGGGTCGGCGTGCAGGCGGGCCGGCGCGTGCTCAACTCGCAGGCTCGAGAGCTTCCTGCCGAAGACCGAGTCGCGGATGCTCGCCGCCTACCTGTTCGAGGAACTGGCGGTGGGCGGAGGCCTGCGCTTCCAGGCGGCGGCCCGGATCGAGGGGCGACCGGCTCAACAGCATCGCGACACTGTTTCCCGGCGATGACCTGCCCGACGGCACCGATCCGGCGAGCTTTGCCCTGACCCGCCGCTTCGCCCCCGAAGAGCGCCAGCTTCGGCGCCCTGCAGGATCTGCCCTACGGCTTCGTGGCGAGCGTCAACGGCTCCTACGTCGAGCGCGCGCCGACCGGCTACGAGCTGTTCTCGCAAGGCCCGCACGACGCCACCGCGACCTTCGAGATCGGCGACCCGACCCTGCGGCTGGAGCGCGCCCGCACGGTCGAGATGTCCCTTACGCCGGGCGGAAGGCCCCTTGCCGCCTCGACGCCACCGGCTACGTCACGCGCTACACCGGCTTCGTCTACAAGCGCGACAACCGGCAACCGCTGCGACGACGACTTCGCCTCCTGCGGCAGCGGCGACGAAACTGCGCCAGGTCGTCTACTCGCAGGCCAACGCCACCTTCACCGGCGCCGAGATCGGCGCGCAGCTCGACCTGTTCGCCGTCGGCGACGGCTGGGCGGGGATCGAGGCGCAGTACGATTTCGTCCGGGCCCAGTTCGACGACGGAAGCTACGTGCCGCGCATCCCGCCGCACCGGCTCGGCGGCGGCGCCTTCGTGCGGGCGGGCGGCTGGTTCGCGCGGATCAACCTCCTGCACGCCCTTCGACCACGTCGAGATCGCCCCGTTCGAGACGACGACCCCGGGCTGGAACGACCTGCGGGCCGAACTCGCCTACACCCAGGCCCTCGACCCGGCGATCTACGGCGCCACCGAGGTGACGCTCGGCCTCCAGGGCCGCAACCTGCTCGACGACGACATCCGCAACGCGGCCCTCGTTCAAGAAGGACGAGATCCTGCTGCCGGGCCGCAACGTCCGCCTGTTCCTGACCGCGCGGTTCTAAAGGCCGCGCCCCTCCCCCCGCCCCTACTTGCCGCGGGCCGGCTTCACCGCCGGCCGCTCGGGCGGCGTGACGGCGCCGGCCGCCGTCCAGTGGCACACCGCCGTGCCCTTGAGCGCGAGGCAGTCGTAGGCGCGGCCGTTGAGGGCGACGTGGTCGGCGAGCCCCGTGACCCGCCGCGCGGTCCCACGGGGCTGCAGCCGAGATCGGATTTCGGATCGTCGGCGAGCGCGAGCGCGGCGGCCCGGTCCTCCCCCCGTGCTGCGCAGGAGGCTGCGCAGATTGGCCAGCGAGGTGCAGCCGATCACGGGCGGCGGGCCGGGCCGGCGCCTTCGGATCGCTCGTCCTCGCCCCCACTCCCTCCCTGCGCGGCGGCGCACGAGGCGGACAGCATCAGGGCGATGACGGCCGGGGCGGCCAGAGTCCGGAGGACGGAGAGCGGCAGGCGGGACATGGATCGGTCTCGGACGGCGGAAGCCTCGCCCCGAACGGCGGCTGCCGGCCCTCGGAACGGTGTGCTCACGCCCGGCATACCATGCCCGGCGCCCCGGACCGAGCGCCGCTCGCCCGTGGCCCCGTCCCCCTCTCACGAGGCCTCACGATCCCGCACGCGTCCCCCTGCGCCCGCAGCTTGGCGTAGCGCTTGAGGGCCCGGTCGCGGCGCAGCCGGGTCAGCCGGTCGATCCAGAAGATACCAGTCGAGCTGATCGATCTCGTGTTGCAGGCCAGGCGGCGCGCAGGCCCTCGGCCTCCTCCTCGCGCCCGGCGCCGTCGAGGTCGCGGTAGCGCACCCGGATCCGGGCCGGCCGCTCCACCGGCTCGACCACGCCCGGCATCGAGACGCTCCCCCTCCGGATGCGAGGCCCGCTCCCGGCGAGGCCCAGACGACGGCGGGATCGACGTAGACCGCGTGCGGCTCGTCCGGCTGGAGGCGGATCACCACCACCCCCGCTCCGGACGCCCGACATGGATCGCGGTCAGCCCCATCGCCGAGACGGCTCCGAGAGTGTCGAGCACGTCCGCCGCGAGCGCGCGCAGGGCCTCGTCCGACACGGTGAGGGGACCGGCCGGGCGGTGCAGGGCGCGCATCGGGATAGAGGATCAGCGGCAGGGCGGGCATGGGCACGGCTTCCGGGACACGAACGGCGCGGGGATGGGCGATGTCCGCGGCGGGACACGCTTCGATCCCCCCCCCATACCAGACGGTGAAAGGGTCCGATGCGCCGTCTCCGCCCCCGGGTCGGGCCTCCGTGATCGGCCGCGATGCCGGCCGCGGCAAGACCGGCCGCGGCAAGACCGGACACGTCCGGCCCGCAAACGAAAGATCGAAGAAACCCCGCTTTGGCCGAGAGGACCGCGATCGAGATCGATCTATCCGCGCCGATCCGGGAGGATCGGGCACATGTCGGAACCGCGGCGGCACCGATGCATTGGTTTCCCAAGCCCAGAGGGAGCACGACATCATGATGAAGACCGTGACGAGCCTGCTCGCCGGCACCATCGTTGCCGCGACCATGACCGCCGCGCTGCCGGCCTCCGCGCAGGTCGATCATCATCGGCCCGGACGGACGGCCGGGGATCGATCTGCGGTCCCGGGCGCAGCGCGAACGCGATTTCCAGCGCGAGATGCGCATGCGCGACCGGGACGACTACTACCGCGAGCAGCGCTTCCGGGATCGCGACCGTCACGACCGCCGTTACGACCGGCGCGGCTACGATTACTGACCGGAGGCGGGACGGGTTCCGCACCCTCGGGGAGCGGTGCCTCGATCCACGGCGATCGGGCACGGCTTCCGCAGCGGAACGACGGGACGCGGCCGGGAGACCGGCCCCTTTTTCGGGCCCTGCACCGGCGCAGCCCCTTCCCGCATTCCGGACAACGGGTACGCGGCCCATTTGCCCAGCCCGCAACAAATGATGTCATAAGGCCGGCACTCGGTCGAAATTCGCACCATTTCAGCGTACTCGCCCCGAATGGCCAAGGTTCCGCCACGGATTTCCGTCCTGAACGCAGGGCCGCGTCGGCGGGAAACCTTTGCGCCGCTTGCACGGTTGTCTCATCGAACATAGCTTTGACTCGTCGATCGGTG